>NZ_JBBWUA010000002.1:0-320081 GCF_038181555.1 Desulfitobacterium sp. THU1 | reverse complement strand
TTTGTTCAAAGGCTCTTGTTATTGAAGATTTTGAGTATCAGTAAAGAACATTGTTCGAGGACATCATTCAATAATAAATGCAAAAGTTCTCCGTTTCTTTACAAATCTATTCTACTATAGAAGCTATACTACGAAATTGAGAGGGGGGATCTTATGGGAGAGGTATTGTCTCAAGAAGAAATTGATGCCCTACTGAATGCGCTTTCTGATGGGCAGGTCGATGCTGAAGAAATTAAGACGACAAAAACTCAAAAGAAAATCCGAGTTTATGATTTTAAACGACCGAATAAATTCTCCAAAGATCAGATTCACTCCCTCCAAAATATTTATGAGAATTATTGCCGGTCACTGACTACATATTTGTCCGGAAATCTCCATACCGTGATTGAGGCCAAGGTCAGTTCTATTGAACAGATTACTTATGATGAGTTCATTCGCTCCTTGCCAAATCCGACCATTCTTAGCCTGTATACCTTGAGCCCTTTGGAAGGGACGCTGTTGATGGAGATGAGCCCGGCTGTAGCCTTTGCGATCATTGATCGATTATTAGGCGGACAAGGGCAAAGCTCAGAGAAAAATAGAGACCTTACGGAGATAGAACGTACGATTATTGCTCATCGTACGGAGCAGATGATTGAAATGATTAGTGAGGCTTGGACAGAGGTAATGGAGAGCGAGCCAGAGTTTATCGTCCTAGAAACTAATCCACAGTTTACGCAGATTGTAGCTCCCAATGAAATGATTATTCTGGTCACTTTGGAGGTTACGATCGGAGAGATGGTAGGGATGATTAATATGTGTCTCCCGTACCTTGTTCTGGAACCCATCTTGGATAAACTTAGTACCTTGTTCCTTTTCTCCACCCAAGCTAAAGAGAATACGAAAGAACAGGTCAATGTGATTCGCAAGAAGATAGAATGGGCTAAAGTAGATATGACCACATTGTTGGGATATTCAGAGATACTAGTGCGCGACCTATTAGAGTTAGAACCAGGGGATGTCATTCCACTGATGCAAAATGTGAAGGAACCACTCCCAGTCTTTGTGGGGAGTTATCGTAAGTTTAGAGGAGTTCCTGGTTTGCAAGGAGATCATCTCGCTATCCAATTAACAGAAATCGTTGAGGAAGGAAGGGATCAGGATGGGTAATGGGATGCTTTCCCAGGAAGAAATCGATGCCCTACTGGGAGGGAATCTTGAATCAGGTCCCCCAAGCGAAGAACAACCCACTCAAGAGTTTAGTGATATGGAAAAGGATGCAATAGGAGAGATTGCTAATATCTCCATGGGAACTGCTGCCACGACCTTATCTCAGCTCTTAATGCGAAAGGTAGAGATCACTACACCCAAAGTCGATTTGGCAGACTCTGATCAAATTCGCAAAGACTACCCGATTCCTTCAATCATTGTGGATGTCCGTTATAAAGTAGGTATAGAAGGGTCCAACCTTCTCATCCTCTCACAGCGGGATGGGTCGGTCATCGTCGATTTAATGATGGGGGGTGACGGTCAAAATCCTTCTGAAGAGCTAAGTGAGCTCAGCATCAGCGGTGTTGCTGAAGCCATGAACCAGATGATGGGTTCAGCCGCTACATCCATGTCAACCATGTTTAACTCCGTTATTGATATCACACCACCACAACTGGTCTTAAATGATATGTCCGGGCAAGAGAGCAATGCTATTGACAACTTCCTTAATACCCAAGAGAAGCTTGTCAGAATCTCTTTCCGGATGGTTGTAGGAGATGTTATTGACAGTATCTTAGTCCAAGTGATTCCCATTCCTGTGGCGAAAGGTATGGTTGAAAAACTTCTCGGTTCCATGGGAGGACCAAGCTCAAAACCAGCAACAAAGCCGACACCGCCGCCTGCTCCTGCTCAGGCTCCTGCTGCGAGCTATGGACAGCCGGTTCAACCACCACCACAACAGCCACCTCAAGCAGCATATGCACCTCAGCCGGAGTACCCTCAGCAAAGCTATGGTGGCCCAGCATATGGGCATGCTCCGGGAGGACAGTATGCAGGGGGATACGGGGCTCCACCAACCACAGTGCAACCGGCCCAATTCGTTCCCTTAAAGCCTACCGAGCTGATTCAGGGGCAAGATAATCTCGGACTCATTCTGGATGTCCCCTTACAAGTCAGTGTGGAGCTAGGTAAAGCAAAGAAAACTATTAAGGAAATTCTTGAACTGGGGCCGGGATCTGTAATAGAATTAGACCGGCTGGCGGGAGAGCCCGTCGATATGATCGTCAATGGTAAGCTTGTCGCAAAATGCGAAGTCGTTGTTATCAATGAGACCTTTGGGATTCGCATTACTGATATCGTGCAGCCCAGCGAGCGTATGACAAAGGCCATGGGACTCTAGAACGTTCCGGCCAACAGAGGACTAAATAGTAATTCAGTTCTTATAAGGAGGAAAAATAGTGGGTGCTAATATTTTAATTGTTGATGACGCAGCATTTATGCGGATGATGGTGAAGGATATTTTAACGAAAAACGGCTTCACTGTCGTCGGGGAAGCTGAAAACGGTGCGATTGCCGTGGACAAATTTGTAGAGTTGGCGCCGGATTTGGTCATTATGGATATTACCATGCCGGAAATGGATGGATTGCAAGCGGTGCGTGAGATCAGAAAGCGCGATCCACAAGCCAGAGTCGTTATGTGTAGTGCGATGGGTCAGCAGGCCATGGTTATTGACGCCATTCAATCTGGAGCTAAGGACTTTATTGTAAAACCTTTCCAAGCTGATCGGGTGGTTGAGGCTGTACAAAAGGCGTTGAAATAAAATGTCCTATATCCAAGTGAGCATAAATGATGCTACACCATATCAAGGTCAACTTACTGAATCCGTGAGCCAACCAGGGCTCGATTCCTCCTATTGGGGGGGACTTGTGGGAACGATCCTCATCTTTATCCTCATTCTGGTTGTAGCTCTATGGGTCATTCGGCGCATGAATCAAGCTTCCTTTCGAGGCATGCAGGCGCCCTGGGCAAGGGTTCTGGATCGGCAAATGCTCAATACCAACCAGTCTCTCTATCTCGTCGAGGTCGCCGGGAAGCTCCAAGTCTTGGCGGGAACAGATCATCATTTGACCAAAATCGATGAGATTAATGATCCGGAGCTGGCGGCGGAGATTCTCGATGAGCTTGCCCACCGACCCGCTGAGCGAGTGGAGGGCATTTTTGCGGGGATTGCTCAACAGGCCTTTGGTGGCAAACGCCGCAAAGGGAAAGAGCCATTTGAAGATGAACTCGAACGTTTGCTAGAGGAGGTGGAACGCTAATGGCCACCGGGCGATCTTGGAGTTCAGTGCGAGATCATAGAGGAAAAATAGGCTTGCTGATCCTGCTGATGCTGGGTTTGCTTCTTAGAGATACTCAACCCGTGTTAGCAGCCGGTTTAACCCTTGATTTCGGGGCAACAACGGCTGAGCAGACGAGTACGACTCTGCAGATTCTGCTCATGATGACCGTTTTATCGATTGCTCCTGCCATCCTCGTGTTAATGACCTCCTTTACCCGTATCGTTATTGTACTCTCTTTTGTGCGCAATGCTCTGGGGACTCAGCAACTGCCACCAACCCAGGTGATCATCGGTCTGTCCTTATTCTTAACTTTTTTTGTCATGGCTCCCACCTGGAACGAAGTGAACACCCAAGCCCTTCAGCCCTACATGCAAAGCCAAATCACTCAGGCTGAGGCGCTGGATCAAGCAGAAGCTCCCTTGCGGCAATTTATGTTTGAACAGACTCGGGAAAAGGATCTTGAACTTTTCGTTGGTTTGGCCCGCATGGAACGGCCACAAACCTACGGGGATATTCCAACCTATGTATTGATTCCCGCCTTTGTTATCAGTGAATTAAAGACAGCCTTTCAAATGGGCTTTGCCATATTTATTCCCTTTATGGTCATCGATATGTTAGTGGCTTCCGTCTTGATGTCCATGGGTATGATGATGCTACCACCGATGATGATTTCCTTACCTTTCAAAATTCTCTTATTTGTTCTCGTTGATGGTTGGCATCTTGTGGTCCAATCCCTCGTCACTAGTTTTTACTAGCTTTCGCGTCGAGATATTTAGCTATAGCTTAGTATGACCAATCACTCGATTCCTGCTATCACTCAGTAGGTCAGTCTTTTGATAGAAGGGGTGTATGATGACCCAAAATGATGTACTATACTTGGCCAAGGAAGCCTTGATGACTGCCCTCATGATTGGAGGTCCGATTTTGGGTGTGAGCTTGCTTGTGGGTTTATTGGTCAGTATTTTTCAGGCCATGACCCAGATTCAAGAGCAGACCCTGACCTTTATACCTAAGATTTTAGGGATTGCGCTGGTGATGTTACTACTTGGTCCTTGGATGCTTGACGTACTCACCGGTTACACATCAAATCTATTTAACGAATTGGCTACTTTTGGAAATTACTAATAATCTCGGAGGAGTGATATGGGCTTAGCAGAATTTTTGCAATGGAATCTCACATTGTTCCTCATCATTCTCTCCCGGTGGGCGGGAATGATTATGCTGGCCCCTGTATTTGGAGCTCGTGGTGTCCCTGCAATGGTTAAGTTGGGCTTGGCCGTGAGCATATCCGTTATTCTCTATCCGATAATCCAAGCTAGAGGACCTCTGATTCCCAGTGAGACCTTACCTTATGCCGGACTCCTGATCAAAGAGATCTTTGTCGGCTTGGTCGTGGGTTTTGTCATCTATGCCATTACCGCAGTATTAGAGGGCGCTGGTCGAATAATCGATTTGCAGATGGGGTTTAACATGAGCGGCGCTATCGATCCCATCTTCGGTGTACAAAGTGCCATGATGGGAAATTTCCAAATGATTATCGCCATTATGCTGTTGCTAGCGACGAACTCCCACCATTATATGATCGCAGCCATGGTCGAGAGTTACAAATATGTACCCATTGATCCGTCAGCTCTACCCCAAGGGATTAATTATTTTGTTCATCTTTTCAGCGATATCTTTACACTCTCTATTCAACTTGCCTTACCGGTTATGGGAGCGTTGGTCCTTTCAGATATCGGGGTAGGATTGTTAATGCGGACTGTTCCTCAGATGAATATCTTTACGGTTATTTTCCCGGTGAAGATTATTATGGGTTTCATTATTCTGTTCTTAGGAATTAGTTTTTTCGGAGAAACGGTGAATATGCTGTTTGACCGAGCGATGAACATGCTTTTAGAGCTTTATAAGGGGTGGCAGCAAACATGAGTGAAAAAACACATCAGGCCACTCCCAAGCGCCGGCAAGAGGCGCGCAAGAAAGGTCAAGTGTTTAAGAGTACGGAAATGGTCTCCGCACTCATGCTGGTTAGTTTTATTGGACTTTTGAAGTTCTATGTCCCGACCATGCTGGTAAAGACTCAAGAAATATTCACTTACGTCTATAAACTTTCGAGCGAATGGACAACACGTTCCGTTGCCAGCTTAATGGTGGATCTGGTTTGGTTAGGTATTCAAATCATTGCTCCTATATTTATAGTCGGGCTAATCATTGCCATAGGTGCCAATTACCTACAAGTACGTACTCTTTTCACCCTTGAGCCCTTAAAACCTCAGCTTAGTCGCATTAGCCCTCTCAACGGGGCCAAGCGTATGTTTGGCGTAAAAGCATGGGTAGAACTGGCCAAATCCTTGTTGAAAGTCATCTTTATTGGCTATTTCCTCTACGCAACCCTCCGTGACAACTTTGAAGTCTTTCCGGTCATGGCTCGCTTTACGGTAGGCCAAGGGGCGGTATTCATCGGTGGATTGATTGTTGACCTAGGCTGGAAAATTGCTTTATCCTTTTTTATCATTGCCGGGATAGATTTCCTCTATCAATGGTGGGATTATGAGAAAAACCTCAAAATGTCCCATGAAGAGATGAAGCAAGAGTACAAGCAAACGGAAGGTAATCCTCAGATAAAAAGTGAGATTAAGCGAAAGCAAAGAGCCATGGCCATGCAACGAATGATGCAGGACTTAAAGACGGCCGATGTGGTCGTGACCAACCCGACTCACTTTGCAGTCGCTCTGCGCTATGACCCTAAGGAAAATGCAGCTCCCGTCATCGTTGCCAAAGGAGCTGATGAAATTGCCCAACGGATTAAACAGCTTGCCAAAGAATATGGCATCATTACCATGGAAAACAAGCCGCTGGCCCGTGCCCTCTTCGCTCAAGCAGAGATTGGACAGGCCGTACCCGCGGAACTTTATAAAGCTGTAGCAGAGGTCCTCGCCTTCGTCTACAAGCTCAAGCGAAAAAAATATACTGGGTAAGAATTTTAGAGGGTAAGAAAGGAGGAATCCACTCATGGCTACAGACATAAGCCGTCGCTGGTATAACAATATCGATGTCCTTGCGGCAATTTTTATCGTTTCCATTGTTGTCATGATGGTCATCCCGATCCCCCCCTTACTACTGGATATTCTATTGACAGTCAGCATTACTTCTGCTGTGCTTACCCTGATGATTTCGGTGTTTACCAAAGATCCTCTGGATTTTTCGGTACTACCTTCTCTAATTCTTATCTTGACCTTATTCAGACTATCCCTGAATGTCTCAACGACACGTTTAATTCTTGCCGATGGTCATGCCGGCAATGTCATCGAGCAATTCGGGGAGTTCGTTGTGCGCGGCGAACCGGTTGTTGGTTTTATTATCTTTGCCATTCTAGTCGTTGTGAATTTCATTGTTATTACAAAGGGTTCGGAACGGGTATCGGAAGTAGGCGCTCGTTTTACTTTGGATGCTATGCCAGGAAAGCAGATGAGCATTGATGCGGATCTTAACGCCGGTATGATTACCGATCTACAAGCTCGGGATCGGCGGAAAAAAATCCAAGCAGAAGCCGATTTTTACGGGGCTATGGATGGAGCCAGTAAATTCGTAAAAGGGGACGCTATTGCTGCAATAATTATCCTCTTTATCAATATCATTGGCGGATTTGTAACAGGGATCGCTATGCGGGGCATGGATATTATGGAAGCCTTACATACCTATACGTTGCTTACGATTGGGGATGGACTCGTCACACAGATTCCAGCCCTTTTGATGTCTACTGCTACTGGTCTTGTGGTCACAAGGGCGGCTTCTGAGACCAACTTGGGGCAAGACTTATCCAGTCAACTCTTTCGTACCCCGAAAGCCCTCTATATTACAGCAGGAGTATGTTTAGTCTTGGCACTATTTGGACTCCCTTGGTTACCCTTACTGATTGTGGCCATCGCTTTAGTGATACTCGGAAGAACTATGGACAAAGGCAGCCAAAAGAACCTAGTCGAGGAGACAGCAGCGGCAAGAGAAACAGCCATTGAGGAAAGTAAAAAGCCAGAGAATGTCCTTAGTCTTTTGACTATCGATAATATGGAGCTGGAGCTAGGGTATGCGCTTATCGCCTTGGTGGATGTCCAGCAGGGCGGAGATTTACTGGACAGGATTGTCCTAATTCGCCGCCAAGTAGCCAGTGAGCTGGGCTTTATAGTTCCCGTTATTCGCGTCAGAGATAATATGAATCTACAGCCCAATCAGTATTCTATTAAATTACGCGGTGCCGAGGTGGCCGGAGGGGAGATCATGGCCGACCATTATCTGGCTATGAGCAGCGGTCTGGGCGATGATAATATTCCGGGTATCCCTACGAAGGAACCAGCCTTTGGCTTAGATGCTAAATGGATTAATGCTATTTACCGCGAAGAGGTAGAGATGAATGGTGGAACAGTCGTAGACGCCCCCACGGTCTTAGCCACACATCTTACCGAAGTCATTAAGAGCAATGCTTGGGAGATTTTGAGCCGTCAGGATGTGAAAACACTTCTGGATCACGCCCGCGAACAGGCCCCGGCAGCGGTGGATGATGCGCTGGAGCACATCAACCTGGGTCAAATGCAAAAGATTCTCTCCAATCTGCTGAGAGAACGGGTTTCTATTCGGGATATGGTCACGATTCTTGAGACTCTGGCGGATTATGCCGGAACCACGAAGGATCTTGATCGTTTAACGGAGTACGTACGTCAGTCCTTAGGACGACAAATTGTACAACCTCTCTTAGGTAGCAATAAGGAATTACCGGTACTTACCCTAGAACCGAAGTTAGAGCAACAGATTCTGGATAGTATTCAACCTTCAGACTATGGTAGTTATATGACTCTGGATCCCCGAGTTCTCCAAGAAATCATGCAGTCGTTGGCTCGTGAGATTGAAAAGATGGTTCTCAAGGGTTTCAACCCGGTACTGGTATGTGCACCGGTTGTAAGGATTAATTTAAAACGGGTGACAGAACGGCAGTTGCCTCAGCTTATCGTATTATCATATAACGAGCTTGTACATGGGGTACAAGTTCAGGCAGTAGGGATGGTGACGACTGGAAATGCGAGTTAAACGCTTTATTGGCGATACTGTCGCGGAAACCATGGGCAAGGTAAAGCAGGAACTGGGCTCAGATGCTGTTATCCTGCAAACTCGACAATTTAAAGAAGGCGGTTTTTTAGGGTTTTTCGGCAAACCTAAGGTGGAAGTGATGGCTGCAATTGAAGAGGAGCCCGTAGCGAAGAAACAAACACCAGCAAAGCCTCTGTACGCAACTAACCCTTATGGGGCTGCAAGCCAAGCGCCAAGTCAAACTCATCGATTCATTGAGGCGCAACAAAGCTCTCTTCAAGGTGAGAGCAAGGTTGCCAAGTCCAGGGAAGCAGACGATTTAGAAACAGAGATTCTCGCTATGCGCAAATTGTTGGAGAACATGAATCGTCAACTTGAGGGGCTAGAGGGCGAACAGGTAATATGGCCGGTGCCCTTGCAAAAATGGGCTGAACGCCTAAAAAGACAGGGTATCCGTTCGAAGCTAGTCAAGAATCTTCTGCGCAATGTCCAGCAGAATGTACGCGAGGAAGATTGGATCGACGACCATCGCGTCAGAGCCTGTATTAAGGAATCCATACGTGAGATATGCGCCAATACGGCTGCTATCCAGCCGGGGATCCGTAAACCTCGGATTATTGCTTTAATCGGACCCACTGGGGTAGGTAAAACTACGACCATTGGCAAGCTAGCTGCTGGCTTTAGTATTGTCGATAAGCGACGGGTGGCCTTAATCACAGCCGATACTTATCGGGTAGCAGCGGTGGAACAGCTGAAGACCTTTGGTGAGATTATCGGTGTTCCTGTCGAGGTGGTCATGACGCCCACAGGCCTTCGCGAGGCTATTGAACGTCATGGGGACAAGGAACTGATATTTATTGATACAGCCGGTCGTAGCCCTCATCATGAGCTGCATATGTCTGAGCTAAAATCCTTCCTCGACAAGGCTCAGCCGGATCTTACCATGTTGGTTATGAGTGCAGCGACCCAATCTGCTGATCTGGCGAAAATTTACCAGCGCTTCGAGCCCTTTACTACTCATCTTATTTTTACAAAACTCGATGAAACCGTGGGCGGAGGCATTATCCTTAACCTATTGGAAAAAACGAACCTGCCGGTGGCCTATATTACTAATGGACAAAATGTTCCGGATGATATTGAAGTGGCGACTCCGGAGCGCCTAACTCGTTATATACTTGGTGAGGGGGATGGACGTGAATGATCAGGCCAAGGTATTGAAACGTCTTGCTTCTCGCCACAAATTGGAATCAAAACAAAGCTTGCGTGTGCTCGCTGTCACCAGTGGCAAAGGTGGAGTAGGGAAAACGAATTTTAGTGTGAATTTGGGTTTAGCATTGATCGATCTTGGCTATCGGGTCATCCTGCTTGATGGGGATTTAGGACTAGCTAATCTCGATATTGCCTGTGGCGTGACTCCACGTTATACCTTGGAGCACCTCCTTAGTGGCGAGAAGGAAATTGAAGAAATTCTCATTTCCGGACCCAAGGGAATCGGAATATTACCAGGGGGATCTGGAGTACAGGATCTTGCTAATATTGAGCGAGAGCGCTTGGAAGAGGTCGTAAGAAACTTAGGCCGCTTAGAGGGTCTGGCGGATATCATCATTATCGACACCGGCGCAGGGTTGGGACATACAGTGTTGAACTTTCTCAAGGCAGCTGATGATATTATCTTAATTACTACTCCCGAACCGACTGCCCTAACGGATGCGTATGGACTCCTTAAAGCTCTGCAACAAGTGAGAAGTAATTTTTCTGTCAACGTGGTAGTGAATCGTGTACAAAAGGAATCCGATGCTAAGGATACTTATGAACGTCTCGAGAGTGCCTCGTATAGGTTCTTAAATATATCCTTAACCCTTTTAGGATGGGTGTATGAAGATGCAGCGGTAGGTAAATCTGTGATGAGGCAAGAACCGGTTAGTATTTCCTATCCGCAAAGTTCGGCCTCGCAATGCATTCAATGGATCGCCAGCTCAGTATCCGGCTTATATCTCAGTCCGCCGAAGCAAGCGGGAGGAATACGCGGGTTTCTGACGAATCTATTACGAGTTTTTAATTAACTCACTATTTAATGAGATAGTAATCTTTGCTCAGGGGGGTGAGGCAATGCAATACTTAGATAAGTTGTCTCCCGGATTAGCAGTAGAGCTAGTCGTTTCAGAAGGGGAGTACAAAGGTAATTATAGAACCCACATCGATGAAGTGGGCAAAACGCGACTATCTGTCTATGCGCCACAGCATCAGGGGTTGATTGTCCCCCTCCACGAAAGGACCCCGGTCGAAGTCACTTTCTGGGATGATGTGGCTTCCTATTCTTTTCATACCACAGTTATTCAGCGTATTGCCGTACCCATTTCTATCTTTATCCTCGAAATGCCAAAAGTCATTAAGCGGATTCAAAGAAGAAATTATGTGCGGGTGGCTGCTCATTACCCGTTAACCTACCAAGTTGTGGAAAGAGAGGGTCTTAGTGATGTTAAAAATGGTATTATGCTGGATTTAAGTGGTGGTGGAATGCGCTTTCAATCTAAGGAAAAGTTGGACATTGGTACTATTCTTTATGCTAACCTTGAGTTACCTTCCTGTCCCATTGGAACACCGGGGCGGGTGTGCCGCGTTGTACCAATCGAGGATACGAAGAATTTTTCCATATCTGTGGACTTTTATCAGATTTCTGATCGGGATCGTGACCGCATCGTACGATGTGTTTTTAATATTCAAAGAGACTTGCGCAAGAGAGGATTGGTGTAGAAGTGGAAATCAATCAAATACAATTGGATGCGTTGCGTGAGGTTGGAAATATTGGGTCTGGGCATGCGGCGACGGCATTGTCGACTATGCTTAACCGACGGATCGATATGTCGATTCCGGAGGTGCGGGCTATCGAGTTTGATAAGGCTCCTGCGGTGATCGGGAATATTGAGGTTCCTCAGGCTGTTATCTACGTTAAAGTCGAAGGCGATGCTCCAGGAAAGGCTGTGTTCTTCTTCCCTTTGCAGAGTGCTGAGATTTTAGTGCAAGCTCTCTTTGGGACGAACGAGTCCTTTGATCTTTTTAGTAATGAGATGGCGCAATCGGCCATGAAAGAGGTAGGAAATATTATGGTGAGTTCCTTCCTCATGGCCCTTACTCAGTTTTCCGGTATTCCCCTCCAGCCTTCGGTACCGGCTTTGGCGGTGGATATGGTTGGGGCAATTTTTGATGCCATTCTTCTGGAAGACGGGGTGCTAGAGGATACAGTGCTATTTATCAACACCCAGCTTTCTGGACTACCACAAATAGAAGGGAAATTTGTTTTTTTACCCGATGAAGGGTCATTAAGTAAATTGCTGGGAGCTATTGGAGTATGAGTAATGTGATTAGCGTAGGGATGGCTGATTTGAAAGTGGCAAAAGCCCCCGATATTTTGATGACAGCAGGTCTTGGCTCATGCATTGGGATCTGCATCCATGATCCGTTGCAAAGAGTCGGTGGAATGGCTCATATAATGCTACCTACAGCGGGGGGGAGCAATGGAGGAAACCTTGCCAAATACGCTGATACAGCGATGGATGTGCTCGTCGAAGAGGTTCTACGCTTAGGAGCAGTCAAAACTCGCCTACGGGCGAAAATCGCCGGCGGTGCTCAAATGTTTTCTTTTCCGGGTAAGCCACCGGTTTTGAAAATTGGCGATCGCAATGCAGAACAAGTGATTATAGAGTTAAAACGCCTGGGAATACCGCTGCTCGTTTCAGATGTGGGCGGAAACTTTGGTCGAACCATTCATTTTGATGTAGGTACAGGGGATCTGAAGGTTCGGACCATTAACCACGGCGAAAAGGTGATTTAAGTAATGATGGACAAACTACGGATTTGGGCTTGGTATTTAGCGATTGGCTGTTCAGTTATATTAGCAGTAGTCAGTATCTTGGTGGGTGAGAGTTTTCTGAGAGTGATTCTCAGCGCGATAGTAGGGTTTGCCTTGATTTACGGAATATGCATCGTATGTATAACTGTTTTTGAGAAATCCGCTATCGACCAAGAATTACAGCACCTTGGTGCAGTTTTAGATATTGCGGTAGGGCAAGAGGATGACTTGAGCTATGCAGAGACAGAACGAGATTCTGCGATTGAACAAGCTTCGATAACACTACCCCCCCTATCTCCTGTCGCCGGTCAATTGAATCATGAGTTAGTAGAGGGGATGCCAAGTGTCGAAAAACAAGCTGAGATCGTAAGGAGAATGGGTTGGGGTGATTAAACGAGTCACCGATACTGAAGGACCGACTTGTAAGGGAGGGGGGTCAACATGATAGCGAATCCTTATGAAGCGGCCAATCGTGGAGCTTGGCGAGAAGAACAAATCGCAAACTATTTGCCGTTAGTCAAGCGCATTGCCGGTCGGTTGGCTATTTCCTTACCTCAACATGTTGATGAAGATGACTTAATCGGTTATGGCGTATTTGGCTTGATGGATGCCTTGGAACGCTTTGACGCCGGTCGAGGGGTTAAATTCGAAACCTATGCTACCTTGAGAATCCGTGGGGCGATGATCGATGGCTTGAGGACTATGGACTGGGTTCCACACTCCGCCCGGCAGAAAATTAAACGGGTTCAAGAGGCTTTCTCTGAAATTGAGGCTCAACAGGGGCGCCCGGCTCGCAACGAGGAAGTGGCGGTATTTTTACAGATGGAACTGCGAGACCTGGAAGCGGTCATCCATCAAGGCCAGATACTTAATTTAACCTCATTAGATGAAATGGCTGCGGGGGAGGATGGAGAGTTTCATAGTTCTCCTAAAACACAGCTCAAAGACCCTCAGGCCCAAGAAGCCTATCAAGAAGTTGAACTCAAAGAGCAAAAGAAAATCATGGCTGATGCCGTCGAAAAACTTCCTGAAAAAGAAAAGCTAGTGGTTGCTCTGTATTATCAGGAGGATTTAACTCTTAAAGAAATAGCCGTCATTATGAAGCTTTCGGAATCAAGAATCTCCCAACTCCATTCCCAAGCCATACTGCGCCTAAGAGGTCGACTGAGCCGCCAAAAAAAGAACCTATTTTAGGGATGTGAATTGGGGACAGGTTCCAGTTTTCAATTGGGTTACTTGGGCGATACGGCTTGATGTAGCTTGAAAGTCTAATAATGAAAAAAACTCAAGTTTTTTTATAGATATTACGATACTATAGATGGACTATAGTTTCGGAGGTGATGCCATGACAGCAATAAAGGCTTTGTCCGCGGGATCCATAAATAATACGGATAATGGATCATTAGTTGCAGACAGCTCTCCCAAAGGCAATGATACGGCGGCAATGATGTTTGCTGCAATCTTTGGGGGCTGGGTGAACCAACTTAGTGGACAAGAGCAAGACTCTGGTAATCAGAGCAACGCACCGGCAGGCAAGGAAGCCAATTCCGGACGTCACGCCCTATTGGGGATAGAGGGACTTCAGGCCATGATGGCTATGCTTCAAGAAGAGGGAAATCTTCAAGAAGTTTTGGCTCGACAGGTTCAGAATCCTATGAGTAAAGAAGATTTCTCAGGTCAATTAGATCTTCTTTTGAGTCAAATGGATACTTTGCGTAGTCAAAGCAATTCCTCAAACCCCCTAGGAACATTTGAAGTAGCTCGATTGTCAGGGATGACAGGGCAACTTCAGGGGAAGAATTCCCCACAGTCGGAGTTGGATTTATATAAGAATGTGATTGTTGATTTACTTACGGAAATGTCGGGAGAAGTGAAAGTAAAATCTCCTTCCGAGCAATTAGATACCTTAACCCAGCAAAAATCCGCGATCGCTGCCCAACGTTTTAACAGTGGTCTGTTTATCGGGTTAGATGGCCAGGGGCAGGCACCCGGTACGGGAATAACGGCGGAAAAGGCCGTAGTGTCCCAGCCGGTGTTGAGTCAAACGTTGACTGTTCCAGTAGTAGATGATGTGGCAGTACAAGTCGTACCGAGCACACAGCAAAGCACTGGACAAGAGACACTGGTAAGTGCATTTGCCGCAAAATCGTTTGAGGGTAAGTCAAGCGGCCTAGGAGAGAATACAGCTGGGACTTCGGAGAAAAATGGGCCAGTGGGCACAGCTAAGCACTCGGGGATTCACAATATGGAACCGGATAATCCGGGAAATTTCCAACTGACAAGCGAGCAAGACCAAAAGGATCAACCGTCTACACATAATGGAGCGGACCAAGGTAAGGACAGTGGATCTGACACATCTGCGGGAATAGGCATAAAGCTTCAAGAAAAAGATAACCTCGACTTTCCCAAAGATGAACCATCAACCCTACAGGATTCTCACCCGGAAAATGTTGTGGGATTAACCTCAACCAAAGGGACGGCTCAGGTTCAGGGAAGGGTTTCGGAAAGTGTTAGTCCCGTATGGACCCAAGTAGCGAACGAGATTTTTGAAAAAGCCTATCAGGCTCGGCCTCAACTCCGCGCAATGACCATACATTTGCGTCCCGCTGAATTAGGAGATATCAATATCTCTATGCGTTGGGAAGATGGGCAAATGCATATTCGTATGGTAGCCACTGATGCAGGCACCGGACAAATACTGCAAACCAATCTATCAGAGCTCAAAGATAACCTGACTCAGTTAGGTATTCAATGTGGCATGATGGAGATGGGCTTGGGAGAACAAAACCGAAATTCCCAAGACGGCCAAGGGCAGGAAGGCAAAGCGGGAGCCCAGGAGAATGGTGATGAAGCATTAGGCTACATGAGTAAAGAAGAACTCGAGAGCCTGATGGATTCCGATGCAGGCGAACAAGGAATCCGTCGAATTAATGTAACAGCCTAGGAGGAAAAGAATGGGGAACACTATTGATCCTAATTATAAATCCACTACTCCCACGTCAGAATCAAAAAGCACTGCTCTTTCTGATGCTACTAAGGACATCATGGGTAAGGATGATTTTTTAAAGTTGCTGGTCACTGAGCTCAGCAACCAAGATCCTCTTTCGCCCATGGATAATAAAGATATGATTACCCAAATGGCACAGTTTAGCTCACTTGAGCAAATGAATAATGTGGCAAGTTCTATGGAAGGTATGTCTAGCGCCTTTTCCTCCCTTTTCCAGCATTCACTTCTCGGTCAAGGAGCAGCCATGATTGGCAAATATGTCGCTGGGATGGATGTGGATACTGAGAACATTGTCGAAGGGATTGTGGAATCCGTCCAATGGCTGGACGGCAACCCTCAATTAGTGCTTAAGAAAGCTGACGGGACCTATAGTGCCGTGGAAATGAATGAGATTATTTCCGTAGCTGAGAAAGCAATGACACCACCCTCTGGAGAACCACCTAAGGACCCTACAGATGCGACTGATCCAACGAATCCTACGGTTCCCGATACAGGTGAAACAGATACCGAGATGCAGGTATAGGGTGATTATGAGCTAATACGTATTCGATAAGATATGATATGAAACGGCAAATGAGAAATGGGGGAACGCCTTAATGTTACGCTCTTTGTATTCAGCAATTTCCGGGTTAAAAAACCATCAGGTTAAAATGGACGTTATCGGTAATAACATCGCCAATGTCAATACCACCGGCTTTAAACGCAGCCGTGTCACCTTCTCGACCATGCTCAGCCAAACCATGAAGGGTGCAGGCTCGCCTTCACCGAACCAAGGGGGAACGAATCCTGCTCAAATTGGCTTAGGCTCCATGCTAAGTTCTATCGACCAAATTATGACTGAAGGAAGCTCCCAATCCACAGGAAAAAACACGGATATGATGATTCAGGGTAAAGGATTCTTTGTCTTACAGAATAACGGAGAAACCGTATACAGTCGTGCTGGAGCCTTTACTCAAGACGACGACGGCACCTTGGTCGAGCCTGGGACAGGGGCAAAGGTCATGGGGTATATGTATGGCATGGAAAGACCAGTAGATGACAGTGCTACCACAGGTGTTGATGAGTCTAAGATCGACTGGACACAACTTGAGGCGATTAAATTTAATATAGGGGAAAATCCTCCACTCGTTACGCCGACGGCTATAAGTATTCCAAGAGATGCTTGGGCTAAGTCAGGAGGCTCTTGGGTATATTCTAATCCCTCATTAATTGGAGCGAATGCAACTATCGTCGGTGGCGGCATATTAGATAGTGCACGTGGTACAATTACTGTATCCCCCCCTACCGCTGATCCCACATTAACCGCCACTCCATATAACACATTTACCATAACTGATCATGACGCAACATATACTGATGGCACGGATATCCCTCTAGCAACCTTGACAAGCTTTTCCATTGATTCCAAGGGGGCCATCACAGGAGTCTATAGCAATGGTGATGCTTCTGCGACTCGTATAATCGGGCAAGTAGCTGTAGCTAACTTTTCCAATGAAGCGGGTTTGCAAAATCTAGGAAATAGCTTTTACGCTGCTTCCAATAACTCAGGAGCAGCCTCAATTGGCGGCGCAGGAGAAGATGGCCGTGGAGCGATCATCCCCAGCACCGTGGAAATGTCCAATGTGGATCTCTCCCAGGAGTTTACGGATATGATCGTGACTCAGCGGGGATTCCAAGCGAATTCCCGGGTTATCACCGTATCGGACTCCTTATTGCAGGAGCTTATTGATCTTAAACGTGGATAAGGGACTTAGGACTTGGGCTTTAGGTTATACCTAAAGTCAAAGTCCTTTTAGGCTTATCTCTGGGTATATTCCCGAAAAGGGAGGAGACAGGTAACTTGCGAATTCTTAATACAGCGGCCACTGGGGTCAGAGCCCAACAGATGGCCTTAGACACCCTAGGAAACAATATTTCCAATGTAAATACTCCTGGCTATAAGGCCCAACGGGTGGAGTTTGCGGAGGCCTTGGCTTCGGAAATGAGATCTGCCGATCAACAGTTTAACGAACAGCCTGTTGGCGATCGTATCCATGTGGGAGCAGGAGTAATCCTACCGTCTATCAGCTCGAACTTTAAACAGGGGACGATTATGAGTACGGACAACCCCTTTGATCTGGCGATTGAAGGAGAAGGATTTTTCCCCGTACGGACGACCGATGGCACCAGCGGCTACACGCGTGTTGGAAATTTTCAGCCCGATGCTCAAGGAAAACTGGTAAATTCGGATGGCTATATCCTTGAACTACGGATACCCACTGAGGCTATCGACGTGTATGTTGATGAAACAGGCAAGATCACCGGCTTCATCGATGAAGAGGAACGGGTTTTTGGCCAGGTCGTGATCGATGATACAGAAGGTGAGGCCTATTATCCGGAGGGACCCGTTGAAGTTGATGAGGCGGGGCGGCCCATGGATTGGAATGGAGATTTGCTGACAGCGGCTCTTGTCATTCCCCCAGGTACAGAAGAGCTCCAAATTGACGGCAACGGAACGATTAGAGGAAACATCGATGGCAAGCTAGAAACCTTGGGGCAGATCAATCTCGCGACCTTTACCAATCCTGAGGGCTTAGTCAAGGGCGGGGATAACCTCTATCTGACACCGGAGGCCCTAGGGGTCACCGGTGAGGAGATGATCGGAGTACCGGGTAGCCAAGTTCAGGAACGCAATGTAGGTAAACTACGGACCCAATCCCTGGAACAATCCAATGTGGATTTAGCTTCCTCTATGACTGATCTTATCCAAGTGCAACGGGCTTATCAGATCAATGCCCGCATGATTACGAATGGTGATCAAATGTGGAGCATGGCAAACTCCCTAAGGAGGTAAGATAGATGTCGGATTGGTTAAATACACCGATGTTTAATGTTTTAGAGAAGAGTATGGACGCCGCCAGCTTAAGGCAAAAGGTGCTTGCCGATAATATCGCCAATGTGGATACCCCGGATTTTAAGCGGTCTGATGTGGATTTTAATACTCTGCTGGGACAGGCTATCGGCCAGGTTGATGGTGAGCTTCCCTTAAAAGTCACGTCCGAGCGACATCTTCAAAAAACAGAACTCAATACCAGCGGGGTCGTCACCGATGAAAACACGACCTATCGTAACGATGGCAATAATGTGGACATCGATCGGGAAATGGTCAATGTGGCAGAAAACGGGATTTACTACAACTCTGTGACCCGGGCTATCTCCGCTCAGTTATCTAACTTACGTACGGTAATTGGACAAAGATAAAGCAGATTTAGGGTCGGGTAGTTGTGCAGTTATTATAGAAAGATATGAAGGTGATCGTCTATGATCAAAGGACTATATACAGGAGCGGCAGGAATGCTTGCTGCCCAGACTCAAAGCGAGATCATTGCAGATAATGTCGCCAATATAAGAACACCCGGCTATAAAGCTGAAGAATCTAGCAATAAGGCTTTTCCGGAACTGCTGATGATGAGAACAAGTACTAAAAATGAGATTCCGGGCGATACAGTAATTGGCGGCATGGGGACAGGTGTTGTGGTGGATCAAGTCACTCGTATGAATGTCCAAGGTGCCCTCCAGAGTACGGAATTATCGACAGACTTGGCTCTTACTTCAGAGGCCCTCTTTGTTGTCCAAACTCCCAATGGCGAACGCTACACTCGAAATGGACAGTTTCAATTGAATGCTGAGGGCATGCTGCAAACGACGGACGGCTATCCTGTCCTCGGTGAAGAGGGGCCTATCGGGCCTTTGAGCCGGGACTTCTCTGTCGATACGAATGGAGCCATCTATGACGGCGGAGAATTGGTCGATCAGTTGAGGCTGGTTCAGATCCCCAATGAAGAGCTTATTCGGGAGGGCCAATCTCTCTATACCTCAAATCAAGCGGCTCAAGCTTGGCAAGGCGAGCCAGGTATTCGCCAAGGCTTTCTGGAGGGTTCCAATGTAGATTTGACGGGCCAAATGGTTAAGATGATTACTGTAATGCGGGCCTATGAGGCTAACCAGAAGGTCATCCAGACACAAGACGCGACTTTAGATAAGGCAGTGAATGAAATCGGTAGGATTGTCTAAGAAACAGATAAGGAAGTGGCTTCATGGCTAATCAAGTGGTCATATTTGAATTAGGGCAAGAAGAGTATGGAATGCCCATTGAAATCGTGCGAGAAATAACTCGCTTAGAGAATATTCGACCCATACCGAAGGCACCCGAGTATGTCAAAGGGTTGATCAATTTGCGTGGCTCCGCAATTCCTTTAATTGATTTGCATGTTCGTTTCGGAGTCGCCCATAAAAAGGCTGCCGTGAATAACGCTGAATCCGTAGATGACTTCGCCTTGATTACAGAGGTCGATGGTTTTCCCGTAGGATTTGCGGTTGATCAAGTTAAGGAAGTGCGCATCTTGGAAGAAATGGCTCCTCCACCGCCTTTAGTCACTGCTCCTTTTATCGGCGGCATTGTCAATCTTCCGGATCGAATTATTATGATTTTGATTCCCGATCGAATTCTTGAACAAGAAGAACTTCAGGGAGTTTCCCAACTCGTTTAAGGGCAGGAGGCGATGACCGATGAATAGTGCGGAAATGTTGCTTCTCTACCAACTCCAAAGCATGAATAATGCTTGGCAGGATTCTGCCAAGGGTGGTAATAAGGGTATCGATGGAACCCAGGCCATGCTTTTTGCTACATTGCTGCAGTCGGCATTAGCTGGAGAAGAAGGATTGGACTCCGGGGCAGGTATGGCTCTGGAAGCTTTGGCAGGTATGGGCATGGAGGCGGGTTACCCGGCTGGGATCCCGATGACCGATTATTCTCAGCTATCTTCCATGAATTTTCTTGGCATGGGACAAACTTTGCCTAGTTCGGTAGTTAATCCATACGCAGGATATACCCATAGTCTTCCTTTTAATGGGATTGATGCACTTGGCAGCTCTCAATCTATGCGAAGTTCTCAATACCGAGCGGATCAACCTGAAATTGAGCAGCTTATTGCTGAAGCTGGACAACGGTATGGAGTTGACCCTAATCTTATTCGCCAAGTTGTGATAGCAGAATCTAGTTTTAATCCTCAAGCGGTTTCTTCTGCGGGGGCCATGGGCTTAATGCAACTCATGCCTGATACAGCTAAGAGCTATGGAGTTACGGACCCGTTTAATCCGGCACAGAATCTGGATGGTGGAACGCATTTCTTGAAGGATCTATTAGTACGATTTAATGGCAATATTCCCTTGGCCTTAGCAGGCTATAATGCGGGACCGGGAGCAGTTGAGAAATACAATGGGATTCCTCCTTATAATGAAACCCAGAATTATGTAAAGAAAATTATTGCGGCCATGGGAAAACTAGATGCTCAAATATAAGAAGCCTTCAGGCCATTGAAATGGATTGCCAGGAGGCGTTTCTTTTTCGAAAAACTTCAAGCATGGGGGAACTATGGGAGAATATTATAGTTATCTATGGAAAGCGACTTGGATTGAAGCCCTCGGTATTCTTTTGCTGGGTATCTTTATTCTCATTCGCTATGTTTGGAAATTCTACTTTGTAGCCAAAAAAGAGATGAAGCTGACTACTAAATTGCTACTCGCCCTAAGAGGGTTTGGCTGGCTCTTCGTTTATTCAGTTTATCTGCTTATGTTTCAAGCTAGCGAACCGGATTGGTTTGCTAAGCCTGTGGTTGTTCAAGGTGGAATACAAGGAAAGAGCATGGTTTCCGATACTCTTCACCCCTATAGTGTCGAGATCGAATGGGAGTCGGGGAGAGAAACACTCCTTGTCGATCTCTATACCTATCAAGCTATTGAACCTGGACATAATGTAAATATGACATTTTTACCGCATCGTCTGGAAGTGATCACCTGTAAGATTCTTCCGCCTGTAAAGGATGAAGAGGAAGATGAAGTTAAACTGGGTCAAGGGAATGGAGGAAAACTATGATCTCGGATGTGTATTTTACAAGTATGAAAGTTACCCAAGGTCAAAGTCTTTTGGTGAAATTAGAAAAACTGATCAGCCGTTCGGGTATGCTTAAGGGTATTGAGAAGGATGATAAGGTTGCCATAAAGCTTCATTTTGGCGAAAGAGGTAACCTAGCTTACGTCAGACCTCAGTTTGTACGGCGAGTTGTGGATCAGGTGAAGAAAGCCGGAGGACGCCCGTTTTTGACTGATGCGAATACCCTTTATGTCGGTTCTCGTTCGAATGCGATTGATCATTTGGAAACTGCGATTGAAAATGGGTTCGATTATTCTGTAGTGGGGGCCCCTTTGGTGATTGCGGACGGGCTAAATGGGAAAGACTATGTATCAATACCAGTAAACCTAAAGCATTTTAAAGAGGTAAAGATTGGCAGTGCGGCAGTTCATGCCGATGCCCTTATTGCAATTTCACACTTTAAAGGCCATGAGGCCACGGGTTTTGGCGGTACCCTCAAGAACTTGGGGATGGGTTTGGGAAGTCGTGCCGGGAAGCAGCAGCAGCATTCGGATATTCTCCCGCAGATTAATCCTGAACGCTGTACGGCTTGTGGCCGCTGTCGAAGCTGGTGCCCAGCCTCAGCCATAACTGTTGAGGAGAAGGCAAATATTGACGCCAGTCTTTGCATAGGCTGCGGTGAATGTGCAGTAACCTGTACATTTAAGGCTATCGCCGTGAACTGGAAGACCACTCCGGATGTGATCCAGGAGAAGATTGTGGAGTACACAGTGGGTGCCTTAAAAGGAAAAGAGCGGAAGAGCGGGTTTATCACCTTCGTTAACAACGTCTCGCCACTCTGTGATTGCGTGAGTTGGAATGACATACCGATTGTTCAGGATATTGGGATTTTAGCCTCTGAAGATCCGGTAGCTATTGACCAAGCTGCTGTAGATCTTGTCAATCAAGCCCACGGCAACCCTCATTCCATACTGGGAGAGCGTCATCATGAGCAAGATAAGTTTAGGGTCATTCATCCAGAAGTTGATTGGACTGTTCAATTAGAGTACGGTGAGAGAGTGGGCTTAGGGTCAAGAAAATATAATCTTATCACCTTACCTTAAAGAAGTATAAATTCAAAAAACCTAGATGATTCACCACTATTTGTAAATGCTACAAAAGATTCTCGTATTTTAGCAACACATTTTAGTAGTAATGTGATATCATAGGAAATAAACTATTCATAACGATTGGAAAGGAGAGGTGGGGGTTATGCGTATTCAAAAAGTCAATGATAATACAATCCGCATCTTTATTTCCTTTACCGAACTTGCCGACCGAGATATTACTATGGCGGATCTTTTTCAAAGATCCCAGCGTAGTGAACAACTCTTTTGGGAATTGATCTCACAGGCTAGGGAAGAAGTGGAATTTAATCTGGACCAACCCTTCTGGATACAAGCTACGGCATCTTCCAACGAGGAATTTGTGATTACGGTCATCAAACAAGAAGATGTCACCGAGACAATACCAAAGGAGAAGGAAACCAAGAGACCAAGTCGTTCCAAAGCTACGGAATGGGTGTATGTTTTTGCTGATCTGGAAGATGTCCTGTCCGTTGTGAAGCGAATACCTGATATCTCCCGTGTTCGCTCCAGCCTCTTTGAGTTCGATGGGGAATATTATCTTGTCGTCAGCCATTTAGGCTCAGGTAAGAAGAAACAGATCGCGGAAGCCTTATTGGATGAATATGGTGAGTTGGTCGATGTCGCTAAGATTTTCCTAGAAGAGCATGGTAAAGTGATTCTGAAGGAACGCGCCCTTCAAAACTTGAAAAACCATTTCAAATTTTAAGGGGAAATGCAAAGAGGAAGTCAATATCGACTTCCTTTTTTCCGTGATTTACTCTAGAATCGAACCCTTTCACACAGCTGAAATATATAACATAATAAAAGGATAGTGCAGTGCAATACGAGAACTTATTGAACCTCCCTTTCCGAGAATAACTCTAAAATGTTTTGCAAGCAAGTGGGGCATATTGCCTTTCCTTTGAAATTGCGTAAGGGAAATGTTGTAGCACAGAAGATACAGTGCTGAGTGCCATTTTTGTGTGACTTTTGGGAGTTAAAGGGGATAAGTATTCCTAGTCGCGGATAGTTTTTCGGTTCCATGATGTTTTGAGTACCTCCTGTTATTACGATATGCCTATGATATGCTATAGTGGATGTCGAAATCCTAAAAAGTCTGCGGGGGTATATCAAAAAAATCAGACAATCTTGCCGAATAAAAGGTATAATAAAATGAGCTTTAATTATTTAAAATCTTCTTGGGCAAGATTTATGGAGTGATATTGTGCGCAGAGCCAGCGATAGAAATAGTAAACGAAAAAAGAGCAGAAGGAACAGGAAGATTATTGTTACGCTCATAGCCATGACTCTTCTTATAGTCGGTGTTTTACTTGGATTCAGTGTGTTAACAGACTTGAAGACTATGCCAAATAGTCCGAATGGTCAATTAACGACTCAAGAGTTGAAGAATAGCATTAGTGTTCTCCTCATAGGCGCAGATCAGCGACCGGGCGAAGAGAAGTTCAATACAGATACGATTATATTAGCGACCATTGATCCTAAGAACGCTCGGGTCAGTTTGTTATCAATACCTCGTGATACCCGGATTTCAATTCCCGGCTATAAGGACATTAAAATTAATGGAGTAGCTCCATTAACGGATTTGGAAAACCTTGTGGATGTGGTTGCCGATCTTACTGGAGTTCCCATAGCGGGCTATATTCAAACTAATTTTAATGGGTTTAAACAGATTATTGATACCTTAGGCGGGATTACAGTAGATGTTGAGAAGGATATGTATTATGAGACAGGTGATGCGGTCGATGGGGTTATTAATTTAAAAAAGGGTCTGCAACAGCTGGATGGGTCCCAAGCCTTGCAGTATGCACGTTTTCGGCATGACGCTTTGGCAGATATTTCTCGGACGGCTCGACAGCAGATTGTGCTCAAAGCTGTGGCTGAGGAAATGCTCCAGCTAAGTACGCTACCCAAGCTTCCTTGGCTCATTCCCCAGTTAAATGATGCAGTCAATACCAATGTTTCCCTGGGGACAATGTTCAAGATCTCTACTACTGCAGTAAAGTTCAAAGACATTAGTATTCTAACTCAGACCTTACCGGGCCGATTTCACGATATCAATGGCATAAGTTTCTGGGACGTTGATCGAGAGGAAGCCCAAGTAGTGGTGAGTAATCTTTTTCGTGGCATAACCACAGATAAGGTGATCGATGACACGATTATTGATTTGCTTGAGCCCATTGTGCCCAATAACGATAATCCATTACCTCAAGTTCCGGGAAGCCCTGTAGACCCTAATGGTCAGGAATCACCGGAATACCAAAATACAGTTTCGGGCGAGGAAAAACCTGAGGAAGATATAGGCGAAGATGAGGAAAAGAAGGCTGAAGGAACAGAAAAGAGTCCAGCAGAGGTCCCAGACATCCCTGAAGATTTGAAGAATCCTAGTAATGAAAATGCAGGAAAACCAAGTGAACCACAAACAGACATTAAAAAATCTAAGCTATAAAGCTTTAGAGATATAGATTAGACGATGTAATAAGGAAGGCTGGGTTAAGGTACCCTTAAAGAGGATGAGTGAGGTGACGGACATGTCAGAAATGGCGGAAAAGAAGGACGAGAATTTATCGAAAATCTGCTCCGTATGCTGGAAGCCCGATGAAAAGAAGTATCTTATCACGTTAACAGACGCAGTCAAGTTTGTCGTGCCTGCTCCGCAAGCGGGGACATTGTGTATTAATGGCGAAGCTCAACAAAGGGCATTTAAAGTCGAGCCAATCGATGTCCTTGAGTTTTATCCCACGGTCTTTCCGGGAGAGTTAAATTGGGATTTAGAAGTTCGCGATCAGGGATTCACCGCAGTGGCTAGGGTTACTCATCAAAGACCAGGCTACTATACTATCCCCGATAGTATTGAAGAGGAAATGACCATTCGTTTTGATGAAATTATTGTCTGGCAGGATGCTAAACCAGACGGTCAATATTCGAACGAAGATAAGCTTCAGGCTGATCTGTTGGGCCAAGGGATTATTTTTGGTGTTTTTCCCACGGTATGGGAGGCTATTACTGCCGTACAAGGTGTTGGTGAGGTGCTCATAGCTCAAGGAAAGGCGCCTACCTTACCTGTTCATGCCCAAATTGTAGACTTAATAACCAAGAAACAGACGAACCAACACGAGGATCAGCGTGTTGATTATTTTGCTTCTAAGATCAATTTAATCCAGGCAGGACAAGCCTTAGCTCGCAAAATACCAGCTAAGCTCGGGATTCCTGGGAAGAATGTATATGGACAGGAAATTCCGGCTCCTATGCCAAAGGATTTTCAATTTAAATTGAAGAAGAATGTCCATTTATCTGAGGATGGACTGGAAGTCTTAGCGACTATTGCAGGACTCCCTCTTCGTATGGACGAATTATCCTTTGGCGTTGAGGCTGTATTTATGCTTAATCAGGACCTTGACCTAGCAGTGGGGAGCATTGAATTCCCAGGCGATGTTTTTATTTCGGGAGATGTCCATGATGGTTTGCATGTCTATTCAGGCGGAAAGGTTGAAATTCGAGGTTCAACTTCCCGAGCAGAGATCCGAGCAGAGAAGGGTCTCAATATATATCGCAATGTACTGGCTGGCAAGCTAGTTGTGGGAGCACGTTTTGTCGTACGTTCAAAGCTTCTGAAGGATATGCAAGCTTTATATGATGATTTGAACGCCTGTCTATTGGTGACGATTGACTTTATGAAGTCTCCCCAGGCGAAAACTCTACGGGAAGGCCAAAGCCTTAAGGTTATTATCGAGCGGAGATTCCCGGATTTGCCCAAGAAAGCGAATGACTTTGAGAGGTTTCTCTTATCAACAAAGGATGAGATGATTACTCAGGAGTTGATTGTTTTTGCGCGTACGACCAAGCGTTTCTTAACAGGCTTAGGGCCTCTTGAGCCACAGGCTCTGCCTTTGCTCGGACGGGTTAATCAAGCCTTCAAGCAGCTCATTGATAGTATGGCTTTTGAAATACCGGAAAAGCTCGATTGCAATGTCGACTATGTTCAAGGGGCTGTAGTAGAATGCGCCGGTGATTTTGTTTGTCGGAAAGGCAGCTATAATTCGGTCATTCAGGCTGCAGGGGACCTCAGAATTGAAGGGGTGTGCCGAGGGGGCAAGATTATTGCGGGGGGCAATGTCGTGATTAAGGAACTTGGCGGATCGGGTGTAAGCACCACGACAGTTCAATTCCCTGGCACGAAGCGCTTGAAAGTTGGCTATTGCCATGCTAATGTCACGGTTATTGTCGATAAAGAGATCATATCAATGGAGGAACCCTATAAATCCCTCGAAATTTATCGTGAGGAAGGTAGAGTTCAAATTGAGCGTTTGAAGGGGTGAAGTGATGGAAACCATGATTTCTCTTGAGCGAGCTTTAGATATCATCTTTGAACAGGTGAAGCCTCTGGGAACAGAAAAAATTCACCTAGCCCAGTCCTATGGCAGAGTCTCAGCCAAGGATATTGAGGCAGCAATTGATATGCCTCCTTTTGATCGTTCACCTTTGGATGGATATACATACTACGCTCAACCATCAGATCCGTCGCCCTTGACGTTACAAGTTGTCAGTGAGATTCCTGCTGGGAATTGGCCTGAGCGCGAGCTTAAGCTTGGGGAATGTGCTCGGATCTTTACGGGGGCACCGATTCCTCAGGGTGCCAACTGTGTGGTTAGGCAAGAGGATACGGAGCCGCTCGGTGATCGTGTCCAGATTAATCTGCCTGTTCGGCCCGGAGCTAATGTTGTGTATTGTGGTGAGGAGACCAGGAAAGGTGATATTGTCTTAGCAACGGGCGAATTGCTCTCTCCTGCGGCAGTAGGATTGCTTGCTTCTCTGGGTGTAGAAGAGGTGGAAGTCTATCGATCACCTAAGGTGGGAATCCTCTCTACCGGTTCAGAGCTTCGGGAAGTCGGCGACCCCCTTACCCCGGGAAAAATCTATAATAGCAATACATATACTCTGCAAGGACTATTATTGGAGGCAGGCTGCCAAGTAAAAGTCGCTCCCTTTGTGGCAGATGATCTAGGCGAGACAGTTGCCGCGTTAAGGGCGCTAGAAGATATGGATTTTGTAGTGACGACCGGAGGAGCCTCGGTAGGGGATTATGATTTAATCAGAGATGCTTTAGAGGAAGTGGGTTGTAAACTGCTCTTTTGGAAGGTTAACTTTAAACCGGGAACCCCAGTGGCGGTTGGCATTAAAGGAGATATGCTCTACTTCTCCCTATCAGGGAATCCGGCTGCGGCCGTAGTGAACTTTGAGCTTCTAGTCCGTCCCGCCTTACGAAAGCTCAAGGGTAGAAAATTACCAGAACGTACTTTCCCGGTTTATATGGATGGTGACTTCGGTAAATCGGGTAAACAAAGAAGATTTATACGGGCTCGGGCCGTTTTCCGTAATGGCGAGATTTGGGCAGATCCAAGTTTTGCTCAAGGCTCAAGTGTTTTACGCTCTATGAAGGGTAGCCACTTACTTATCGATGTGCCGGGGGGACATGGACCGGTGCAAAAGGGAGAGCGCCTCCAGGGTCGTTGGATCTCCTCTTGGGAGGAAGACTAAATGGCAATTCCTGTCGTATCCATTGTGGGACAACACTCCAATTCCGGAAAAACCACACTTTTAGTTAAGTTGCTAGCGGAAGCGAAGCGGCGAGGCTGGCGTGTTGCTGCTGTAAAGCATGATGTTCATGGATTTGAAATGGATAAGCCGGGCAAGGATACTTGGCGATTTGCTCAAGCGGGAGCGGATGTGGTCGTGATCTCTTCACAAGAGAAAATGGCCATGATCGAGAAAGTTAAAGAAGAACTGACACTTGAAGAGGTTATTACACGGATTCCGCAAGTGGATCTAATTTTCACCGAAGGATATAAGCATGGTAACCAACCACGGATTGAAGTCTTCCGTTCGGCAGTTCATCAAGAGCTTTTGTCCAAACCGGAGCAGTTAATTGCGATTGCTAGTGATATCTCCTTCGATTTGGGGGTGCCTTGCTTTGACTTGGATGATGCTGTGGGGATTTGCGATTTTTTAGCTGGGAAATATGGTTTGTAGAGTGGGACAAGGGGAGATGACCTTGTCCCACTTTTGTTTTTGAAAAGGTTGGGAAAGATTCGGGTCGGGTAGCTTCTCACACATCGTTCCCTCAGTAAGCTGCGCGCACCCGTCCTAACGCTCAAGCACACAGCTCCGTCGGGTTCCTGACTAAATCGCCATCCTTGGCTCTCTAGTCAGTTGGAAACGTCCTGTTTCCAACCCGACTCCGCTGCGTGCTTTTCGTGAAGAACGGGTAGCTGCTCGCTTAAAATCGTTCACTATTGTGTGAGAAGCTACGCTTGTGGGTCTTTGCAAGTTAGCTATTAATGTCTAAAAGTGGGACAAGTACAAATACAAGTGCCTTGTCCCACTTTTATTATCGGATTTTCTCGAGTTGCTTGGTGGCCCAAGGCAGGAGGGGCATGGCGGCTAGGGAGGAGATGATGTTGAAGAGGGTGTGGGCGTTGGCGACTTGGAGGGTGATACTGCCACCGAGCCATTCTAGGAAGTGGGCTAGTGGGGTGACAAGGGGGAGGAAAAGGAGTGCGCCAAAGAGATTGAGAGAAACGTGGAAGATGGCGACCCGTTGAGCGGCTCTGTTCGTAGCTAAAGACGCGATGACAGCTGTGAAGCAAGTGCCGATGTTGGCTCCGAAGATAAAGGCTAGGGCTGTAGGTAGAGTAATCCAACCCTCTGAGGCTAGAATCATCACAATACCGGTGGTGGCTGCAGAGGAGTGAAGGACAGCAGAAAGTAGGGTTCCAGCGATAATTCCTTGTAAATGATGGTCTCCCAGTTGATGGAGAGATTTTTGGACCCATTCCAGTTCGGCTAAAGGTGCCATACCGCTCTCAAGGAGGTTCAAGGCGAGAAAGAGCATGCCCAGACCTAAACAGGAGAGTGCCAGATAACGCCAGCGCTCAGGAAAGAAGAGGTATCCCAAGGCCCCGAGTAAAAGGGCATAGGGTATGAGGGGTTCGAGAGGTAATGCTAGGAGCTGTGTGGTAATGGTTGTACCGATGTTGCTGCCCAGAATAAGTCCTAAGGCGTTTGGAAAAGCAATAAGACCAGAATCAACAAAGGAGACGACCATCACCGTTAATGCTGTACTTGATTGAAGGATTGCCGTTGCTATGGTTCCGCTCCAAAAGCCCCGCCAAGGTGTTGCTGTCATCTGGTGGAGAAGTGCGCGAAAGGTTTCACCGGCAAAGGCTTGTAAGCCATAGCGCAATATGTGCATTCCATAAAGCAGAAAAGCGAGTCCTAGGATTAAAGCAAGGAGAATGGTCAAGACAAAGGCCTCCCCTTCGGGACAAGGACTGTTCTGATGTCCCACACGATGTTTGCTGTAAAAAGTATATGGGCAATTTTTCAACGGCAGAACAGGCGCAACAGTGCCCTAGCGTGCGTAAATTATCCCAAGGGGTGATGGTATGCTCGTTCGCCAAGGCACAATAAAGGATTGGCCCTTTATGTTTGAACTTGCTAAGGATTTAATTCCAGTGAATATTTCGCCGTGGCGCCAACAGCCAATGGAAGAGACCATGAAATATCGGGTAAAGATGCTGAAGAACTTTTGGACTTGGATCAAACAGAGCGACTCGAAGGTTTTTATTGCTGAAACAGATCAAGTTCAGCCTGTGGGTTTCTTGGTCCTTTATACCCATGCAGTTGAGGAATTAACGGGATTACATCAAGCATGGATTATGGATCTCGCTGTCCTTGAGGAGTTCCGAAAGAAGGGAATAGGTAGAGCTCTGATGGATGCTGCCGAAGCATATTGCCGTGAAGAGGCTATTCAGTATCTCGGGTTGGCGGTAAGCACCCATAATATTCAGGCGCTCAACCTCTATCAAAGTCTTGGTTTTGTGGAAGAACGCAAGCTTATGGTTAAGGTTTTGAAGGAGTAAGCAATAATGGGACTGGAATTAATCGTCTAGCTTTAACCATTTGAGTATTCCTCAGCTGTACTTCAAAATTCCAAATAAAATCTAAACTATAATAAAAGAAGCTAAAAATGCTGGACTTAAGGCAATGGTGCATTTTAGCTTCTTTTGGTTTATAAAAGATTAAAAAATAAAAGAAGCTTGCGAAAAACGCAAGCCGAAGTAAAAGAGAGGAGTGGGGATAAAAAATTGGAAAACGTGAGACTAGTTAAATTGTTTCCCGAGATAGTTGGCAATATACATAGGGATAAGATTTTTTGTAAAAAAAGTATTTTTCACGGTTGCCATGTAGTATAATGCATAATCAAAGACGGTGGTATAATAGAGAAAAATTCGTTGATGGAGGAATACCGTGAAACGAAAAGAAATAACGGAGATTGTCCAATCAATTTTACAAGCAGAGGGATTGGAAACTGAAGAAGGTTGTTATTATGTTGTGCGTGCACAATCTAGGCGAGAATGGACGCTTAGGCTGACCAATGGCCGCTTTGAAAGGGTTTTAACCGTCAGAGAAAGTGGAATAGGGGTACAGGCATTTACTCCCGAGGGTGCCGCAGGCTTTGCTTCTGTCGATGCGCTTACTGTTGAGGCAGGAAGAGAAGCTATGAAGCGAGCTCTGGCCCTCGCTCAACGCAATGCTAGGATTGGTGCAGAATTAAATCAGGAGATATTCAAGCTCTCACCTCTTCGGGCTGAGGGGGATAACCCGGCTAAGCTGGAATTTGACCAATTTTCTCTCGAGGAGCTACAGGAGCAAGTTTTGTTTTTACATAAGCGTTTAGTGGATAAGGGTTCAGAGACTTCTTGGCAGTCCACTTATCGCCAGGTTGAGGATATCTGGTGTATTGGGCGAACCGATGGAACTCTTGTATCTTATGTGGTTCCACGAGCGGTACTGATGCATCAAGGAACCGTTCGCGAACAAGGAAGAGCGAAAAATGCTTTGGCCCAGCGCAGTGGGGTAGATGCCAATCTGTTGCTGATGGAAAAAGAGGATAGTAGCTTAGAACAAAAGGCCCTCGAGCGGGCAGATTTTGCCAGAAGGGTCTGCATAGCACCAAGCTTACCTAGTGGGCATTATCCGTTAATTATTGATTACGGCTTAGCCAAGGGCTTAGCTCACGAAGCTTTTGGACATGCTGTAGAATCAGATCATATGAAGGAATCAGTGCTAGGGGAGAACGGGAAACTCAAAAAAGGACTTCAAGTCGCTCGTCCCGGAGTCCATATTATCGACGGACCTTTGGCTGGGGATTGGGCTTATCAGCCGTATTCTGCTAACGGTCTGGTCCGCGAAACGGTAGAAATTGTTAAAGATGGTGTTCTGGAGGCGGGTCTAGGCGATGTTTTCTCGGCCCGAGAAGCGGGAATGCCTGTCACAGGGGCTGGGAGAGCGGAAAGCTATGGATCAATTCCCTTGCCAAGGATGACGAATATCCGTTTAATAGTTAAAGATGAGCTAGCCTTACCGAATACTTCGGGATTAATGGACGAGGTCTCACAAGTGCGCAAGCTTTTACTGGAAAAGGGCGAGCTTCAACAGGAGGGGAAGCATCTTCTGCTCCTCGGCTATCGAGGTGGACAGGTTAATCCTAAAACAGGTGATTTTGTCTTCCAATGTGATGGAATTATTGATGTTGCAGACCCTGAGTTAACTATCTATCAACCGAGTATTTTCAGTGGGAAAATCCTCTCAGCCTTGCAGGCCATACGCGTCGGCTTAGGCGGAGGGTGTTATGATGCCATTGGAACCTGTGGTAAAGGGGGGCAATCCGTTCCTTCCAGCGGAGGGAGTCATCGCTACCTCCTTCTCGATCAAGATGAAAATGTAAGTTTGGGAGGGGAGTAAAGATGAAGCTCGTAGCTCAGCTTGAGGAATTTCTCCATAGCGCTAAAAGCACACCGAGTAGAAATGACTTGGGGATTCGTGATTGGAGGATTTTGGTTCACGAGGCCTCGGCCTTATCATTGGGTATTAAGGAAAACTCACCGGGTAGTGTCTATACTCCTCCTAGCTATCGACAGGGGGAGAGCGGCGACATCTATATTATCTGGGAGGATGGTCGCTTAACTCAAGCTCAAGTGCAAGTACCCCCTCAACATGGTGCGAGCGCTTATTGGCAAATGCAACTTGAGGAATGGCGACAAGCTTCATATGAAGATCCCGAGGGGGCAGATATCCCTCTTCCCGAGCCCTTACCGATCGTGGCCGTAGAGGATCGAGAGATAGAGCGGATTTTAGCTGGAGAAGACGAACTGCTTTTTGAACAACTGGCAAAGCTTTTGCAAGATATTCAGCCGGGTATTAACTTAAATGCTAGTATTCAAGCTGGCTGGGGATACCGCCATGTTCGTAATTCCAAAGGTCTTGCAGTCAGCTACCAACAATCGCAATATGCTCTTTCCTATTCCTTTGATAGTTTAGTTGGTTCAGGCTTTGCAAAGCGACGCTTGATTCGACCTGAAGAGTGGGATAATCTATGGAAGCGGACAAAAATATATTATAAAGCTTTGCAGGATAATGCTCCTGAAATTAATGCTAAGACAGTAGTTGTCTTCTCACCGAGTGTTGTTGGAAGCCTCCTTGGTCAGTTCATTTTTCCGAACCTGATTGGGCAAAGCATCTTAGAAGGACAAAGTGCCTTTAAGGCTGATGAATTTAAGGCAAATAAGCTGGTTTTCCACGAGGACTTGGACCTGTATGTAGACCCTCTGCGGCCACTTGAATGGGGTTCTTATCTCGTGACTCCTGAAGGAGTCCCCGCTCAAAAGACCGTTCTTATTAAGAATGGAAGTCTACAAACTCCAATTTTGCGGATCAAGGATGCGAAAAAATGGGGAGCATCGCCAACCGGGGTTTCCAGTGGGACATCGGGACTTTACCTCGAATCAAGGCAAGAAAAACCTTGGGAGGAAGTTCTCTCCGGCATTGAGGATGGCATCCTTATCTTATCCGTTCTAGGTATGCATACCCAAAATAGCGCCTCGGGAGATTACTCTTTAAGTGCTCCACAGAGTCTGCGTATTCTCAAAGGGAAGATCGTGGGCAAGCGAGATGTGAAGCTCAGTGGGAACTTTTTCAAGGATTTGGCTTTCTCGGAGACGATTTTAGGGCAAGAAGAGATGGAAACTAAGCCTTACCTGGTGGTAAGGACTGGGGTTCAGAATATGTAAGGATTTTACTTTACAACGATCACTCAGTAAGCTGCGCGGACAAAACTAATGCTCAAGCCATCCGCTCCATCGGGTCCACCTGCGCCGCATAAGATCCCTTTGTGGTCTGCGGCTTGGGCGAAATCCTCATCCGGATTTCGTGCCCAAATCGCTCCTGCTCAATGGGCGGTTGGAAACGTCCTGTTTCCAACCCGATTCCGCTGATTGCTTTTCGCAAAGTTTTGTTTCCGCTCGCTTAGAAGTCGTTCTCTGTTGTAAAGTAAAATCTGGTAATTTATAGAGTATGACTTTGGAGGAAAAGAATGATGCTAGACATGCATGTGCATTTAACAGGTCATGAGGACCGTTTAGCTACTGCCGAGAATATTCGGGAGTATCTTGAGCAGGCTCGGCGAATTGGCCTTAAGGAAATTGGCTTTGCAGATCATGATTATTACTATCAGGATTTGGATTTGCCCTTAATCCGTAAGGTGGCCACTGAGTATCCCGACTTGAAGGTCTCAATTGGCCTTGAGGTAGACTATCGACCAGAGGAAGAAGGGAAAATCAGAGCCATTTTAAGGCAGTTTCCCTTTGATTTTGTGATTGGTTCGGTTCATGAGGTAAATACGTGGATTTTTGATCTTCCCGAGGCAGAGCCAATGCATCATCAACGAGATGCTGATAAAATGTACGAAGAATATTTCGCTTGGGTCGAGCAGGCCGCTGCTAGTGGGCTGTTTACTACCCTAGGCCATTTTGATCTCATTAAATTATATGGTGTTCGACCGCAGACCGACGTCCTGAGTTTAGCGGATGCAGCCTTGACACGAATTCAAGAGATGGGGTTGGTCGTCGAGCTTAATACTGCAGGACGTTATAAGCCAGTGGGAGAGTATTATCCCGAGGTGAAAATTATCCGGGATATTCAACGTCGAGGAATAGGGATGACTATGGGCTCCGATGCCCATCAGGCAGGGCACGTGGGTCGTGATCTGGATCTTGCTACACAACTTCTCAAAGAGTGTGGCATCAAGGAATGCATAGGATTTTGCCAACGAGAAAAGGAATACTATTCTTTATAGTTGACAGTTTTATAGCTAATAGAATTCGATTGTTAGTATTCGTTACAGCATAGGTCATTAGAGGTTTCATGGAAAGGAAATTACTGTATGTACGGTAAGGAAATACGACTTCTTTTGCAAGATCTTGCTTGGGTAGATGACATTAGCTATTATCATAGCTTGCGGGTAGGATATTTGATGAGCTGTTTTGCAGAAGTTGAAGTAGGAAAACAGTTTGTAAAACAGGCTTGGGTTACTCGCAACGAGTTTGTCGCGACAGGTTTTTTGCATGATATCGGCAAGTTGCGTTGGCCTGCAGATGTGCTTCTTGAGGGAGGTAAGTTTGAGGATCTTAATCGGGAAATGCTGCTGAAGGTGTGGAATTTTATGATTGAGCACCCCTTAGGGTCAGCAGATATCGTCCTCGACTATTACAAAAAAACGGGTAACCGTTTCTGGGAAAGAATAGCCAAGGGAGTAATCTCCCATCATGAAGAATATTCAGGTGGTGGTTATCCCTATAAACTCAAAGGGACGGGAATTCCTTTATTAGCTCGCGGACTGCGGGTTTTTGACAATTATGCTAGGGGAATTGAGGTGCGTCGTCATAGGAAGACTCCTCAGAACCCCAATTTAGTGATTAAAGAAATGCGCCTCGCTTTGGGAAGTGTCTACGATCCATTCTGGGGCGAGAAGATTCTGGACTTCCTCGAGACCATTCCCAGCATCCCAAGCAATTTAGATGAATGGTATGTCGAGGAGATAAAAGTTTTTGACATTTAGCTAATCTTTAAAGATTGGGTCATGTAGCTTCTCACACATCGTTCACTATTGGGTTAGAAGCTACGCGAATGGGTCTTTGTAAGATAGCATTTCAAGCAGTAGTAAGGAGCCTTCCCAAAGTCCTCGGATAAAAGTCCTGCTCCTAAGCCAAACTATGCTAAGATTTGGTTTGGGTAAGGAGCGAGAGTATGCCTTGGATGGAATTATGTATAGATCCTCTGACAGATTGGAATGAAGAGGGCTTGGCTGATTGGGCTGAGGCTTTGGGTGCTTTTTTAACGGAGAGGGGAAGGGAGATAAAGACTTCTCTGCAGCGACTGCCGGGCTATCTCATCGTTCGCATGGGTGAAGAGGATGAGGCTGGAGAGCTACTGGTGAGCTCCTCTGAACGATTGATTGTGATGATGGGTTTAACTGTTAAAGATGATTCGGAGCGTGAGTTTGCGGAGATGCTAACTCGATTTGCTAAAGAAATGGGGGCAGTTGCTTTAAGAGCTCCTATCCATTATCTCGCCGAGAAGAAATTTTGGCAAAGGCTGGGGGCACTGGACGTTCCGGAACCCGTCCCTTTGCATGAAGAAATTCAAAGGAGTAAGGTTGGAGTTGAGCTTCTCTATAAGCAAAGTTTACTTGTGACTTATCGAGGCCAGCCTGCACTTTGTTTGGAACCGATCTTTTGCACGGCTCGGCCTGACGGTCCCCAAAGCCTAGCTGCCCGAAGAGTGGAGAGGCTTCTTGGCGGGGGACGCCCGATCGGGTTTGCCAGTCGAGTGTCGTCGTATTCGCCTTGGCAGTTCGAAAAAAAAGAATGGGACGAACTTTTAGCTTACAGTAGACTAGAATCCTACGAGAAGCTGGAACAGATCGTCAGCCAGAGCCTGCCTCAGGAGAATACTGCTTTCTTTTGATCGTGATTCCTATCCATAGCTTTTGTTTAGAAGCTGCAACTACCCGTTGGGTGCTTGCAGTTTTTTGTGTAGTACTGGCGGAGGTCAAGGTAATTTGTGAAAATATCTGAATTTTCAAAGGGGTCAACTCGTGATATGATGAGGGTAATTTAGTTCTGATCTGATCGTGATATAGAGAAAACTTGGCTGATGTTCGAAGACACTACAGAACATGCTTCTGAAGTGAAGTGGAGGAGGGGCCTTATGAAGCTGGATATGTCATTGAATGATTTTGAGCAGGCTTTGACGAGAGAGGGGTATATTACCGAAAAAGAAGATCGGATTGCTCTTACGGCTTATTTAGCGGCTCAGTTAGAAAAACCCATGCTTATTGCGGGACCGCCGGGGGTGGGAAAAACGGAGATCGCAAAAGCCTTGAGTCAGGTTTTCTCTGCCAACCTGATTCGGCTGCAGTGCTATGAGGGGCTCGATGAGAACAAGGCTCTTTATGAGTGGAACTATCAGCGGCAGCTTATTAGAATTCAGATGAAAGAAGCGAATCTCAGGGAAGAGGATCTCTTTGGTCTGGATTATCTCCTTCCTCGTCCTCTTTTGCAAGGACTCATGAGCGAAGAGCCCTCGGTATTGCTCATTGATGAGATTGATAAGACGGATGCTGAATTTGAGGCCTTTTTATTGGAGGTTTTAGGAGAGTTTCAAGTGACAATACCCGAGATGGGAACAGTGAAGGCTAGGCAACGACCCTTCGTGATCCTTACCTCGAATGGGGAGCGGGAATTATCCGATGCTTTGAAACGCCGCTGTGTCTTTCTTTATGTCAATCCACCCACCGTGGAGAAGGAAGTGCGAATTCTTCGCTCTAAATATCCGGAATTACCGGATAAATTAGCCTTTCAAGTGGCTAAAGCCGTGAGCATTCTTCGGGAAAGACTGGCGCTGCAGAAGATACCATCGATTGCTGAGACGATGGATTGGGCGAAGGCTTTATTGGTTATGGGTAAAACTGACCTTGATCCTGCGTGGGTTGATGCCACCTTGAATCTGCTCCTCAAAAGCAAGGAGGATCTCGAACTCTTTTACCGGGAGATGGGAGCAGAACGACTCTTAGGGGAGGCGAAAGGAATTTGAGGGGGGACCCTGAGTGGAACGAAGCGAGTTGGACCGGCATCTTTTAGAATTTATTCGTCTCCTTCGTGAAGGAGGCATCTCTGTCAGCCTTACAGAGGTTCAAGATGCCTTGCAAGGCTTAACGTTGATTGGGATGGCAGATAAATCGCAGGTTGAGGGGGTTCTACAAAGCACCTTAGTGAAATCCGTGAATCAACTACCCTGGTTCCAAGAAGTCTTTCGCGTGTTCTTCGCTACACCGGAAGCCCAATCCAATTGGCAGAAAGAGGCACAGGAAAAGGCGGAAAGCTGGGAGAAGGGGATGGCAGAAACCCGAAAAGAGTTGCGCTTTCAAGGCGAGGAATTAGAGCTTACAGATGAACAGCGGGCAACTTATATGAGTCTTCCTGAAAATGAAAAAGAGCGGCTGAAGAAGTTTCTTGAGCGTTCAGAGGAAGGGGTTAGAAATGGAATTCCCGTGGATCATTCCTTCCAGCCCGTGGTTGAGAAAATGTTTCACGGCTCCTTGGAATATTGGAAAAGAAAATTAGGAGAAGATTTTCTGATCGCACCGCCGGGCCAAGAAGGCCTATTGAGCGAAGTTGAGCGAGCTGTGCGTCAGAAGGAAATGCACTACCTAACTAAAGATTTAAAAGATATACCTCCCGAAGAGTGGCCGGAAGTGAGCAAACTAATCCGAAGATTGTCCCGAAGATTGGCTTCACAGGTCTCACGGAGACTTAGGCAAGGCAAAAGAGGAAGCTTGGATATGCGCCGAACAGTCCGAGAAAACCTTCGCTACGGAGGCGTCTTAATAAAACAGAGCTATCGCAAAAAGCGTAAAGGCAAGCCTAAGTTTGTTCTCATCTGTGACTTATCCGGGTCTATGGTAAAATATACAGAGTTTATTTTGCAATTCATTTATGGTTTAACTAGCTTAGTTGCTGGGATTGAGACCTATGTCTTCGCTAGTCATTTAGCAGATATCACGCCAAGAATACGGGGGGGGATTCAGTCCTTTCAGGGAATGGTGAATACATCCTTAACAGGTTTAGTCGAAGAATTTGGCGGTGGTACGAATTTAGCTGTGTCGCTAGAGGAACTCCACGAACAGCATGGGCATTCTCTTTCTCGTCGTACTGTTCTTTTTATCCTTAGCGATGCCCAAACTTTGGAGGGCGAGAAGGCAGCAGTCTATCTTAAAAAGACGCGCAGGAAGGTACGGGAGATTATTTGGCTTAATACTCTGCCCGAGAAACGCTGGAAGGATGTCAAATCCATTGATCTTTTCCGACCCTATTGTCAGATGTTTGAATGCAATACCTTGGAGCATTTGCAGGATATTCTAAAGAAATCACCGGGTTTTGTTTAAACTCCAACGTTGTGAGACATACTAGAGGTATAAATACATCGTTCATAAGCTCACAATCTAGGAGGTTAATCAGGTGTTAGAAAAATGTCGTTCTTGCGGATTTGAACATGAAGATTTAGAAAAAGTCCTTTTTCGGAGAAATCATGTAAGCAATCGAATGCTACCTTATTGTTCTCATTGTATGCGGAGACTTTATCAAGTACCTTATCGACCTGACCGGGATATCTAATTTTGCATAACACTTAGTATTTTGGACAAAATATTGAATTGCATATTGCCATACTTTCTTTTCCTATGATATAGTGACACTTGAGAATGGAGAGAAAGGGGTTGTATGCAATGGCATATTTTATTAATTCTGAGTGCATAAGCTGCGGAGCTTGTGAAGCTGAATGCCCAGCAGGAGCTATTAGCGCTGGAGATGACTCATACGTCATTGATGCTGACGCTTGCACTGATTGTGGATCTTGTGCTGAGGTTTGCCCAACTGGCTCACCAAATCCAGCTTAAATTGTGTACTAAAAAAGGAGAGTCGGTTAAAAGACTCTCCTTTTTTAAGTTGAAAACATTTCTATTGACAGTTGACATATATTTAATTAAACTAAAAGTAATAATAATTTTAAAGACTAAGGAGATGAGGTCATGACTGCAATAGAAATTCTTAAGCACCTCAAGGATAAAGGGGTGCGTTTTACGCCTCAACGTCAGGCTATCTTAGAATTTCTGTTAGGTACCGATACTCATCCAACTGCTGAGGAAATCTATCATCATGTCAAGGCAAAATTTCCTGGGGTAAGTTTAGGGACAATCTATAACACCTTGAATATGTTGAAGGAACATGGATACATCTTAGAACTTTCTTATGGGGATATGTCAAGCCATTTTGATGGGAATGCAAAGAACCACTATCATGTTGCCTGCACAGAGTGTGGGAGAATTGTAGATTTGCATCGTCCATTACTGGAGTTGGAGAACGAAGTTGAAGTGAAGACAGGCTTTCAAGTCCATGGACACCGCCTGGAGTTTTATGGGGTTTGTCCCAATTGTGCATCGCCTGATCTGAAGAAAATGAATTAAAATGTAAAGCTGTTTTATAAGTCTGATCCTAGATCAGGCTTTTCTTTATTAAAGGAATTTGAGAGCTTCTCTAGAAATTATAACGGACGAACAATCTTTTGTTTTCTAACAGGTTGATTAAGAAAGGCATTTGTCCATATGTTTAATAAACGTCTTTACATATTAATACTTACCCTTGCCATAACTTTAGGGCTGCTCCTCTGGAATTGGCATTCGGCTCCTGGAGTTTTACTAAAATCTGCCTCATCTTTAACCAGTGTAAATCGCTGGGAAATGGATTTGGGTGGGCAGTGGAAGATATATCCTTCTTTGAGACAAGCATGGATTACGGAAACGGATCTTGAGGGAAAAGAGAATAACTCACCGTTAACGGGTGGAGAGTACGGTTTTCTCCCTTCGAACTTAGATTTCCATGTTGCAACAAAAGCCTTTACCGTACCTGCGGAATGGAACGCTCGGAACCTCATGCTCCAAATCAATGGAGTGTACGGGGAGGGTGCAGTTTATCTCAACGGAATGGAGAGTGGCAACCGGATTGGGTATGTGGAAAGCGAGGGGGGGAGCAGCCGAATACAGGTGCCTGTTTCGGCTCTGCGACATGGTCAAGAAAACCTTCTTCTACTGGAGATTGCAGCTCCTTCATCTCAAAAAAACACTTTTTTAGGATCGCCATATCCGGCCAAAGGTAGGATAACGGGAGCAGTTTCTTTACAAGCGGTAATGGAGACAAGTATTGAGAGTCCTCGGCTTTATATTGATTGGGAGGGGGAGACCGCTCTTGTTCGAGTGGATTTTCAGCTTAGTCATCATGGATTCTCCGAATATGGCCCATGGACTGTTCAAGGGGTATTTTCTGACGGTTCGGCTGAGGTAGCTCAAATTACAACCCAAGTTCAAGCCGATGAGAGTCCGGTACAACCGGTGAGCGTCACTTTTCAGGTTCCCAACGGTCATCTATGGAGCCCTGAAGATCCCTTTCTGTACCAGGTTTATTTAACCGTAAGTAATACCCGTGGAGATCGTGATGATATCGCCTTTGCAGTCGGGCTTAAATCCTTAGGCTATCAGGATGGCAATTTCTCCTTGAATGGTCAACAGCGTGCAATCAGAGGATTGGCACTCTCTCCGACCATGGGGTATGAATTAAGAAATCGTGGCGAGGTTGCGGATTGGCTCAAGGAATGCAAAGCCCAAGGCTATAATCTCATCTATTTTCTAGGTGATTTACCCGATGAATATTGGTTACTAGAGGCCGACCGAGTGGGGATCGGAGTATGGACAGAATTGCCTAATAGCTTGATGATTCCTGCTCAGCGTCTCCCAGAACCTCGGATATGGGAAGATTGGGTTCGTGTAAGTAGCCTCCATCCCTCAGTTTGGGCCTATACCTCTGGGATGGGGTTGGAATATAATTCTCAAGCTGCGTTAAAAATCCACGAACAAGCAGTTCGGACTATCGTAGAACCGATACCGGTGTTTAATTTTAATTTAACCGACCAGGCATCCATTCAAGGTACTTGGGGAGAGGTTGAACAGCCACAAGCTACCCGAACAACTTCGGAGCTTTTATGGCCCGAAGAACAATGGGTAAGTTGGGTGTGGACTGCCCTGCTCATCATAGTAGCTTGGTCAAATTTGGTGGCGGTGACTTGGCGATACAAGGAGCTGCAAAATAGAAAGCCCAAAAGGGCTTTGCGGATGGCTTGGTTTTGGCAGTGCTTAGCCATGTTGACAAGAGAGATGACCATCGCGGGTTTGCTCACAGCTCTGGTTTTTAATACCCAGGTACCATGGGCACACTGGATTCCCAACCAATGGCCGATTTGGGAGGGGATACAGCTGCAATCACCATGGCTAACTTGGGTGATGATGGGTAGCTTATTTGCGCTGTTTAGATTGCTTCAAATTGGAGTTGTGGCACCAAGAATGCCAGGCACACCTGATGTCATGGGGCTTGCGGCGTGGCTGGAAAGAAGATATTTCTGGAACTGGATTGTGGGAGTCTTGTGGGTATTGCAAGGGTGGGGAGTTCCACGCTCCGTACCTATATTAGCTTATGCAGCTTTTCATATTCTCTTTCTCCCCTTTAAAATTCGGGACACTCATCGTGTAGGAGGTCGTTATGTAGACTTGCTTTGGGTTCCGGGAATTATTCTTGTGATTCTCGGTGTCGTAGCAGCTTTTCGCTGGGAAGATCTTCTCTACGGCCTACATTTAGTCCAACAATCCGACTGGCTTAAGGTAATTCTGTTTAAGTAGAAAGAGTTGAACTTCATATCAAAATACTTTATAATAAATCCGAGTGATTTAGTGAGAATTGAGAGATGATAGGAGGCCATTACATTGATTACCAAGGATATGACTGTGGGGCAAGTCTTACGTACCTATCCTCAGACGGTTCAAACCTTTCTTGAATTAGGTATGCACTGTTTGGGTTGCCCATCATCCGCGATGGAAAGCATCGAAGGTGCAGCGCTTACTCATGGTAAGAAACCAGATGAACTAGTGGAACATTTGAATAAAGTCATTGCAGCCAATTAGCGGTTTCGATTAAAGCTATTGATTTTGAATAATAAGGGAAGCCTATTTGTGAGTACCCACAAAATAGGCTTTTTTCACTATCAAATGTTGCGAAGGTAATGCCTTCATGGCATTCAATTACGAATAATAACTGAGTGGATTAATAAAGCGAGGGGAGAGATGGCGATGGAACGTTATCAGGTGGGTATCTTAGGGGGAGGGCCTGGAGGATATGTCTGCGCTTTACGTGCGGCCCAGCTTGGCTTATCTGTGATTCTCATCGAGGAAGGACGTCTTGGCGGGACCTGCTTGAACAAAGGCTGTATTCCTACGAAGACCCTGGTTAAAAGTGCTGAGCTTTGGCGGGAGCTAAAGCATGCAGAAGAATTTGGTATCACGATTCAGGGTGCGGGTTTTGATTTCTCGCGAATCATGGCAAGAAAAGATCAGGTGGTTAATACCTTGGTGGGTGGAATCGAACAGCTCATCAAAGCTAAGAAGATTAATGTGGTCAAAGCTTGGGGTGAGGTTAAAGAAGCCGGTTATCTGGAAGTCCATTCCGAAACTGGCGCGGATCGTATACAGGTCGATAACCTTGTTTTGGCTACGGGCTCACTTCCCGCAAGTATACCCATACCGGGGGTGGAGCTGCCGGGAGTGGTCACTAGCGAGGAAATTCTAGAACAAAAGACGCTGCCTGACAGCTTGGTCATCATCGGTGGGGGAGTCATCGGCTTAGAATTTGCCTCCATCTATCATGAGCTTGGGGTCCAGGTGAGCGTCATAGAGATGCTCCCTACCCTCCTCCCAATGATTGATGAGGAGATTCCTAAACGTTTAACTCCCTTGCTTAAGAAAAGTGGTATCCAGATTTTTACGAAAACCTCGGTCAGAGAAATTAGCGCCAGAAACGGGGGCTTAATTGTCCGTGTTGAAGATGCTAAAGGACTTAAGGAGTTGCCGGCTCAGCAAGTGCTTTTAGCCACCGGGAGAAAGCCAAATCTGCGCGGAGTTCATGCGGAGACCTTAGGGCTTGAGCTTGAACGGGGAGCCATCAAAATCAATGGACAGATGCAAACTTCCGTCCCGAGGGTCTATGCTATTGGGGATGTTGTCGGCGGGACAATGCTCGCCCATGTTGCTTCGATGCAAGGTATGATAGCGGCTGAGCATATTGCCGGGAGACAGGTTACGATGGAAGGTCGGGCGATTCCCAGTGCCATTTTTACATATCCAGAAATCGCTGCGGTTGGAGAAACTGAACAAGCCTTAAAGGCTTCTGGAAAAGCCTATAAGGTCAGCAAGTTTCCTTTCAGTGCCAATGGAAAAGCCTTAGCACTGGGAGAAGTCATGGGTTTGGTAAAGCTTCTTGCCAATGAAGAGGGCGTAGTGTTAGGTGCTAGTATCATGGGACCTCAGGCAAGCAGCCTGATTCAAGAATGTGTTCTCGCCGTGGAAAAAGGCCTATCTGCAGAAGACCTAGCGCAAACCATTCATGCCCATCCGACGTTGCCGGAAGCCATTATGGAGGCCGCACACGGAATCTTTGAGAAACCACTGCATTTAGCCTAGACGATCTAGTTGAGGGAGTACGGCGTAGCATCCAAAGAGCTTGCCTACTCCCTTTTTTGTCCTCCATTCATAGTGTCTGTTCAATTAGAAAAGAAGAAAGAAAAAAGGAAAGAAATCTCCGAACGAATCGCAGAAAGCATGGACTAACGTTCGGAAATAAAGTATAATAAATTCATTAAATAAATGCAGCTTGATGTCTGTTGAAGACGAAAAGCGGCAAAGATAACAATAAACAGGAGGAATCAGGGTGGAAAACTTCTTCAAACTAAGGGAAAACGGCACTAATGTTCGTACTGAGTTCGTTGCCGGACTAACTACTTTTTTCGCAATGGCCTACATCATTATGGTTAATCCAACAATGCTCTCACAAGCGGGTATGCCCTGGGGTGCAGTATTTCTGGCGACGATTATCGCGTCAGTGATTGGAACTCTGGTTATGGGACTGGTCGCTAATGTACCTTATGCCCAGGCACCTGGTATGGGTCTCAATGCATTTTTTGTATTTACGGTTGTATTCGGTCTCGGCTTTACATGGCAAGAAGCTCTCGCGATGGTTTTCTTATGCGGTATTATTAATATTATAATCACTGTAACAAGTATTCGGAAAAAGATTATTACGGCTATTCCTCCAAGCTTACAAAACGCTATCGGCGGCGGTATTGGTATTTTTATTGCTTATATCGGAATTAAAAACGCTGGCTTACTTTCTTTTACCTCTGATCCTGGAACCTATGTGCAACTGGGTGAGGCTGGAACCGTTATCGCTAGTTCGCGTGCCATTCCCGGGCTTGTGACCTTGAATTCTGCTCCGGTACTTCTAGCTATCTTCGGTCTTATCCTTACCGTTATCTTGCTTATTCGCAATGTTAAAGGTGCAATATTAATTGGAATTGTCGTAACTGCCCTAGCAGGTATTCCCCTAGGAATTACCCACATGGGTTCTTCCATCAGCTTTAGTCAAGCACTTGCGGAGTTACCGCAAACTTTCATGGCCGCTTTTGGTAACCCTGGCTTAGGTTCACTTTTTAGCGATCCTGCCAAGATTCCCCTCGTCTTAGTCACCATTTTTGCCTTCAGCTTATCAGACGTGTTTGATACTATTGGCACATTTATAGGAACGGGTCGCAGTTCGGGAATCTTCTCTGAAGCGGACCAAAAAGCCCTTGAAACCAGTAAAGGCTTTAATTCCAAAATGGACAAGGCTCTTTTTGCTGACGCCATCGCGACTTCCGTGGGCGCCATCTTCGGTACTTCGAACACGACCACCTATGTAGAGAGTGCGGCAGGTATCGGTGCTGGTGGACGCACTGGATTGACCAGTGTTGTCGTAGCCATCCTCTTTGCCATAAGTGCTTTCTTAGCTCCAGTGCTAAGTGCTATTCCAGGAGTGGCAACGGCTCCCGCATTGATTATTGTGGGTATCATGATGCTTTCTTCCTTTAAAGAAATTAAATGGGGAGATTTAAGTGAAGCTATTCCCGTTTTCTTTGCCGGTATTTTCATGGCTCTGTGCTACAGTATTTCCTACGGTATTGCTACAGGATTTATCTTTTACTGCATTGTTAAGATTGTTAAAGGTGAGGCAAAAGATGTTAGTCCCGTATTGTGGGTCTCAACCCTCCTGTTTATCCTGAACTTTATTCTCTTAGGGAGACTCTAAACGCAAAGATTCAATTAGCCTGACTCAGGGAGGATGGCAAGCTGCTTTCAAAGCAGTTTGCCATCCTCTCTTTTTTTGTTGGGATTGGGACAGGGCTATTGCCCCAGAGAAGTCTCCAGGATTTTGCTTTACGCGTTCACTCTGTAAGCTGCGCGCACCCGTTCTAATGCTCAAGCACTTCGCTCCGTCGGGACGCCGGCTAAATCGGCTCATGCCTCGTAGCCGGTTGGAAACGTCCTGTTTCCAACCCGACTCCGCTGTGTGCTTTTCGCGAAGAACGGGTAGTTGCTCGCTTAGAAGCCGTTCTCTGCTGTAAATCAAAATCCTTGGGATGTTTCTGGGGATTGGCTTCAGTCTAAATCTTAGTGGTGCAGTCAAGTTGAAGGCCCGGTTTCCTTGTCTGGCCCCAATCCATATTTCCCCAAAACCTATCTTGAAAAGACCCGTAAGCGTAGCTTCTCACACAATAGTGAACGATTTTAGCGGAGGGGCTGTTAAGCGAACGAGGATTTCGGGACGAAAGGCGGGCGAGCCTTTCGCACTTGTTTAGCGGCGCCGCCGGTTCACATGCAGAAAGCAAAAGGGTTTGGCAACGAAAGTGTCCAGTGGACATTTTCGCCGAGGCGGAATCCACCGATGATGCTTACCCGCCGAGGATTCTCCCCGAAATCGAAGTGAGGTGGCCCTGTAGCTACTGAGTACGTGAGATCCGAAGAAGAAAGCCTCCAGTGACGAAACCATCCAGTGAATGGTTTCGCTCAAGCCGCCCTGCTACAAACATGAACTTAGCGGCGCAGGTTGGTTTCAGGAGCTCACGCCCGAAGGTCCGATGTGTGAGAAGCTACTCGACCCAAACTTTTCAGCATTAGCGGATGGGCTAGTGACCCGTTCTCCCGGACTAGGACTTTCTTCCCTATTTCAAACTTTTTCTTAAAAAGAGGAGACAGAAAGAAGGAATATCCCTCCGAATGGAGAATAAGTGGGGTAAAGTGGAGTAAAGTGGAGCAAAGTGCGTACGCTGTGGGGTGAAAGAACATGTTCATGGGGGAATACCTCCATACGATCGATGGAAAAGGTCGGCTGATTGTGCCGTCAAAGTTCCGAGAAGCCTTGGGCGAGCGATTTATTGCCACGAAAGGCTTAGATCACTGTCTTTTTGTTTACCCTCAAGAGGAGTGGAAGATCCTTGAAGAAAAACTCCGCGCTTTACCCTTTACCCAACAGGATGCACGAGCATTTGTCCGATTCTTTTTTTCCGGGGCCACTGAATGCGAGATTGATAAGCAAGGTAGAATTCTATTGCCAGCAAATTTGCGTGAATACGCCCAGCTTGATAAAGATGTGGTATTGGTCGGAGTCTCCTCACGAGTGGAGATTTGGAGTCAAGGCCTTTGGGCAGACTATTCTCGTCAGGCTGAAGATGCCTATGCTAGTGCAGCAGAGTCTTTAGTGAACCTGGGAATATAGAGAAGAGGTCGAACGCTTTGGAGTTTCATCATGTCACGGTTTTGTTAAAAGAAACTGTCGAAGGGGTTATCAAGGATCCCTCCGGAACTTATGTGGATTGCACTTTAGGAGGTGCCGGACATAGCACTTTGCTATTGTCTAAACTAAGCAGCGCGGGCAAACTGGTGGGTTTAGATCAAGATCCTTTAGCCATCGCCAACGCACGACTTAAATTTAAGGAAGACCCTCGAGTTTTTTTGGTCAATCGCAACTTTGAATCCCTGGAAGAGTCATTACAATCTCTTGAGCTTTTGCCTGTTCAAGGTATTCTCTTTGATCTTGGGGTATCATCTCCTCAGTTAGATGAGGCTGAACGGGGATTTAGTTATATGCAAGACGCCGAACTGGATATGCGGATGAATCCACAGAATCCTATATCGGCAAAGGTTATAGTCAACGAATGGACCCCAGGACAACTCTCTGAGATCCTCTGGAAGTATGGAGAAGAAAAATGGTCGAAACGGATCGTTGAATTTATCGTTAATGCTCGAGAGGAAGGTTCGATCGAGACCACTGGGGAGTTAGTAGATATTATTAAAAAAGCGATCCCGGCAGGGGCTCGCCGAGAAGGACCTCATCCGGCGAAAAGAACCTTTCAAGCTCTTAGAATTGCCGTGAACGACGAGCTGGGAGTCTTAGAAAGGACCTTGGATCAGGTTATACGCTGTCTTGCCCCCGGTGGGAGGGTAGGAGTCATAACCTTTCACTCCTTGGAAGATCGCATTGTGAAAGAGAAGATGAACTCTTGGTTAGGGCGATGCAGTTGTCCTCCGAGTTTTCCCATATGTCAATGTAACGCAAAACCTTTAGCGCGTTTAATCAATAGAAAACCTATTTTACCTAGTTCTCAAGAGGTTGAGGGAAACCCTCGAGCCCGCAGTGCCAAGCTGAGAATAGCCGAAAAACTATGAACTAGAATTTGAAGTATAAAGAGAACGGAGGAGGAATACCTTTGGTAGTAGCGCAGGAAAAAATTGAATGGGAACAGCCCATAGAGGAATTACCCCGCAAAGCGAAAAGGCCCGTCCGTCGCCAGAGGCCCCGTTCTCACTGGAAAAGTATTCTTGTTTTAAGCTTAGTGGTGACCCTAGCAACGGTATTCGCTGTGGAAACCATTAATCTTACGGTGGTTAAGGGAGCCCAAATTCGGGGAATGCAAAGAGAGATTACGGCCCTTGAGGCGAACAATGATCTCTTGGAAGCGCAAGTGGATAAATTGCGTTCCGTAAGTCGGATTGAAAGTGCGGCACTTGCCATGGGCATGGAAAAACCTGCGGGAACGGTCTATGTGGCTGGAACATTACCTGTCGCCAAGATAGAAAAGGGCGTCCAGTCAGCTCCAGCCGTACAGGAAGAGGTTGTCCAAGAACCTTCTGCAATTGAGCAAATATCGCAGAAATTTACCAGTTTCTTTGCTTCTACACAACGATAATAGACAAAAGCGGTAGAGTTTACGGTGACGCCCTAAAATAGGGGGTGGGACATTGAGTCCTTATGTTGTCATGCGTAAACGTATCGCTTTTCTTTTTTTATGTGTAAGTGCTTTTTTGGTGGTATTAATTGTCCGGCTGGCCTTTGTACAATTAGCTCAAGGGGCAATTCTCAGTGATAAGGCTGATGAAAGTCATTTCCGAGGTGTACCGGTTGCCGCCAAAAGGGGTAATATTGAAGATCGCAATGGGGATGTTCTCGCTATGAGTGTGAGCACCGAGACAGTGTATGCCGTTCCGGCTCAAGTAAGGTCTTCGAAACGAGCTGAAGAAATTGCTCACACCTTATCAGGAATACTGGAAATGCAGCCGGAGCAGGTTCTTGAGAAAATCACCAAGCGCTCGGCCCTTGAGTATGTGAAAAAAAGAGTCACTGCAGAAGTTGCTACTCAAGTACGAGCCTTAGAGCTACCTGGGATCGGCGTTACCGAAGATAGTGTGCGTTATTATCCTAATGGGACATTAGCTGCCCATATTATTGGTTTTGCGGGGATTGACAACCAGGGGTTGGAAGGAATAGAGTTGACTAGGGATTCAGCGTTGATTGGTGTGCCGGGGGCAGTCTTGACTGAGTTTGCTGCCAATGGAATTCCTTTGCCGTTTGCCAATCAGATGTATGTCACGCCCAAAAACGGCAACACGGTGCGCTTGACCATCGATAAGAATATCCAAGCTTTTGCCGAGCGTGAACTGCAGAAATTAATGTCAGGACAAGGAGCGAATATGAACGGGCAAGCCCCCAAAAGTGCCTCCATCCTTGTTATGGACCCCAATACAGGGGAAGTCTTGGCATTAGCATCAGCGCCTACTTATGACCCGAATTATTACCAGAATTATGAACAAAGTACGCGACGCAATATTGCCATCCAAAATGGCTACGAGCCGGGATCGACCTTCAAGATTATCACCTTGGCAGCTGCTCTTGAAGAAAAGAAAATCAGCCCTAATGGTGGTTTCTTTGATCCGGGTGGCATTACCATCCTCGGTAAAACGGTTCATTGCTGGAAGCATGGGGGACATGGAAGTCAGACCTTCACACAAGTGGTTGAGAATTCCTGCAACCCGGGTTTTGTGGAAATGGGTCAGCGTTTAGGTACAGATAAATTCTATAAGTACCTTGCTGATTTTGGCTTTGGCAAGAAGACGGGAATCGAAATGTCCGGAGAAGCTGTGGGGATCTTAGCTAATAAGAAGAGAGCCACCGCCTTAGATTTAGCCACCATGTCCATTGGGCAAACCAATAATGTGACCGCGATTCAGCTTCTTACAGCTGTTTCAGCAGTGGCAAATGGTGGAACCTTAATGAAGCCACAATTAGTCAAAGAGATTGTGGGTCCCACCGGAAAAGTAATTGAGTCCTTTGAGCCCCAGGAAGTGCATCGCGTGATTAAGGAAGAAACCTCCAAAACAGCCCGCCAGATGCTAGAGTCTGTAGTAACTAATGGCACGGGGTATCGGGCCTTTCTGCCTGGCTATCGGGTAGCAGGTAAGACTGGGACCGCCCAGAAAGTTGCTAACGGGGCGTATATCCAAGGGGAGTATGTAGCTTCCTTCATAGCCTTTGCCCCAGCGGACAATCCGAAGTTGGCCATTCTTTGCGTGATTGACGGTGTGCCTTTTTATGGAGGTTCAGTAGCAGCCCCACCTGTAAGAGGAGTTTTGTTGGACTCCTTGAAATACTTAAATGTGGAGATGGATATGAAAGCTCCTTTGACCCTTGGCAAACCACGCCTAGATATGGTTATTCCTCCGATTAAGAAGGCTGCAAAGGTGCCTTCTGTGCTGGGTCTAACTTATGCCGAAGCCGATAAGGAGCTTAAGAAGGCTGGGTTTACAATTATGACCGAAGGAAACGGTAGTATTGTTTTGGATCAAATTCCCCATGCGGATTCACTTGTCGAAGCTCAATCATCAGTTCTGGTCTATCTTGGTTCGGAGGCGGGTTCTCCAACGACAGGAAATTGGTGGGCTATCGAGGAAGAACTGGATGTGGATATTCCAACTCTACTGCAAATGAACTGGAGGCTACCCTTAAGATAATAATGATTGCAATAAATTTTTAATGTCTATACTAGAGCTGAAAGGTAGTGATGAGGGTGAAGTCTGTTCAAAAAAAACTATCAGAGATTTTAACTGGTGTCGAAATAATCAAGAGCACCGGAGATCAAGAAACCCTAATTCAAGGGATTTCTATGGATTCTCGTCAGGTTGAGCCGGGAGATATATATGCCTGTGTTCCCGGAATGAACGTGGACGGTCATGACTTCGCGGCCAAGGCCATCGAAAATGGAGCAGTTGCCTTACTGGTGGAAAGGGTTCTCCCTCTGGATGTGCCTCAGCTCCAAGTACAACATGTACGCGAGGTTATGGGCGAGATCGCTGCTAATCTTTATGATCATCCTGCCGGCAAGTTGGAAGTCATCGGCGTTACGGGTACTAACGGAAAAACCACCATTACTTATCTGGTGGAGCGTATTGTTGCTGAGGAAGGGAAAAAGGTGGGTCTAATAGGGACCCTCGGGGCTCGCATTGCCGGAAGGGAGCTGCCGGGAAATCGCACTACTCCGGAGGCCATTGATCTTCAGAAGCTCCTGAAGGAAATGGTGGACGAGGAAGTTCAGCTGGCGGTCATGGAAGTATCCTCCCATGCTCTAGATTTAGGCCGGGTCAAGGGATGCGAATTTGATGCGGGGATTTTTACAAACTTGACACAAGATCACTTAGATTATCATAAAACAATGGAGGAATACCTCCAGGCTAAAACCAAACTATTTAGCGGCCTTAGCGGAGCAAAAAGCCCAAAGATCGGTGTTGTGAACGGAGATGATCCGGCAGCAGAGACATTAATTAAGGTTGCGGCTGCTCCCGTAGTAACCTACGGTGTGAAAGCTGCTCACCTGGATTATCGTGCTGAGGATATTGAGTTAACTGCTGACGGGGTCAGTTTTACAGTTCGTTTTAAAGGACGGACAGAGCAAGTGAACTATACAACGCCGGGCATGTTTAGTGTGTATAACGCGTTAGCAGCCTTTGCTTGGGGTGTAGAGAGCGGTCGCAGTCCGGAGCTTGTCAAAAGGGCCTTGGCTAATGTTCAAGGTGTACCGGGACGCTTTGAGAGTATAAGGATGGGGCAACCCTTCCAAGTGATTGTGGATTATGCTCATACTCCTGATGGGCTGGCTAATGTCTGCCAAGCTGCGCTAGAGTTTACGCCAGGACGCTTGATTACGGTATTTGGCTGCGGAGGGGATCGGGATAAAGGGAAACGCCCGCAAATGGGGGCTATCGCTGAGCAACTCAGTGATCACGTCATTGTTACTTCAGATAACCCCCGTACTGAAGACCCTCGGCAGATTATCCAAGATATCTTGGAGGGGATTGAGGGAATTGATTATACAGCTAATGTCAAACGACAGGAAGCTATCGAATGTGCCCTCATTCTTGCTAAAGAAGGAGATACGGTGCTCATAGCCGGGAAAGGCCATGAAGATTATCAGATTATCGGTAAAGAAGTATTGCCCTTTGACGACAGGGAAGTCGCCCGGGAAGCCTTGAGGAGGCTGGGTTATGTGGGATAGCCAAAAGATTGCCGCATTACTGAAAGAGGAATTATGGGGAAATTCTCAAGCCCTAGCTTTTGGCTGCTGTATTGACAGTCGCCTAGCCAAGGAAGGGAATATCTTTTTTGCCCTGGTGGGAGAAAAGGTCGATGGGCATGATTATATAGAAGCAGCTTGGCAAAAAGGCGCTAGCGTAGTAATTGCTGAGAAAGAGCGTTTAGAGAACCGACCTGCCTTTATTATTCCTGATGGAAAAGCGCTGATCCAAGTGGAGTCGTGCCTTGATGCTATGCAATCCCTAGCCCGATCCTGGAGCCGACAGTTGGGAGCCAAGGTCGTGGCTATCACTGGTAGCAACGGCAAAACCACCACAAAAGATATGGTGGCAGCGGTGCTCAGCCGAAAATACCGTGTTCATAAGAATCTGGAGAATCAGAATAATGAGCTTGGTTTTCCTATGACCATCCTGAATGCACCGGAGAACACGGAGATTCTTGTTTTAGAGATGGGTATGCGCGGATTAGGGCAAATTGCTTTTTTATGTAGTATTGCTCGCCCGGATATCGGTGTCATTACCAATATAGGCACAACTCATTTGGAACTACTAGGTACTCAAGAAAACATTGCCCGAGCTAAATGGGAGTTAATTGAGGCGCTTCCTCCCGGGGGATTCGCTGTGCTTAATAGTGAGGATGAGTGGAGTGGGAAACTCGCCCAAAAAAGCTCAGTTAAGCAGTTTTTCTATGGCTTAGCGGGGAAGTTCCATAAGCCTAATCTCCGTGGACTGAATCTAACCCCCTTTGGAGCCCTAGGCACCCACTTCACCTTGGAAAGTGAAAACTGGGGTCAGGTCCCTGTTTTCACTTCGCCGGTAACTGTCAAATTACCGCTACCGGGAGAGCACAATGTGCTTGATTCTCTGGCAGCCCTTAGTGTAGGAATGCTCTTGGAGGTCCCCCTTCAAGAGGGATGTGAGGGTTTGGCGACTATGGAGTTGTCCAGGATGCGGCTAGAACTACAGCCGGGTATCTACGAAAGCACTCTGATTAGCGATGTATATAATGCCAATCCGACCTCAATGAAGGCATCCTTGCAAGTTTTGCGGGAAAGAGGAGGGGCATCAACCCTAGCCATCTTAGGGGAGATGTATGAACTCGGTGAGACCAGTCGGGAAGGCCATTATGAAGTAGGGCAAGCTGTAGCCGACTTGGGAATTACTGAGCTGATTACCGTAGGAAAGCTTGCCGAGGAAACTGCTCGGGGGGCCCTTGCAAGAGGATTGTCTCCAGAGAGGATCTATTCTTTTCCTGAACGTGCAGGAGCAATAAAGAAGGCGCAAGAGTTACTCGCCCGATTAAGTCAAGGCACTTGGGTCTTAATCAAAGCTTCCCGTGGCATGAGAATGGAAGAAGTGACAGAAGCACTTCGTAGAGGTTAGGAGTAAAGGAAGGAATAACCCATGTCTGAACGTATATTTTTGGCTGCTGCTGTAGCGTTGATAATCACATTAATACTAGGGCCGTTATTGATTCCAATTTTACGGGTGTTGAAGTTCGGGCAGAATATTCGTGAGGAGGGCCCGAAACGCCATCTCGCAAAGGCGGGCACTCCCACCATGGGTGGTATTATCTTTTTAGTGGGAATTGTGGTAAGCGCCCTGACTATTGCTGAAAAGCCAACGTCCTTAGAAATGGTATTGGTTGTCAGTTCGATGCTCGGATACGGCCTAATTGGTTTTATTGATGATTTTATCAAAGTAGTCATGCATAGGTCTTTAGGGCTGAGAGCTTACCAAAAATTAATAGGACAATTTACCCTTGCTTTCCTTCTCACTTGGGTGGCTAATCGCTACTTAGGTCGAGGGACCGATCTCGTCATCCCTTTCACCACGATACATCTGGAATTGGGCTTGTTTTACTATCCTTTTGTTGCCTTAATCATTGTAGGGATCACCAACGCTGTGAATCTAACCGATGGACTGGATGGTTTAGCGGCAGGAACGACCTTGTTCAGTGCCCTAGGGTATGTGGCCATAGCTTGGTTGGCGGCAACCCAAGGGGGTAGGGTCGCAATTTTGGCTTATGAATCCGATCTTGCAGTGTTTGCTGCGGCCGTAGCAGGTGGATGCTTAGGCTTTTTGCGTTTCAACAAATTTCCGGCACGCGTTTTCATGGGTGATACAGGTTCCTTAGCTTTAGGTGGGGCATTAGTTGGTTTAGCTGTACTGACAAAAACAGAACTGATCCTCCTTATCCTTGGTGGTGTTTATGTGATAGAAGCCATCTCGGTTATTATTCAGGTTATCTCTTTCCAAACTACCGGTAAGCGGGTCTTTCGGATGAGCCCCTTGCATCATCACTATGAATTAGTGGGTTGGCATGAGTGGAAAGTCGTCATCGTTTTTTGGCTAGCCTCCCTGCTTTGTGCTGTGTTGGGAGTTATCGCCTATATTGCCGGGATGATATAAAGTATAAAGCAAGTAAGGCAGCCGTCTCGTCTAAGGGCAACAAGTGCGAAAGCAGTGCTGACCTAGCGCCGGCTAAGTTTTGTTAAGTGGGTGGAATCATGAATTTAAAAGATAAACAGGTACTCGTTGTGGGTGCCGGAAGAAGCGGGTTAGCTGCAGTTAAAAGGCTTAAGGCCATGGGCGCGAGGGTGAAATTAACGGATCGCCAAGGGCCCGATAAACTTAAGGATGTTTACGAGGTAGGCTTAACAGGAGGACAACTTATCTTAGGTCGTACACCTGAATGGGATGAGGTTCGGTCTGAAATTATCGTACTTTCGCCGGGGGTTTCCCCAGCACTCCCCTTTATACAAGTGGGTATCAGTCAAGGGGCACAAATCTGGAGTGAGGTGGAGCTTGCTTTGCGAGATCATCCAGCCTTCAAGATTGGGGTTACGGGTACAAATGGAAAAACAACCACGACCACACTCATCGGCGAACTAGCGAAAATAACAGGCCGTCCTACCCTAGTGGCAGGAAATATTGGTGTTGCTTTAAGCGATCAGGTAGGTGAGTTGAACGAACAGGGAATTGTAGTTGCCGAGCTTTCGAGCTTTCAACTAGAACATATCGATAGCCTGCGTATGAATGTAGGAATTCTACTCAATATGACGCCCGATCATCTGGATCGCCATGGGACCATAGAGAATTATCTGGCAGCCAAAGCTCGGATTTTTGAAAATCAGAGAGCTGAGGATTGTGCGATCTTAAATTGGGATGATACCCATGTTCGCGAGCTGGCGCCTCATCTCAAAGGTAGGGTCATCTTTTTTAGCCCCACTACCTTTCTGGGGAATGGTTATAGTGTGCAGGGGGATGAGCTTGTTTTCGCGGAAAATGGGAAGCTTACTCCTATTATGAATCGATGTGAACTACAGCTACGAGGTAATCATAATCTGGAGAATATTCTAGCCTCCATAGCAGCTGTTAGGGAATTGGGACTTTCCTGGAAACAGATTGTCCAAGGACTTCGTGAGTTTAAAGGGGTAGAGCACCGCCAAGAGGTGGTAGGGACTTATGATGGGATCCTCTTCATCAATGATTCGAAGGGGACCAATCCAGATGCAGCAGAAAAGGCCTTATACGCTTTTGCAGAACCAATCGTCCTCATTGCTGGGGGTAAAAATAAAGGCCTTGATTTCCATGACTTTATGAAGATCGTAAAGGAACAAGTCAAGAGTCTTGTCCTTGTCGGTGCAGCCGCCGATGAGATGGAAATTGCTGCTCAAGATGTAGGAATCCAGCACTATCTTCGGGCGAAAACCTTTGAGGAGGCAGTGGAGCTAGCCATAGCGGAAGCGAAGCCTGGAGATGTTGTCTTGCTCTCCCCGGCTTGTACAAGTTGGGATATGTTTAAGAGTTATGAAGAAAGAGGGGAATTCTTTAAGGAGTTAGTGCGTAGGCATTATAGGGAACCCATTCTCAAATAGTCAAAGGGGGAACTTAAAATGCCTAGACGACGTCGCCCTGATTTAGTCCTACTGGGAGCAATCCTAGCGCTCCTTGCTATAGGAACCGTCATGGTCTATAGCTCGAGTGCGGTTAAAGGATATGTGATGTATGACGATCCTTATCACTTTCTGAAGATGGAGGTGATCTGGGTTACAATTGGGTTAGTGGCGATGATTTTGGCAATGCGCTTCGACTTGCAGCTATTGCGCCGATGGGCTAAGCCGGCCCTCATTATGGCTATTGTCCTCTTAATTATGGTTAAAATACCCGGAATCGGACGTCGAGTTAATGGCGCTGACCGATGGATAGGTCTTGGCCCTTTGTCTATCCAGCCTTCAGAAGTCATTAAGTTAACCATGGTATTGGTCATGGCCAGTATTTTAGCGGTGGATCCCCATAAGATAAGATCTTTTCGCAAAGGCATGCTTCCTGTGCTGGGACTGCTTGGCCTAGTGGCAGGGCTCATTATGTTGCAACCTGATTTGGGAACAACTCTCGCCATTGCCGGTACGACCTTTTTTATGCTTATAGCTGCAGGTGCTAAGGTGAGTCATATTGTGGCTTTGGGCAGCGCAGGTGTAGGCTTGGTCGTGGCAGCGATTGCCGCAGCACCTTATCGAATGAATCGCATCTTCGCCTTTCTGGATCCATGGGCAGATCCTTCAGGCAAGGGGTATCAGACTATCCAGGCCTTACTGGCTTTGGGACCGGGAGGCCTTTTTGGTCTAGGTCTTGGGCAAAGCAAGCAGAAGTTCCTCTATCTCCCGGAAAATCATACGGATTTTATCTTCGCCATGATCGGGGAAGAGCTGGGCTTTGTGGGAGCCACCATCGTGATTTTGCTCTTCTTCCTATTTGCCTGGCGAGGATTCCGAACAGCCATGGGGGCACCGGATGCCTTTACCGGTTTCCTGGCAGTTGGCCTTACCTCAATGGTGTCCATCCAAGCTATGATCAATATGGGCGTGGTCAGCGGCGTACTTCCGGTCACGGGGATTACGTTACCGTTTTTGAGCTATGGCGGGACGTCGCTGGTGTTTACGATGGTAGGGGTTGGGGTGCTGCTCAATATTTCGCGGGAGTCGCGATAGAGTCGCCGGTTGATGTGCCTTATACCTGATTCTTCAGGATAAGTGAAAGTACAGCTTTGAGAGATTTCGTGCAAGAGAGTTGCGTTACAGACGCTCGGAGACTACGCTCGCAGAGCAAACTAAGGGCTAAACTGCCTCTTGCAAGCGGGCAGGGTTCCCGCCTAAATCGCCATCCTTGGCTCTCTAGGCGGCGTGCAACGTCCATGTTGCCCGCCCCGCTGTCTGGGGTGCAGTTTAGCCCAAGTTTGCTTAGCTGCCCCCGTAAAAACCTCGCTTTCTGTAATCGCAACTCACTTCGCAGGAAGGTTGGAGCATGCTTTCGGGAATTCGAAAGAGATTTTTGCTGGCAATTCTCGTGACTAGTTCTAAGCTACTTTTAAGAGTTCTTTGCGGTTCACGCAGTTCATTTAGCTCATGCAGTTCTTAAGAGCACGTCTGCAATTCTTAGCGTTTCATCCTCAGCAGTACCTCAAAGTCAGCTCGAGCATATACTTAAAAAGAAGACCCAGGGATTTTGATATACAGCAGGGAACGCCTTCTAAGCGAGCAGCTACCCGTTCTTCGCGAAAAGTTTTCAGCGGAGAAAGGTTGGAAACAGGACGTTTCCAACCCGCTACTAGGCAGGAGCCGATTTAGCGGGGGACCTTTCGGAGCTGAATACTTGAGCGTTAGAACGGGTGCGCGCAGCTTACAGAGTGACCGAGTATAGCAAAATCCTGGAGACAATACTTAAAACAAATACCAATAATGTCCTTAAAAGATACCCAAGAAAGACTAAAAAAGAGACACAAGAAACGACCCAGAAGCGATGACCCAAGAACCGCGAACCAACGAAAGGAGCATAAATTCCATGCGCGTGATTGTCACAGGTGGAGGAACGGGCGGCCACATTTACCCAGCCCTTGCGATCGCTAAGGGGATTCTCGCCAAAGTACCGGATAGTGAAATTCTCTATGTGGGTACCCGGGAAGGCATGGAAGCACGCCTAGTTCCTGAAGCCGGAATTAGCTTTAAAGGGGTGTCGGGGCAAGGACTTCCCCGCAAAATTAGCCTAGATACTCTCAAGGTAGGTGGCAAAACCATCAAAGCCTTATGGGAGACAAAGGAGATTCTCAAGAAGTATAAACCGGATCTCGTTGTCGGAACCGGAGGATATGTCTCGGGGCCTGTGGTATTAACTGCGGCCTTATTTGGGATTCCGACCTTGCTACATGAGCAAAACGCCTTACCGGGGATCACCAATAAAATCCTCACCCGTTTTGTGCGTAAGGTGATGGTGACCTTCCCAGAAAGCATTGCTCACTTTGGGGTGCGCAAGAAATTAATCTTAACCGGTCTCCCCGTGCGTCCAGAGATTGGTAGCATATCTCGGCAAAAAGGGGCTGAACGCTTGGGGTTACGTCCTGAGCATTTGACCCTACTCGTGACAGGAGGCAGTCGGGGTGCCCGCAGTATTAACCAAGCCATGCCTAAGGTGCTCAAGCAGTTAGCAACTCATCCGGAGATTCAAGTGATTTGGGCTACTGGCAAAGCAACCTATCAGGAGACTCTAGAGACCTTAAAGGCTGAAGGGATTCAATGGCAAAGAGAGAACTGGCGGGTATTAGAATATCTTAAAGATATGCCTGAAGCACTGGCTTGTGCCGATTTATTTGTAGGACGGGCTGGGGCGACGACCTTGGCGGAAATCATGGTAGCAGGTAAACCTGGGATACTCATTCCTTATCCCTTTGCGGCTGAAAACCATCAAGAATTTAATGCCCGGGCGTTGGAAAAAGATGGTGCAGCTCGTGTCATTTTAGATCGAGATTTAACCGGTGAGAATCTTTGGGCAGTGATTCAAGGCCTTGTAGAAAAACCTGAGCAATTAGCAGAGATGTCACGTTCTGCTCGAAATTCAGGGCAACCGAATGCTCTAGATAAAATTGTCAAGGTTTGCCTTGACACAGCATGGAAATAATTCGCTCCTTTCACACCTTCTGGCTTACGTGCATAACATATGACAGTCAGAAGAAAGGGAGTGGGTTAGTTATGTGGCCAAAGCAAAAAATATTACTTCTCGTTCCCCGAGGGTTAGACGGCTGGCAAGGGATTCTTTGTTTGTTGAATGCCCTACATAGAAGCGTGATGGTCAGAGAAACCTTAGGGGAGGGTCCAATGGACTTGGCGGATTTGACATCTTCCGGTCTCGAAGAGAGAGCCTTTGATTTAGCTGATGTTGGGCCCACGGAAATTCTCTATTGGTCTCAAATCCCATTGGAAGATCCCTATCGACAATGGGGCCTTTCTCGAGGACTTATGCAAACAGAGCTTACGGAATTCCTACATAGGTATTGGGCTGAAGAGATCCTCCTGCCAGTACCTCAGACTGAGACAAAAGATGAGCCCTTTTTATGGAGGATCTTAGAGAAGGCAGGGTTTGAACCTTCCTTGCTGTGGCAGAAGGAAGAGGGTCAATGGGATGTACGAATCGGCAGCGGTCTTCATTGGATTGTTCCCGCCGCTTGGCTTCTGAATTGCTTGGGCGGTGAGGAATTTGGGCGCCATCCTCAGTCGGTTTTCCCCGAGAGTTGCTGGATTCGCCGGGAAGATCGAGTGGAATTCTATGGAGATCAGAGGCATTACGAGTATCTGGGCAGTCTTTTGCCCTGTATAGATTATGCCAAGGAAGATAGAACATATTCCATAGTGCTGCAAGCACTGCAAATAGGAGTGCCTTGGGAGGCGATTCGACGTATTCACGATGCGAGTCTGAATATCCCCTTAGGTGCTTATCCTAGGGAAAACATAAGGTGGTATGCTAATGATGTTACATGGGATATTACAAGGAATGAAGGGACGGGTCGAACGCCAGTTTCCACTGAAGAACCTGAGTACATGGCGAATCGGGGGATTGGCTGAAGCAGTCTTTTGGCCTGAGAATGAAGAAGAATTATTGGCAGTTTGGTTGTCTTGTCAAGAAAAAGAGATACCTGTTCGGCTATTTGGGCGGGGGTCCAATGTTCTTTTTCCTGATGAGGGACTGACGGGGGTCACAATAATCAGTACTGGCTTGGCTCAGTGTCTTTGGGATGGGACGTTGGTTAGAGCGGGAGCGGGATATTCCTTAGCCCGTCTTTCTCTAGATGCTGCAGAAGCTGGATACACAGGTTTGGAATTTGCTCGCGGGATTCCCGGAACTGTGGGCGGTGCGATTGTGATGAATGCCGGGGCCCACGGAGGAAGCATCCAGAATGTTTTGGTAGAAGTGAAGATTATTAACCGACAGGGTAAAGTTGAAAGGCTTGCGAAGGAACATATAGACTTTGGTTATCGGGAATGTTCCCTTAGGGATCAAGCCATTGTTCTGGAGGGGGTCTTCTGCCTTAAGCCCGGTGACTTGGCAATGATTCGTCAAATCATGAGTGAGAATCTAGACAAACGAAAAGGAACTCAGCCTCTGGAACTCCCTAATGCCGGAAGTGTGTTTCGAAATCCTGCGGGGGATTCGGCGGGAAGATTAATCGAGGCAGCGGGCTGGAAGGGAAAAACGATAGGTGGGGCCCAAGTGTCCCTGAAGCATGCTAACTTTATAGTGAATCATGGCAAAGCCACAGCCCAGGAGGTTTTGACCTTGATTCATGGGATACAAACAGATGTACAAACAAAATTCGGTGTCGAGTTGAAGACAGAGGTGAGGTATATCTCACCAAACTGAGAAGGAGGAATCGGTCATGGCGATGGACCGCTATGTCATTACCGGAAAACAGCGATTAGAAGGCAAAATTCGCAATAGTGGGGCCAAAAACTCATCCTTACCCTTATTAGCAGCGTCCTTACTCGTTGCCGGCAAGACCACCTTATTAGACATCCCCCGATTAGCGGATATTGATCATATGATCGAAGTGTTGGAATGCCTTGGTGCTCATGTCGATACTCAGAATGCGGCCATTCTCGTGGATGCTTCAGATCTTAGTCGCTGCGAAGTTGATGAGGGACTCATGCGCCAAATGCGGGCCTCTAATCTCATTCTCGGTCCTCTGCTTGCACGCCATGGTCGAGTGAGGATTTCTAAGCCTGGGGGATGTGCCATAGGGTCTCGGCCTATGGACCAACATATTAAGGGATTGCAAGAGTTGGGAGTAAAGATTACAGAAAAACATGGATATATTGAGGCCTGGGTAGACCGGCTACAGGGCTCCAAAATCTATCTAGATGTTCCCAGTGTTGGAGCCACTGAGAATTTGATGATGACGGCAGTACTGGCTAAGGGAACCACTACGATTCACAATGCGGCTCGGGAACCAGAGATTATTGATCTGCAGAATTTCTTGAATAAGATGGGAGCGAAAGTCCGTGGTGCGGGCATGGATGTTCTGCGCATTGAGGGCGTTGACACACTCTATCCTGTTGAGCACACGGTCATCCCTGATCGGATTGAGGCCGGAACACATATGGTGGCAGCAGTAATGACACAGGGAGATATTGAGATTAGCAATGTGATCCCAGAGCATCTGGAGCCGGTAATAGCAAAACTTCGGCAAGCTGGAGCGGAAATTGTTGTGGGCGATGATTTTATTCGCGTCAGAGGTAAGGGAAGAATTAAGGGAGTGGATTGCAAGACCATGCCACACCCCGGCTTTCCGACGGATATGCAACCTCAATTCATGGCGCTTTTAGCGACAGCAGAGGGCACCAGTATTATGACAGAAACTATCTTTGAAAACCGTTTTCAACATGTGGATGAACTCCGACGGATGGGAGCCCAGATTACAGTAGAAGGGCGAACTGCGATTATTCGCGGGGTGGAGCGGCTGGAGGGGGCCTTTGTCGAAGCTACAGATTTGCGGGCGGGAGCAGCTCTATTCCTGGCAGCTTTAGCTGCAGAAGAGGCCACTGTACTGGAAAAGGTAGGGCATATTGATCGAGGCTATGATAATCTAGAAGATAAATATCGGAGTCTGGGTGCCAAGCTGAAACGAGTAAGCTCTTGATCAGAGCACGGTCGGATATGTTGAAAAGAAAAACATGACAGAGAGGGTTGTATTCGATATACTAGGAAGCTAGGAGGAGTGATCATGGAGTCTAGGAAATCGACTACATCCTTTCTGTATATTTCAATACTTGTTATACTTTTCGTAGTAGGTATGAGTTTTTTCTTCCAGTCAAGTTATTTTACGACTCAGACAGTGAAGATAGAAGGTCTGAAACAAATTCCTCCCAACGAAATTGAGCGTTTAATTACGGATGTAACAGGGCAGAATCTTTTCATGTTGGACTTAAAGCAACTTAGCCAGAAGGTGCAGCTCCATCCCCTTGTGGAGATTGTGGAGTTAAAAAGAAAGTTTCCCAACCAATTGGTCGTTCAGATTACAGAACGGACTCCAGTTGCTCTAGTTGCCGTCCCTCGAGGTGTAGTGGAGGTAGACCACAAAGGCATCTATCTACGCCGTCTTGAAGGATGGCCGGAACTAAGTTATCCTGTGATTAATGGATTGACCATCCCTGATACTGCTGGCCCGGGACTGGAGTTGGATATCCCTGGACTTAAGGCCGCCCTAAAAGTAGTCGGACAAGCCCCTGAGGAGTTAAAGCCATGGATTGGGGAAGTCTATGTGAATACGATCGAACAGATTACCCTTTATCTGACGGATGGAGTAGAAGTCCGCCTAGGTAAAGCAGACGCTTGGGAAGACAAGCTTAAGTCGCTTTTTGTATTGATCAATGATGAAGGGTATAAGTCTTTTAAGAACGGGGTAAGGTATATTGATTTTACCGCCGCAAAGCCAGTAATAGGTCGTTAAATGAGGAGGAATTTTTTGAATGTGGTTACCAATTTTAGGGCTCATACTTGGACTAGTTATTGGCTGGTTTAGTCCGTTCTCAGTTCCGGTAGAATATTCAAAGTATCTTTCTGTGGCCATCTTAGCTGCCCTGGACTCTGTCTTAGGAGGTATCCGAGCCGCTCAAGAGAACCATTTTGACTCTGTTGTGTTTCTTTCCGGTTTCTTTACCAATATTTTGTTGGCAGGAATACTTGCTTATGTAGGTGACCGAATCGGGGTCGACCTATTCCTAGCGGCTGTGGTGGCTTTTGGAGTCCGCTTATTCAACAACTTAGCGATAATTCGCAGACATTTGCTTCAAAAAAGAGTACATTAGGGGTAGACCACCCTTTTTGTTGAGAATCCATCTAATATAGCTTTGTGGATGATATTTCCTATTAAAAAAGTTGAAGTGAAAAGAAGGATAAACTGCTTGTTCATAGAATTTATCACGAGTACAGGTGTTTTTTTGTGTCATTATCACTTGAATGTGACCATGAATAGGTAATGCTCTAATACTAGCGGGGGGGTCGTAAGCTAAATGCTTGAATTCGACATGGACTTTAATCAATTTGCCCAGATCAAAGTGATTGGAGTTGGCGGTGGTGGAAATAATGCTGTAAATCGTATGATTACAGCCGGCTTAAAAGGTGTAGATTTTGTAGCGGTGAATACGGATGCTCAAGCGATCAACCTCTCACGTGCCGGAGAGAAGATCCAAATTGGTAATAAAATTACCAAGGGTCTTGGTGCGGGTGCGAATCCGGAAATCGGTCTGAAGGCCGCTGAAGAAAGTCGCGAAGAATTAATAAATGTCCTTAAAGGTGCAGATATGGTCTTTGTCACCGCCGGAATGGGCGGCGGAACTGGAACTGGTGCAGCACCAATCGTAGCTGAAATTGCTAAAGAATTGGGAGCCTTAACAGTAGGTGTAGTGACCCGTCCCTTTTCCTTTGAGGGAAGAAAAAGGGCTATGCAGGCAGAAAAAGGAATTGCCGAGCTTAAGTCTAAAGTTGATACTTTGATCACTATTCCCAATGATCGGTTGCTCCAAGTCGTGGACAAGCATACAGCTCTTCATGAGGCTTTTCGGATTGCTGATGATGTGCTGCGTCAAGGGGTTCAAGGGATATCTGACCTGATTGCTGTACCCGGCTTGATTAATCTGGACTTTGCCGATGTGAAGACGATTATGCGTAACACAGGTTCAGCATTAATGGGAATCGGAGCAGCTACCGGCGAGAATAGAGCGGCAGATGCTGCCCGTAAAGCTATTTCTAGTCCTTTGTTGGAGACCTCTATCGAGGGTGCACAAGGGGTCCTCTTAAACATTACTGGTGGTTCGAATTTAACCTTGTTCGAAGTTAATGAAGCTTCGGAAATCATTGCAGAGGCAGCTGATCCGGAAGCTAACATTATCTTTGGCGCCGTAATTGACGAAAGCCTCAAGGAAGAGATTCGGGTGACTGTCATTGCAACAGGATTTGAACAACAGAAATCTGCTACTGTTGGGTTAAGAGGTAGTGCTAATGAGGCGATTCGTCCCGTGGCAGCCACAGCTGAGGAGCTAGATATTCCAGAGTTTTTGCGTCGCAAACGTTAAGAGAGTGTTATCTTGTTTGAGTTTTGATAGCTGTTAGTTTTCTTTCGACTCATGTGACAAAACTTATCTAACAAAATCATGTGTAATATCAATTAAGTATCTAAGCCATAGTTTGGGCCCTTAAGGTCATAGACTATGGCTTTTTTGTGGTCAGGTGGTTTCAAACGCGATTTTTAGTCACAAGTCGCAATAGTTTTCTTAAATATTCCCGCCTATTCCGACAGCTTTTATTCTCCTTATTCGGTATAATTTGGGAGAGATGGTGGAAAGGGCTACTATGAGTTATGGAGAGGTATTTAGATATTGATCTAGTAGTAAATGGGAGTATGGATGCCTTGCTCATAATTCTCGTTGCCCACTTATTGAATTTTCCCCTCCGAGGCAAGAGGCTTGCGGCCGGAGTGATGGCTGGAGAAATTCCGGTAATTCTCTCTGCCTATGCTCCGGCCTCGTTCGTTTTTGAATTGAGCAAATTTCTCGTCCCTATGCTTATGATTGGGCTTGCATTTCCTTATCGAGGGATACGGCCTTATCTCAAGACACTATTATTATTTTGGATTGTCTCGGCGGGTCTTGGAGGGCTCGTCTATGCTGTCTGGGGCTGGGTTAGTTTCGATGGCATTCTTGGCAGCTCTTTACGCATAGGCATGAAAAACCTTTGGATCCTGCCTTTAGGGGTAGGATTATGGTGGGTTAGTCAAAATGCCTGGCAGAGCATTTTAGGATCAGCGGCCCAGACGAGAGCCACACTCTATGATCTCCGGATTGACCTAGGTGCAGAAATGGGTGATGAAAGTTCAATCACGGTGAGAGCATTACTGGATACGGGGAACCAATTGCGAGACCCCCTCACCGGTAATCCTGTCATTCTGGTGGAGGAGGAAATAGCTGCAACGGTCATGCCTGAAGAGCTGTTACCAGCTTTGCAGGGAGCTTGGCGCGACTTAGAAGATCCCTGGCCATGGCTCTGGCAGTCTGATTCCTTGTGGATTAAGTATTTTGTCTTTATCCCCTATCAAGGGGTGGGACATAAGAGTTGGCTTCTCGGCATCCGACCCCATAAGGTGGTTTGCACATCCTTGTCGGAACCGAAAGAAATGAAAGCAACCTTAGCTTTAGTGCAGCATGGGCTTAGTTCGGATAGAACCTACCAAGCCTTGCTGCATCCAGAGCATGTTCGAGGAGCGGAGGAAGGCTAATGAAAAGGATAGTAGAACACGTTAAATTATGGTTTTTTAAGATTAAATCGCTTTTGATACGCAAAATCGGTGGTTGGGATGAAATCTATTATGTGGGTAGCAGTGAAGCGCTGCCTCCTCCACTTAATTCAGATGAAGAAGGCGAGCTTCTATTACGCTTGGAGCAGGGGGATTTTAGTGTTCGTGATATTCTAATCGAGAGAAATCTGCGCTTAGTGGTGTATATTGCCCGAAAATTTGAGAATACCGGGATCGGTATCGAAGACCTCGTCTCCATCGGAACCATTGGCTTGATTAAAGCCGTAAATACCTTTGATCCTCAAAAGAAGATAAAGCTGGCCACCTATGCCTCGCGCTGCATAGAAAATGAAATTCTCATGCATTTGCGTCGCAATAATAAGACACGCACGGAGGTCTCCTTCGATGAACCCTTGAACATCGATTGGGATGGCAATGAATTGCTACTCTCCGATGTGCTTGGTACGGAAAATGATATTATCTCGCGACCACTGGAGGAAAAGGTGGATCGCCAGCTTTTGCATTTAGCTATGGCAAGGCTGACAGATCGGGAAAAAATGATTATGGAATTGCGCTTTGGCTTGGACAATGGTGAGGAAAAAACCCAAAAGGAAGTAGCGGATCGGCTGGGCATTTCCCAGTCCTATATTTCTCGTTTAGAAAAGCGAATAATCCGCCGTTTAAGGAAAGAATTCATTCGTTTGGAATAAGTTTCAATCCCATCGGGCATACTCTTCCAAGAGAAAATTGGCTTGGAGGGTGCTCAAATGGCTTTAAACAAAGTAGAAATCTGTGGAGTGAACACCTCAAAGTTGCCTGTTCTTAGTAGCGCAAAAATGAAGGAATTATTCATTGCCTATCAAAGCGGCGAAAAAGAAGCACGGGAGAAGTTGATTTATGGGAATTTAAGATTAGTCCTGAGTGTAATTCAACGATTCACTAATCGGGGAGAGTATGTGGATGATCTTTTTCAAGTTGGCTGTATTGGCTTGATGAAGGCCATTGACAATTTCGATCTTGGTCAAAATGTAAAATTCTCTACCTATGCGGTTCCCATGATCATCGGTGAGATTCGCAGATATTTACGGGATAACAACCCAATTCGGGTCAGTCGCTCCCTACGGGACATTGCTTATAAGGCGCTACAAGTTCGAGACCAATTGGTCAGTGAATGCTCACGAGAACCTACGGTATCGGAAATTGCTGCTAAGCTTACATTACCCAGAGAAGAGGTTATTTTTGCTTTAGATGCCATCCAGGAGCCGATTTCCCTGTTTGAACCGATTTATCATGATGGGGGAGACCCCATCTTCGTGATGGATCAAATCGGTGATGAGAAGCATTCCGATAACAGCTGGCTAGAAGGTATCGCAGTTCGAGAAGCCCTGCGGCGGCTAAGTGAAAGGGAAAAGCTTATTTTGTCCTTGCGTTTCTTCCATGGCAAAACTCAGATGGAGGTTGCCGACGAAATTGGTATTTCCCAAGCCCAAGTTTCCCGCTTAGAAAAAGCAGCCTTAGGACATATGCGTAAGTTCGTCTAGTTTAGAATAATCATCTTCCCTCTCGAATATAAATTTGGAGAGGGGAGGTAGAAGAAATGCGGATCTCTGAGCTACGCTTATTAGATATCGTAAATATCAAAGATGGTCGCCGCTTGGGCCCCATCAAAGATTTAGATCTGGATTTAGAACGAGGCTCCATTAAAGGGATCGTGGTGCAGGGCGCCTCTCGAAGCTGGGGTTTTTTCGGCGGGAGAAATGAGGATATTCTCATTCCCTGGGAGCGTGTGAAGAAGATTGGGGTCGATGTAATTTTGGTCGATGCTACTGATTTGCCGGACTTCAATGTCTTGGTGGATGATCGCCGTTAATGAGAATGAATTCTTGTTAAAGATAGAAGAGCCTTCTGAAGGAAAAATCCTTTAGGAGGCTTAAATCATGCCAAGAATAGGACTTTCGGGGAGTACATCCCTCAGGAACTTTATGGTATAGTTACAATAGGATGAATATGGGGGTAATCAAATGGCATGGAGTTGGCGCCAGGGAAAAGAACTAGTCTATCTTACTCTTCCCGTATGGGAATCGGAGGGTATTCAGATTGGATTTTCTACACGCTGGGGAGGGATTAGCTCATCTCCCTATGCGACCTTAAATCTTGGACTCCATGTGGGGGATTCCCCAAACCAAGTGGAAATTAATCGCAAGTTATGGTTTGCTGAATGGAATGCTCTGTCAGGAGAGGTCGCTCTAGGGGAACAGGTCCATGGAACAAAGATCCATCAAGTTACTGAAAGGGATGCCGGGCGAGGGAGTGATTCTCTTGACACCGTAATTACTGGTGTCGATGGATTAATAACTGTGACCCATACTGCTCTTATGGCCTTCTTTGCGGATTGCGTCCCGGTGTTTTTCTATCATCCTCTTCTCCAAGCGGTAGGGATTGCTCATGCGGGCTGGAAAGGTACTTCGGGGAAGATTGTGAGTGAGATGTTAGAAATGTTTCGTCTACGAGGGGGTGACCCTGCAGAATGTTGGGCAGCGATCGGACCGAGTATCGGGCCCTGCTGTTATGAAGTGGATGAACACGTACGGATGGAATTCGAGAAGAGCTTTTCAAAAACACCCTTTCTAAAACCTGGCCGACAAGGACATTCCCAGTTGGATTTGCAGGAGGCTAACTCGATGATCCTAAGGGAAGCGGGGATACCACCGGAAAAGATTTGGATCGCCCGTGAATGCACTGCCTGTCATACAGATTCCTTCTTTTCCCATCGCAGAGAGGGCCCGAAGACAGGAAGAATGGCGGGTTGGATTCGTCGCTTGCCAAAAAGGGAGGAGTAATCATGGCCGTTATCTTGGTCGTTGATGATGATGAACTAATTCAAGAGCTACTTAAGTTTAATCTGGAGAAGGAGGGCTATCAGGTACTGTTGGCTTCCGACGGATCTGAGGCTTTAAGTGTTATAGAGGAAAAGGTCCCCGATCTTGTGATACTAGACATTATGTTACCAGGTATGAGCGGACTTGAAGTATGCAACCAGCTGCGCAGGGTGCCAAAGCTTGCTGATCTACCGGTGATTATGCTTACCGCCAAGGGTGAGGAGATTGATAAAGTACTTGGGCTGGAGATCGGAGCAGATGACTATCTTACGAAGCCCTTTAGTCCTAGAGAGCTGGTAGCAAGAATTCGGGCAAGGCTGCGACGCAATAAGCCAAGTGAAGAGAAGACAGACATAGTTCGTCAGGACCTGCGTATTGATCTAGAACGTTTCCGAGTGTCTGTACGAGGGGAATACATAGAACTGACCCCCAAGGAATTTGAACTTTTGCGTGTATTAGCCACTCATCCTGGTAAGGTATATACCCGAGATGAACTCTTAGAACGAATTTGGGGCTATGAATATGCGGGAGATACACGAACTGTGGATGTTCATGTGAGACATCTCCGCCAAAAAATTGAGAAAGACCCTTCCGATCCCGAATATATCGAAACACTGCGGGGTATAGGATATCGGTTGAAAGGTTAGATTATGAGAATTAAATGGCTCATTATTGCAATCTACCTCTTGGTCTCAGCTCTTTCTCTTCTGCTTTTCTGGTTAGGTGCTCAAGAGCAAACTGGGATTAGTATGGAGATAGATCTCATGGCACTTGCCCTTGCCATACTTCTACCGGGTGGAATTGTTTACTTCTTTGCTGACCGGCTCGGGGAACGGATAGAAAGGATTTACAGTGCTGTTAGAGGGATTGCGCAGGAACAGTCCCTACCCACGAATTTACCGGAGTTTACTTATGAATTGGGAAGCTTGTCCAGAGAGGTGGCTGAGCTTGGGCAGAGACTCAAGGCCAGTATATCCACTAACCGTCAAGAATCACAAAAGATCCAAGCGATTCTTGCAGGAATGCAAGAAGGGGTCATTTCCCTAGACCATGTGGGACGAATCGTCCTTCTGAATCGCGCTGCAGAGAAGCTTTTCGGTAAAAAGCAGGAAGCGGTAAGGAATAGATACCTTACTGAATTAAGTGGGTTTGAAGAGTTAGAAGAGCTTATCTCCACGGCTTTAGAGAAAAGTCTCCCCGGACAAACCGAGCTTCTTATGCGTTCCAAAATGATGATTCGCGTTCAGGTCAGTCCGATTTTGGGAGAGAAGGATCGTTCCCAGGGAGCGGTTATCGTCTGCTATGATATAACAGAGCTTCGTCGTTTAGAGCAGTTGCGGACAGAGTTTGTTGGCAATGTATCTCATGAACTAAGAACACCTCTGACTTCGATCAAGGGATTTGTGGAGACCCTTATGGATGGAGCGGCAGAGGACCCCGACTTGCGGGAGCGCTTTCTTAATATTATTCATAAGGAGACTCTACGCCTACAACGCTTAGTGGATGAATTGCTGACCCTATCTCGAATTGAAAACCAACGCCCAGATGTCAGCAGCGGTAGAAGTAGGGTCCAAGAGGCATATGAAAAGATTAAACCGGTGATAGAACCCTATGCAGAAGCTAAAAGTATTGATCTTGAAGTCGTAATTCCTAGTAAATTGCCGGAAGTAGCTATGGGAATCGATTTGTTGAGCCAAGTACTTCTCAACCTGATGGAGAATGCTGTGAAATATACTGCAAAAGGTGAAGTGTGGCTACATGCGTCTTATGTTAACCAAGCCATTCGATTAGAGTTTGGTGATTCAGGCTGTGGTATTCCTAAAGAAGATCTCCCCCGTGTCTTTGAGCGTTTCTATCGAGTGGACAAGGCTCGTTCTCGTGAGCAAGGAGGAACAGGGCTGGGATTAAGTATTGTTAAGCATATTGTCGAAGGAGCTGGAGGGAAGATTTGGGTGACATCGAAGTTGGGCTCGGGATCCGTCTTCATCTGCGAATTACCGACTAGAAATGGAGGGATAACAATTGAAGAGGAGCCCAAGGACACTAGTCTATAGCCTGATACGAGTCGTTGGGGTGGGGGCTCTTCTACTACTCCTCATCGGTTCGTTGGGCTGGGTTTACCGTTCAAATTTCTTAACAGGCTCTCTCAAGGTGGAATTGGCGAAGCAAGGAGATATTAAACATCAGCAGATAGTCTCCGTGGTATTTGCCAGTGAAGAAACTCTCCTCAAGGCGCCTGCTGCAGGAACACCAAAGTTTTTGGTTCAAGAGGGAGAACGAATCCGCAAAGGAGACCCTGTTGCAACGATTCAATCGGGAGGAGTTGTCCTTGGGCAGGATAACCTAGCCCAGTCGAATACCCTAGTCGCACCGATCGGTGGACTTGTATATTCCGCAACAGATGGTCTGGAAACATTTTTGACTCCTGAGCATCTTCTTTCCATGGATGTCAGCAAAATTCTTCAACAGACGGTTGCCGGTAGCTCTGAATCCGGCGCAGAGACCACAGCACCTGCACCTCAGAGCAATCCGAGCGATAGAGAAGCTCAAGCTTCTCAGCCTAGTCAGGATGCTCAGAGGGCGCAGAGTTCAGGGGTCAGCGTGGACAGCGGCAAGGTTATCGGTAAAATCGTCAATAACCTTCTGCCTACGGTAGCGGTAATCAAGGTGGATACTCAGGGGTATGAGGTGGGTAAGAATGTAAAGTTGCTTATCAACGATCAAAGCTTCACTGCTAAAATCATGCGCCTTCTTGATGATCCCCAGGGGTTGGTGGTTCAATTCAACCAATATATCGATGGGACAAGCCGGCAAAGATTTCAGGAGATTGCCCTGGTTGTGAAGCCTACCGTTAGCGGAATTCTGATTCCTAAAAGTAGCCTTTGGATTAAGGGGGAAGAACAGGGAGTTTATGTAGTCCAGGAAAGTGCTATCCAATACCGCAAGGTAAAAATACTGGATGAAAATGACGAATTCGTCTGTGTTGAGAATTTACCCCATGGTATTCCTGTCATTATCAATCCCCGTACGGGTCTAGATGGTCTTACTATCAATATAAAAAATGTCACACAATTATAAACTGTGGTCTAGAAGTAGCAGGAAATAGGCATTCTTTGTAGAATTGAATCAAAATGGACGGTGTTCGAATTGGATATAAATGGAAATATCTCAGATATCCGTCAGAGGATGAATCAGGCGGCTGCTATGAGTGGACGCAACCCTTCCGAAATAAAGCTTCTGGCAGTGAGCAAGACTATGAGTTCCGATGTGGTTCGCTGTGCTTATGAAGCAGGACAACGTGCCTTTGCTGAAAATAAGGTTCAGGAATGGCAAGAGAAGGTGGATCATCTCCCTGAGGATTGTGAATGGCATCTGGTTGGCCGTTTGCAAACCAATAAGGTAAAGTATTTAGATACTAGGATTACGCTTATTCATTCCCTTGATAGGATAAGCTTGCTTAAAGCATTGGAACATCACGGTGCACAGCGGCAGATGATTTGGCCAACCCTGGTCCAGGTTAATATCGCTCGCGATCCTCAGAAAGCAGGATTATTAGACGAGGAAGTGGAAGATTTTCTGTCGGAAGTGGCTCGTTGCGAACATGTCCGGGTCCACGGCCTGATGACTATAGGGGCATTAGGTGCTTCTCAGGAAGAGACACAAGGTTATTTTCGTCAACTGCGTTTGCTGAACGAGCGACTTCAGGTGAACAATATACCTCATGTCGCCCTCAAGGAACTTTCTATGGGGATGAGCCATGATTTTGAGTGGGCAATTCAAGAGGGTGCCACGATGATCCGAGTTGGCAGGCAGATATTTGGTGAACGCTCTTAAGGGACATAGTTTGTTAACTTGATTCACATAGAAGTATTCATTTATTGATTTTAAGGAGGTTACTAAAATGGCAAAGTTGTTAGACAAAGTGATTGGAATTATGGGTTTTGCTGATGAAGACTTTGAAGACGATTATTTTGAAGAAGATGACCAAGAAGAGGTTGTCCGAGAAGAAACAAGAGCAACAAACAATCGCAAGGGGGCACAAGTAGTAAGTATCCATACCCAAAAGCAGGTTAAAGTCGTTGTACTCGAACCCCAAGCTTTTGAAGATTCCCAGAACATTGCTGATCAGCTAAAAAATCGCCGTCCGGTGATTGTGAACCTGGAAAATGCAGATCGTAATTTGGCAAAAAGGATTGTCGACTTTGTGAGTGGGACGACCTATGCTTTGGGTGGAAACATGCAAAAGGTTGGCAATGGCATTTTTCTTTTTGTTCCCAATAATGTAGATATTTCCGGGGAAATGAAGGATGATTTTAAGGAAAAGGGATTTTTCTGGTCTTTAACAAAATAAGGAGTGATTAATATACTATTCGTTTATCAAGTAGTTCACACCGTCATCACGATCCTTATGTGGGCTATCATTGCGCGGGCCTTGCTCTCTTGGTTTCCTAACGTACCATATAATAGTTTGGTACGGGCACTTTATGAGATTACAGATCCTCTGCTGAAGCCCTTTCAGCGTTTTCAGTTTGGGGGACCTGGATTTGGCATCGATATTTCGCCGATCCTTGCCTATTTTACGCTTATGATTATTAAGACGGCTGTTTTGCCCGGCTTATTACGTCTTCTGCTTTCCTTTTAGAGGCACATTATGAACCATCGTATGGATCGCACTAGCTTGAATTTTTGGTCTGATAAAGAGTTGAAGCTTGAAGCAGCACATCTCTTGGATTTGTGCGAGGATGCCCTCAACACCTCAAGGCCGGTTTGGACTCCCTTTTTAAGTCAAGCCTTAGGGAACTGGTTTGAAGGGATTCTGCGACGGGAAGGTCTCGTTTTTCGAGCCGAGGGCGGACTGCCTGACGCGGAAAGAGCCCGGTTTTTGATTGGTGACGATCATCGTATGCTCGATAGTGTTGCCAGTGAGGTTAAGGTTTTAAGAGCAAAGACCCTTGATCCCCATGGGACGATGGAACATCGTCAGATTTTGGGTTCTCTGATGGGTATGGGATTAAAACGAGAAGTGATTGGGGATATTCGCGTCGGTGAACACTGCGCTTTTGTAGCAGTAGCCCATGGTATAGCTGATGTTCTGCTCAGCCAATGGGATAAAGCCGGACGGGAACGGATCCAAGTGGAGCTTGTCGAAGGAGATCAGGAGATTCCAGCTGAACAGGGAGAAGAGCGGCGCATTACCGTAGCATCATCAAGGATAGACGCAGTTGCTTCCAGTAGTTTTAATGTCTCCCGCTCTATCTTCCAAGAGCACATTAAACAGGGGAAGGTAAAGCGTAACGATCTAGTAGTTTCCAAAACAGATCTAGAGGTTAAGCAGGGAGATATTCTATCTTGTCGGGGCTACGGTCGAGTTCGTTTAGTAGAATCGATGGAGACTCGCAAGGGGAGAATTGCTTGGAACATCATTCGCTATATACCTCGGAAGACATAAGAGGGGGATGAATTATGGCATTAACTCCTATCGATATTCAAAATAAAGAGTTCCGCAAAGGGGTCCGAGGTTATCATACGGAAGAAGTGGAGAAGTTTCTGGAAAGCGTCAGCAAGGAATTTGAGGTTGTTTACGCCGAGAATTTTGAACTGAGAGATAAGGTCCAACGTTTGGATGCGGAGCTAAGGCAATACAAGCAATTAGAATCCACCTTGCAGCAGACGATGGTGCTAGCTCAGCAAACTGCTGATGAAGTCAAACAAGCTGCTCGTCATGAGGCTGAACTTATTCTCAAGGAAGTTGAACAAGAGAAAGTAAGACGAATAACCGAAGCTCAGAATAAGCTGCAATATGTTAATGATGAAATAGAAGAATTGCAAAAACGTCGGGAAATGATTCGTACTCAACTAAAATCCTTTTTACTTGCCCAATTGGATTTGGCGGAAGCCTTTGAAAAGGATCGTGTTTCCTAAACTATCGTGATTCCTTAACAATCCTGTCTCATGAATGCTTGCACTACCATAAGAGATTGTGCTAGAATGAAATCTAGACATTTTTAAAGGGGAAGAAGATTTCTTATGAAGAGCATTTTGTTTTCGGAGCTTGACTCCGACTTTCTTGTGCAAGGTTTAGGAATGCATAAGGAGGAACAAGGTTTTTTCACAGGGAAGATTGGGCGCCACGAAACAGAGCTGACCTCTTCGCCTGATACTCTGAAGGATATTGAAGAAGCTCAAGTCATTTATATTGGCAAGGCAGAGCCTGGTCCTTATCGTGAGGGCGATATCTTGATGGCTGGCAGTGATGATCTTTTGGATCGTGCGTTCCGTGCTTTAGATGAAATGGAGCAACGGGGTGTGGTGGTGGGCTTATCGACTGAGCCGGATTCTTATCCTATGACTTTAAAGCGCGAGGATCTTAATCAATTCACCATCGTGTGGAAAGATAGAAAGACCCCCTATCTCTGCTTGTTTATGGGGGAACCAGTTAATCTTGAAGGCCAAGCCAAGCTGGTTACGATTGTTCGCAAGGTGTTGAATGACTAAACCTCACTAGGTATGGGTATTATTATTGGTATCATAAAGTTCTAAATAATTAAGTGCGTTGAAAAGGACTGTCCTTGAATGGAGCCTCTATAGCGAGCAGGAGATGGTGAAAGCCTGTGAGGTGAACCAAGGAGTATCCCCTTTGAGTGAAGTGCTGAAACTTTGAGTAAGCCTTCCGCCTCGTCCCCGTTAAAGGACTCCGAGTGGCCGGGACATCCGGCAACAAGGGTGGTACCGCGAGTAATATCCCGTCCCTTTTTAGGGATCGGGATTTTTTATACTTTAACTCATCACAGGAGGAATCTACTATGGATTATCGGGATACGTTGAATTTACCGGAAACAGAGTTCCCTATGCGTGGAAATCTTCCCCAGCGGGAACCGGAAATTATGCAAAAATGGGAAGATCAAGACATCTATGACACGGTGCAAAAGGCAAGGGACGGCCGTCCGAAGTTTATTCTCCATGATGGGCCGCCCTATGCCAATGGGGATATTCACCTTGGCCATGCATTAAATAAAGTTATCAAAGATATTATCGTCAAATATAAAACCATGAATGGCTTTGATGCCCCATATGTCCCCGGTTGGGATACTCATGGTTTGCCTATTGAGCAACAGGTCATAAAGAAGTTAGGCGTCAACCGTCATGCGGTCTCCGTGGTTGAGTTCCGCAGAATGTGCAAGGAGTACGCCAAAAAGTATGTCGGCATTCAGCGTGAGCAATTTAAACGGCTAGGTGTACGGGGAGATTGGAAAAAACCCTATTTGACCTTGGAAAAAGAGTATGAGGCGGCTCAAATCGGTGTCTTCGGTAAAATGGCACGCAAGAACTATATCTATAAGGGCTTGAAGCCCGTCTATTGGTGTCCCTCTTGCGAAACGGCTCTGGCTGAAGCAGAGATCGAATACGCAGAGAAAACATCGGATGCTATTTTTGTGAAATTTCCTGTCAGGGAAGGAAAGGGCGTCCTTACAGAGGACAACACTTATGTTATCATCTGGACCACAACCCCTTGGACGCTTCCAGCAAATTTAGCGATTACCTTGCATGAGGAGTTTACCTATGTACAGGTTCAGGTAGAAAATGAACATTGGATTGTGGCGGAGGGGCTACTAGATAGCTTACGCTCGACTTGGGATTTAGAACTTCCTATTGAAAAGCGCTTTGTGGGTAAAGAATTGGAAGGTGTGATAGCTAAGCATCCTTTCATCGATCGGGATTCCGTACTCATCCTTGGGGATCATGTAACCCTGGAAGCCGGTACCGGGTGTGTTCACACGGCTCCCGGACATGGAGAAGAGGACTTTAACGTGGGCAAAGAATATGGCCTGCCAGTCCTTTGCCCTGTTGACCATCAAGGGAAATTTACTGCTGAAGGCGGAGCTTATGCCGGCATGAAGGTAGATAAGGCAAATCCGGTGATTATTGAAGACCTCAAGAATCTTCATGCCTTGGTTCATGAGGCTAAGATTAAGCATAGCTATGCTCACTGTTGGAGATGCAAAAACCCCATCATCTATCGGGCAACTGAACAGTGGTTCGCCTCCATTGATGGTTTCCGCAAGGAAGCTCTGAACGAAATTGATCATGTCCAATGGATTCCTACCTGGGGTAAAGACCGCATCTATAACATGGTAGCGGATCGAGGAGACTGGTGTATTTCCCGTCAACGGACTTGGGGTGTGCCCATTCCCATTTTCTTCTGCGAGGATTGTGGAAAAGAGATTATCACCGATGAAACCATCACCAAGGTTCAAGAAATCTTCCGTGTCGAAGGCTCAGATGCGTGGTTTGTCCGTCCGGCCGAAGAACTCTTGCCGGAAGGCTTCACCTGCTCCTGCGGTGGCAAGTCCTTCCGCAAGGAAACGGATATCATGGATGTTTGGTTTGATTCTGGTACCAGCCATACAGGAGTGTTGATGGAGCGAGAAGAGCTTGCTTGGCCAGCTGATCTTTACCTGGAAGGTTCGGATCAACATCGGGGTTGGTTTAATTCCTCCCTTTCAACATCCGTTGCTGCCTATGGCAAGGCCCCTTATAAAGCCGTCTTAACCCATGGCTTCATTGTGGATGAGAAAGGCCGAAAAATGTCCAAGTCTTTAGGTAACGGTGTGGATCCCTTACAAGTTACCAAGGATATGGGTGCGGATATTCTGAGACTCTGGGTTTGTTCAACAGACTACAAAAATGACGTTGCCGCCTCACCGCGGATCATGAAGCAGATGACGGAAGCCTATCGTAAGATCCGCAACACGTTAAGATTCTTACTCAGTAATCTCAATGACTTTGATCCTGCTAAGGATCGGGTCGCCTATGAGGAGTTACCGGAAATCGACCGTTGGGCTTTGCTCCAACTGGGAAAAGTCATTGACCGTGTTTTGCAAGGGTATGAAAAATATGAATTCCACTGGGTTTATCATAGCGTTCATAACTTCTGTGCTGTAGAATTGAGCGCGATTTACCTAGATATCGCCAAAGATCGCCTTTATGTGGAAGGCAAGAATTCGGCTCTGCGTCGCGCATCTCAGACCGTACTCTATGATGTCCTTGATGCTCTTGTACGCCTGATTGCTCCGGTATTAACCTTTACGGCAGATGAGATCTGGCCATATATCCCAGCAATAGCTGAAGGCTCGAATATCCAAACTGAGGAAATGCCAAAGGTTAATCCCCAATGGATGGATGCAGTTTTGGAAAAGAAATGGGATACTCTATTGGCTGTGCGTTCAGAAGCAACGAAGGCCCTCGAAAAGGCTCGTCAAGATAAGCTGATTAACCACTCGTTGACAGCTCGAGTCGAGATTTACCCGAATGCAGAACTCGAAGCATTCTTGAAGGCTATTCCGAACTTGGCGGAGATTTTTATTGTCTCTGAGGTTTATGTACACCAAGCAGGAGAGGGAAAACCAGAAGGAATCACCATGGCGGAATCCATTGAAGGGCTTGGCATCGCAGTGGGCTCGGCGGCCGGTGATAAATGTGAACGTTGTTGGATTTATGATGCTAAAGTGGGTCAAGATCAAGACCATCCGAGTCTATGCCCAAGATGTGCATCGGTGGTAAGCCGCCTCTAGAACTTAGATAAATAATTGGTTGTTATTTAGAAAGACTTCTTGGAACTTTACCAGGCAAGTCTTTTCTCTTTTATTTAATACCCAAAATAATACCCAAATTAGAGTAATAGGTCACAATTTATTCCTTAAATCATTGGACAATTATTAGATAAGTGAGTATTATAAAAATAATAGGAAAATTGCGCGTTTTATAATTTTTTCGGCCCCTTAAGGAGTTGACACTAAGACGCACAGCAGAGGTAGGAGAGAGGATTATGAAAAAAGTCACGGAGAATCTGGCCAACCGAATTGTTGATTTGATTTACTCGGAAAGTGGATACCACGGCATCGTCTGTGACCCCCATGGCATTATTATTGCTGATTCAGCAAGGCTACGGGTAGGCGTTTTACATGCGGGCGCTCAGCGCATTATGAGTACTCCAATCAACGAAATCAAGATTACAGCGGAAGATGAAGCCAATGGTTCAGGACAGATCCGCGAGGGCTTGAATCTTGCTATTTTTTTAGAAGAAGAAAAGGTGGGAACCTTTGGAGTTGCCGGACCCCTCGCCATCGTGACTCCTGTGGCTAAGGTTGCTGCTGCCATGGTTGCTTATTTGCTACGTGATGAAGAGCTTAAGGAAATTCTTAAGAAGCATGTCGATCATATAGGAGAGTCTATCGAGCAGGCTGCCGGAGCACTGGAAGAAATGGCTGCCTCTTCTGAAGAGGTTGCCAGTGTGAGCCAGACTGTCGCTACTGTCGCCCAAGAGGCTAAGCAGCAAGTAAAGGCTACAGAAGGGGTCACTGAATTTATTCGTCGTGTGTCGAAGCAAACGAATCTCTTGGGCCTTAATGCAGCAATTGAGGCGGCTCGAGCTGGTGAGTTGGGTAAAGGGTTTTCAGTGGTTGCCGGTGAGGTCCGGAAGCTAGCCGAGGAAAGCAATCGTTCAGCTAATGAGATCAATGACCTTCTGATGAAGTTTCAAGAAACCATGGAAGAAATCGTTAAGGGTGTATTTCAAAACAATGTGATTGCCCAAGAACAAGCAAAAGCTACTCAAGAAATAGCGATGATGGTTCAAGAATTGCAACACGTGGGCAATGATTTGAACGGTATCGCTCACAAGCTTTAAGGGGCAGTACATCGTTAGTTTTGCATAATGAATTTTACATAATTAATTATTAGAATCTTAGGGCAATAGTCTAGACGAATCTCAGTTTCCTGACTATAATTAAAGCAGATAATTGTATAGGTTTCGAATGATTCTAGCGGGAGAGACTCATGTGTTGAGCGCCGAAGGAGAAACGGCCAGAATGTCGCACTATTCTGGGGGAAACTCTCAGGCAAAAGTACTGCTGGAAGACGAAACTCTGGAGAGCTTCTCAGATGAGAACACCAAAGGGGTAGCCGCTAGGTAATCTCTCAGGTTAAAGGGACAGAGGTAACGCGACGCGTTATTCCCTCTGTTTTTTTATTTATTTTCATCTTTTTAGCTGAATTAGTAAATACTCATATTTTAGGAGGTGGTTGAAGTGGCAGAACTCAAAAGAACTCCGCTCTATGAAGAACATCAAAGGTTGGGAGCCAAGCTCATCGATTTTGGCGGTTGGGAAATGCCCGTTCAGTATGCAGGAGTTATTGAAGAACACAAGGCAGTACGCAATCAGGCAGGACTTTTTGACGTCTCTCATATGGGTGAAGTAGAGGTCAAGGGTCAGGATGCTCTAGCATTTATTCAATACATACTCACCAATGATCTATCCCACCTGAAGGATGGACAAATTCAATATTCCCCCATGTGCTACCCGGATGGAGGAATCGTCGATGACCTGCTCGTATATCGAATGCGTGAGGGCCATTATTTAATTGTCGTCAATGCCTCTAATACGGATAAAGATTTTGCCTGGATGCAGGAGCAAACCAAGAATTTTGCGGTGAAGCTGGAGAATCGTTCCCAAGAGTATGCGCAATTGGCCTTACAAGGTCCCCAAGCAGAGAGAATTCTCCAAAAGCTGACAGATCTAGATTTGCAAGAAATCAAGTATTACTGGTTCAAGCAAGGGGAAGTGGATGGCGTGCCTTGTCTGGTTTCACGGACGGGGTATACCGGGGAAGATGGGTTTGAAATTTATCTATCTCCTGAACAGGCACCGCAAATGTGGCGGAGAATCTTAGAAGCGGGAAGTGAAGTGGGTGTGCAGCCCATCGGACTCGGGGCTCGCGATACGCTGCGTTTTGAGGCTCGCTTACCCCTATATGGCAATGAATTGGGTCCAGATATTACTCCTTTGGAGGCAGGACTTGGCTTCTTTGTGAAGTTGGCTAAAGAAGATTTCATCGGCAGGGAGGTCCTTTTGGCTCAGAAGGAAAAAGGGGTGCCCCGTAAGCTCGTCGGTCTGGAAATGATCGAGAGGGGAATTGCTCGTTCCCACTATCCCCTTCAGAGGGAGGGTAAAGAAATTGGGTTTATTACTTCAGGCTCTTTTTCTCCAACCTTAAATAAAAACATTGCTTTAGGTCTCATTCCCGCGGAGTATGCCCAACTAGGAGAAACACTCGATGTTATGATTCGGGGCAAAGCAGTCAAGGCTCAGATTGTGCCTTCTCAGTTCTATAAGCGGCCCCACTGATGAATGAGAATATTTTCTGGGTCGAGTAGCTTATCCACTCCGTGGATAAGTCAGCTAGGGCTTCTGTTCATTCTTCACACAAGCCGAGTTTCCTATAACGCCCTTCCGCGCTAAAGAAAGCTTGGCTTATGGCGAGTGAAGCGAGGCAGAAGCCTTAGCTGCCTTTTACACAGTGAAATCGCTCTCACCGGTATGTTAAGCTACGCTCATGGGTCACTTTTTCTCAGAGTAGTAATAACAGATGCAAGTATTGGGGACTGTAGTCCCACATAATTAAGGAGGATGATCATATGAATCCAGTGGAATTAAAGTACAGCAAATCTCATGAGTGGACTAGGGTAGAAGGAGATACAGTAGTTTTAGGAATTACCCAACATGCCCAAGAAAGCTTGGGAGATGTAGTATTTGTTGAGTTACCGGAGGTCGATACGACCGTGGTAGCAGGGCAAGCTTATGGAACAGTGGAATCTGTGAAGGCGGTATCGGATATTATCTCCTCTGTCGGGGGCAAGGTCATCGAATTCAATCAAGAGGCCCTGGATTCTCCCGAGCTACTGAACAACGATCCCTATGGAGAGGGTTGGTTAGTTAAAGTAGAAGTTGATGACTTAAAGGATTTAGATGGATTAATGTCTGCCGCCGAATATGAAGCGTTTCTCGCGGAGGAGGGCCATTAATATGAATTATGTGCCGAACACAGTGGACCAGCAAGAACAGATCCTGGCCCGAATAGGAGTCAACTCGATTGAAGAGCTTTTTGCGGATATCCCAGAAAGCGTTCGGCGCCAAGCTCAATTAAAGATTCGGCAAGGCATGTCTGAATATGAATTGGTGAAATCAATTCAAGGACTTGCTGCCCAAAATACTACGGTCGAAGAGTATGATTCTTATCTGGGAGCAGGGGCCTATGAGCATTTCATCCCCAGTTATGTAGACCAACTTCTGCTCCGCTCGGAGTTTTATACGGCCTATACTCCGTATCAACCGGAGATTAGCCAAGGGACCCTGCAAGCGATCTATGAGTTTCAGACTCTTGTCTGCGAATTGACGGGCATGGACGGGGCCAATGCTTCCATGTATGATGGAGCATCTGCTTTAGCTGAAGCAGCCCTGATGGCTTGCGATGCTACCCGTCGCAAGAAAGTGCTTGTGCCGCAAACACTTCATCCGGAATATCGAGAAGTACTCCAAACCTATCTGCTTCCTCGCGGTGTGGAAGTTGAGTCTATTCCCTCCACCAACGGCGTCATTAACCTCGACGCATTAGAAGGCGCGCTTAATCAAGAGGTGGGAGCAGTCTTGTTGCAAAGCCCAAATTTCTTTGGGGTTATTGAACAAGCTGAGGAGATTGGCAAGTTAGCACACGCCAAGGGGGCGCTACTGGTCATGGCGGTGAACCCAGTATCCTTAGGATTGCTTAAATCTCCTGGCGAGCTCGGTGCGGATATCGTGGTGGGAGAAGGACAGCCCTTTGGCAATCCTTTGAATTTCGGTGGTCCCTATCTTGGTTTCTTAGCATGTCGTGAAAAATACATACGGCGGATGCCGGGGCGGATTGTCGGAGCCACTAAGGATAAAAACGGCAAGAAGGGTTATGTACTCACCTTGCAGGCTAGGGAACAGCATATTCGTAGAGAGAAGGCAGCGTCAAATATCTGTTCAAATGAGGCCCTTTGTGCCCTTGCGTTTACCATTCACCTCTCGGGATTAGGTAAAAAGGGGCTCAAGGAGATGGCCCACCTTAATCTGCAAAAAGCCCATTATGCGGCTCAAGAGATTGGGAAGCTCCCCGGAATGTCCCTAGCGTTTAGCAGTCCGTTTTTTAACGAGTTTGTGATCAAAACCCAAATCAGTCCTCAGAGAGTCAATGAACACCTTTTACAGCATAAGATCATCGGCGGTCTCGATTTATCCCGTTTCGACCCGGAACTGAATCAGCATCTTCTTTTCTGCGTCACAGAGACCAAGAGCAAGGAAGATATCGATCGGCTAGTGGCCAGAATGGGGGAGATACAATGAAAGCACTAGAACCGCTTATTTTTGACCTGAGCCAAGAGGGCAGGACAGGAGTTAGTTTGCCCCCCTGTGATGTTCCGGAGGTCTCCTTAGAGACCCTAGTTCCAAGAGAATTCTTGAGAGAGAAGGAAGCGGAGCTCCCCGAAGTCTCGGAAGTGGACGTGGTCCGTCACTTCACCAGACTGTCCACCTTTAACCATGGGGTGGATACAGGCTTCTATCCCTTAGGCTCCTGCACTATGAAGTATAATCCCAAGGTTAATGAAAGACTGGCACGTCTGCCGGGCTTTAGTCAGATTCATCCCTATCAACCGGAAGCCTTAGTTCAAGGTGCTCTGGGTTTGATGGTTGAACTTCAAGAGGATCTGGCGGAGATTACGGGTATGGATGCCTTTACCCTCCAGCCGGCTGCTGGCGCTCATGGTGAAATGACGGGAATTCTCATCATAAAAGCCTACCATGAGCAACAGGGGGATTTTAAGCGAACGAAGGTTATTGTACCGGACTCTGCCCATGGAACGAATCCCGCGACAGCGGCCATGGCGGGCTTTGAGATTGTGCAAGTACCTAGTAATGAACGTGGCGGGGTGGATATTGAGGCCTTGCGCCAAGCGGCCAATGAGGAAGTAGCGGCCTTAATGCTGACTAATCCGAACACCCTAGGTCTTTTTGATGAGAATATCTTAGAGATCGCTAAGATAATCCACGATGTGGGTGGTCTAATTTACTACGATGGGGCCAATGCCAATGCAATTATGGGGATTGCCCGTCCTGGAGATATGGGCTTTGATGTGGTCCATATCAATCTTCACAAAACCTTCTCTACTCCACACGGTGGAGGCGGTCCGGGGTCAGGACCTGTAGGAGTCAAAGAGTTTCTCGCACCCTATTTGCCGAAGCCTGTGGCAGTGCGCACGAGCGATGGGAAATTCACCCTCGACGCAGATCGTCCTCTTTCTATTGGACGGGTCAGAGCTTTCCAAGCTAATTTTGGGGTATTGGTTAGGGCCTATGCTTATATCAGGGCTCTAGGGGGAGAAGGGTTGACTGCTGCGTCTCAAAATGCTGTCCTCAATGCCAATTTCCTAATGAGCATCTTAAAAGAGCACTATCATCTGCCCTATGACCGAATCTGCATGCACGAGTTTATTATTACTCCGCAAAATCTCAAAGGATACGGTGTTCATACTTTGGATATCGCCAAACGACTTTTGGATTATGGCTATCATCCGCCCACGATTTACTTCCCACTCATCGTGGAAGAGGCGATGATGCTTGAACCTACGGAAACGGAAAGCATGGAAACCCTTGAACAATTTGCTCAGGTCATGATAAAAATTGCTGCCGAAGTTCAAGATGATGTAGAAATGGTGAAAAACGCTCCCCATCATACGTTGGTCACTCGCTTGGATGAGACAGGCGCAGCCAGAAAACCCGATCTCCGTTGGCGAAAAGTTGAAGATTGAGCAGTATTGAATTGCAATTTTAAAGAAGCAATTTTCTGATGCAGATTTTTAGCGAAATATGGAGTATAATTATAAGTTGTAGATTAGCATAGAGATAGCGTCTAGAAACTTTAACCAGGAGGTCATGTTCATGAAAACCTTTCAAGTACCCGTCGGAATTTCTAACCGTCACATTCATCTCTCTGAGGAACATATCGGTATCCTTTTTGGTGCCGGACACCAACTCACTCGGACAAAGGATCTATCTCAACCGGGTCAATTTGCCTGTGAAGAGACTGTAACCTTAGTAGGACCTAAAGGTTCGATGCCCGGTGTGCGTGTGTTAGGACCTGCTCGTAAAGCCACCCAAGTGGAGCTTGCAGCTACAGATACCTTTAAGATTGGGGTAAAACCCCCGGTTCGTGATTCGGGAGATATTGCAGGCAGCCCTGGATTGGAAGTAGTCGGCCCCGCCGGAAAAGTCCAAGTTGAGGCTGGAACGATTATTGCAGCTCGTCATATTCATATGACACCGGAAGATGCTGAAAAATATGGCGTGAAAGATGGGGACCATGTTAAGGTTCAAGTGAATGGACCACGGGCAGGAGTTTTTGAACGCGTTCTGATCCGGGTAAGCCCTAATTATGCCTTAGATATGCATGTGGATACAGACGAAGGCAATGCCTTTGGCTTAAGAAATGGAGATTTGCTGGACGTCATTGTCGGTTAATCCTTTCGCTTTACAATATCTAAAAATAGAAAGATAAGAAAACCTGAAATATTCACGGATAAGAGCTACGGTGTTTGATCAAGAGCACCGTAGCTTTTTTATGCTTTTGACTTCGCCTTAAAATTGCTCTATTCCATAAAAATGGTGTATGATATAAAGTGATTTAGACCGTGAGGGGGATACCAATGCCTAAGGGGAAACAACTCAAAGTCGTCGTGATCGGCGGCGGGGCCGCTGGTTTGTTTGCTGCAATCATTGCCGGTCAGGCTGGAGCGGCGGTGACTATCTTAGAGAGAAATCAGCGGGTCGGCAAGAAAATCTTAGCCACGGGTAATGGGCGTTGTAATCTAACCAATACGGATCTGCAACTATCGCATTATCATGGTCAGAATCCGCGATTTGCTGTGAAGGCTTTGCAAGCCTTTGATAATAATCAAGCCATTGAGTTTTTTGAGGGCCTTGGCATTGCTCATAAGGTGGAAGAGGAAGGTAAAGTATTTCCTTTTTCTAATCAAGCCTCCAGCGTCTTAGATGTCCTACGCTATGAAGTGGAACGTTTAGGAATTGAAGTGGTATTGGAAGCGGAAGTGAAAGGACTTCGCAGACTGGACAAAGGCTTTGAGGTCTTGACGAAGGATGGAAAAGAGTACTTTGCCCATCGAGTCATTCTCGCGACAGGAGGGAAGGCTGCTCCAAACTTGGGTTCTACCGGGAGTGGCTATGCCTTGGCTGAGAGTTTGGGGCATCGTCTTGTAGAGCCGTTTCCGGCCTTAGTACAGCTTAAGCTTGCCGAACCCTTTCTGAAGCAGATCAAAGGTATCAAATTCGAGGGGTTGGCTGAGATTATTGTCAAAGATAAATCCCTGGCCCAAGCCCAAGGGGAATTGCTATTCACGGAGTACGGAATTTCCGGACCGCCAATTTTTCAATTAAGCCGTGCGGCTGCCGAGAAATTAAAAAGTAAACAAGAGGTATGCGTTAAGGTCTCGATGCTTCATACCTGGACAAAGGATAAGCTGGCTCACTACCTGCAGAAACGCTGGCAAGATCAGCCGGAAAAAAGTGTGCACTTTAGCTTCGTTGGCTTTATTAACAAGCAATTAACACCTGTTGTTTTGAAACAGGCGGGTATTGAGGATATGCACAAATTGGTCGCGGAGCTTACTTCCCGCGAGAAGGAGGCTATCCTGAATATACTGCAGGACTGGCGTTTTCAGATTACCGGAACCAACACTTGGACAGCTGCTCAAGTGACGGCCGGTGGCATTGACGTTCGCGATATCCATCCGGCGACTATGGAATCCAAGCTTGTGGCGGGACTTTTCTTTGCTGGAGAAGTTATGGATATAGACGGGGACTGTGGCGGCTATAATCTTCAATGGGCTTGGTCCTCAGCCCATTTGGCGGGTAAAAACGCCGCTGCCGATTAAGGAGTTGGGGAATGTTGATATCAAAAGCCATTGCACATCCTGATGTGTTTGAGCATATTAATCCAGATGACCATCAAGTGGCTTATGGTTCCTGTCAGAGATGGTATCCGACGACTTTCCAGCGTCTGGCGGGCTGTGGCCCTTGTGCAGCTACAAATATTTTTTATTATTTAACCTACGAGCAGCGTTCACCTGCGGATCGGCTGCAAAGTCAAAAGGATTGGGTTGCTTTGATGAAGGAACTGTGGCACTATGTTACTCCTTCATTACGAGGAGTTCATAAACTAAGCATGTTTTACAAACCAATGCTGGCTTTTGCTCAGACCAAGGGGATTGAGCTGGAATATTATCTTTGCGAAGTACCTGAGGCAGTCTACAGACGCCCGAGTTTAGCTAAGATGATTGATTTTTTGGCGGACGCACTGGATAACAATGCGCCGATTGCCTTTTTAAATTGGCATAATGGTGAGGTAAAAAACCTGAGCCGTTGGCACTGGGTCACCATTATTCAACTCGACTATGAGGAGGATAAGGGCAAGGCCAGCGTTACGATTTTGGATGAAGGTATCTTAAAGAAGGCTGACCTAGCCTTGTGGATTAAGACAACGACTCTAGGTGGAGGTTTTGTTTATTTCACAAAAAGTAACGGAGACTAAGAGGAGCCACTGGGCTCCTTGAATTTTTTCCTTTATTGACATTCGGGTATTGGTTATAATAAGTAAGGTTAGGTTTGTCTCGAAGTTTAGGTAGGAATAGGATGTTAGTTTTATCAGAAATAAGCTTATTGTCGATTGTTGTTAATTTGTTAAGCTATAAATGGATGGATTACCCTTGTTGCGTGGTAAAGTCCTAAAAGAGGAGAAAGTTATGAAGGTAGAGCACAACGATGCACATTCAAATAAGAAAAACTGGAAGATATGGTGGGAGTTGATCCGGCCCCATACTTTGACAGCGGCCTTTGTGCCGGTTCTCTTGGGCTCGGTTCTGGCACTGTTGGAGGGCAAAACAAACGCTTTGCTCTTTGCAGCGATGATGGTGGCTAGTGTGCTTATTCAAGCAGCAACCAATCTCTTCAACGAGTATTATGATTTTAAGCGAGGGTTGGATACAGAGAAATCAGTAGGTATCGGCGGTGGCATTGTGCGCCATGGGATGTCGCCACGCTTAATCATGACCCTAGCCCTGACGATGTATGGGATTTCCGTTCTTTTGGGTGTTTATATCTGCGCATCTTCCTCTTGGTGGTTGGCAGTGGTGGGCTCGATTTGCATGCTCATGGGTTATCTCTACACTGGAGGACCCTACCCCATTTCCTACACTCCTTTAGGAGAACTATTTTCCGGCTTGTTCATGGGTTTCTTGATTATTTTGATTGCGTTTTTTATCCAAACAGGTTATGTTTCCGGTATAGCGGTCTTGGTTGCTGTACCCAGCGGTATTTTAGTAGGTCTCATCAATTTAGGGAATAATCTCCGCGATCATGATGGGGACAAGGCCAATGGGAGAAAGACTATCCCGGTCGTCTTAGGACCGCAAAACGCCGTAAAATTTATGGCTGTGATGTTTGGACTTGCTTATTTATGGCTGGTGGGACTTGTGGTGTCAGGGACGATTACTCCTTGGATTCTTTTGTCCCTGCTGAGTATTCCCAAAGCGATCCAAGCGACCCAAGGCTTTGTCGGCAAGACCGAGCCTATAACCATGATGCCGGCGATGAAAGCCACGGGACAAACGAATACCTATTTCGGATTATTGATGGTTATAGGACTTTTTATCAGCTATTTGCTAGCTATTTAACACCGGACTAACCCTCCTTGAGTTCCATAGCTAGGCTGAAGAATTGTTTTTCTTAGGGTGTGCTTCAACATGTATCCGACCTTAGAATTTCGAAGAGATTAAGTGAAAGGTTTCTGAATTCAGAAATAGGATTTTGAGAAATAGAATGCGAAAAGTTAGAGCGCTCCTCTTGAGGTAGACAGTTAAGACGCAGTAACTGTTGATGACAAAGAGGAGCTCTTTTTTTCGCCTTCAGTGATGCTTGTAATCTACGTCATAGCGAAGTCAGATTTCTTTATCACTGAACGGTAAGGATATTAATTTTTCTGCTTGGGAAAACTGAGTTTGAGAATCGTGAGGTGAATGAGTTGACGACCGATCATAACAAGGCCTTAAGCCGGTCAGAAGAAGGACCAGAGCTAAGAAAACAGGTTCAGGATTTATCACTGATCTTGGAGAAAATAAACCTGACGGAATATATTAGTTACCTGAATAATCCTCGACGTCTGCTTTGGCTTAACTTTGGGGTGGGACTTGTCAGGGGCCTCGGCGGTGCTATAGGGGCGACGATTCTCTTGGGATTACTGGCGATGTTTTTGAAAAATCTGGTGCTCTTAAACTTACCGGTGATCGGTGGAGTTATCGGAGAGCTTGTGGAGCTTGTAAATGCGCATAATGGGTATTAGGAAATAAGAGGAGGCTCATCATGACAGAAAGCAAATACTCAAAACTTATTGAACAGCTAAAAAAAGATAAAGAAGAAGCGATGGAAATGGCAGCCGAACTGATTACTGGGGATATGCGAGAATCCCTTGGTGAGCTTTCGGTAATCGACAATCATCCCGCGGATATTGCCACGGAGGTCTATGAACGTTCTCGGGACGTGGCAAGCCATGATCGCCTCCAGCACAGGGTTCATGCTATGAATTCGGCATTGCAGCGCTATGAAGAAGGTAAGTATGGAATCTGTGAGCATTGTCAAAAGGACATTCCCTTGGAGAGGTTAGAAGCCTTGCCCTATACCACCGTTTGTACCGCCTGCAGTCGTTTAGAGGAAAAAGAAGAGCAGCATTCCCTGCATCGAGAGCCCGTGGAGGATGAGCTCCTTCATAATCCTTTTTCAAGATCCTTTAACGATGGAACCGATCGCGTTGGCTTTGATGGGGAGGATTCTTGGCAAGCCGTCGCCAGCTTTGGGACCTCTGATTCGCCTCAAGATTTAGGTACGAATCGAGACCTGAGTGATCCCAATACCTTTTATGAGGATGGGGATGAAGCGATCGGAGCAGTTCAAGCGGTGGAGACATTGGAAGTTGATGTGGAACCTGGCTTGGACAATACGGTATATTATGGAAGAAGACACGGTCGATCTTAGTAGGTACAGCATTGCCCGCCCCCGCCTTCGTATGTTAAGATAGATGAGCAAATATAGAGTCGGGGAGGGTAACAGATTGTTGGTATGGCTAACCATTGCGGGGATTTGGATTTTCGACCGCGTTTTGAAGGTCTATATTCAAGGGAATATGGTCCCCGGTGAATCAGTCATTGTGATACCCAAAATTTTTCATTTAACCTATGTCTTAAATCCGGGAGCAGCTTTTGGTTTATTGCCGGGTCAGTCCTGGGTGTTTATTCTTACAGCAGTAGTGGTCTTAGCGGGAATAATCTATGCTCAATTGAAGATGTTCCCACGGGAAGAATGGGTGACTCGTTTGGCCTTAGGGCTCATCGGCGGAGGCGCTTTAGGTAATCTTTATGATCGGGTTTTTATTGGTAAGGTTGTGGATTATCTTGACTTCCAGATTTGGCCTTTCGTATTTAATTTCGCCGATAGTGCTATCGTTGTTGGTGTTGGTCTATTGATGCTGATGATGTTCCGGAATGAAACTAAGGAACAGAAGGCCGAGTAAGTTTGGAGAAAAGGGAATGGAATAGGGGACAAGTATGGATTGCGAAGGGTTAAATGGATTAGAAACCTATGAAGAAAATCTAGAGACGGATTTAGGGATAGAAGACTTGGAGCAGGTCGGACTAGGTGAAGCATTGGCACTCGAGCTACCGGAAGGAACCCGCCTGGATGTTGGTGTCACCGAAGTGGTCGACAAGAGCCGCTCTTATGTCCAAGGTCTGATTGGGGACGGTCACGTTCTCGTCAATGGAACCGTAAAAAAATCGAATTATAAGGTACGCTCTGGAGATAAGATTACAGTCGTGATTCCTCCACCGCAAGAGTTGAAGGTGGAAGCAGAAAACATTCCTCTAGATATAGTATATGAGGATGAGGATTTGCTGGTTGTCAATAAACCACAGGGTATGGTGGTTCACCCGGCACCGGGGGCTTGGACAGGGACTTTGGTCAATGCTTTGCTTTATCACTGTCAGAATCTCTCTGGCATCAATGGCGTATTACGTCCGGGAATCGTGCACCGCATTGATAAGGATACCTCGGGGTTACTTGTGGTGGCAAAAAGTGATTTAGCCCACCATGGCTTGGCTGAACAAGTTAAGGCCCATAGCATGACACGCCAATACCAAGCTATTGTGCATGGTGTGTTGTTCGAACCTTCGGGAACGATTGATGCTCCTATTGGCAGGGATCAGGCTGATCGTAAAAAAATGGCGGTGGTTTTTCATAATTCTAAAGAAGCTATAACTCATTATGAGGTTCTGGAGCGTTTTTCTGATTTTACCTATGTTCAGGCTCGCTTAGAAACAGGTAGAACTCATCAGATTCGCGTTCATCTGGCCTACCTTAAACATCCGGTTTTGGGAGACCCGTTGTATGGACCAAGGAAAAATCCTTTTGCTATCCAAGGTCAAATGTTACATGCTCTGCGCTTAGGGTTTATCCACCCGAGGACAGGAGAATATCTCGAGTTTAGTGCTTCGCCACCGGAACGTTTTCAGAAGACTTTACAAGCGATTCGTGAAGGAGAGAGGTAGTTACTATCAGCCCCTGCCCTCTGGATAAGTGAATAAATTATTGATTAATATGCTTTGAAAAATACATGGGAATTCTGATTGACAATGGTTGGCATCTAAGTTAGACTAAAATTGTGATAGCCTTTAAAAAGGTCCTGTGAGACGCAGAAGGCAGAAAGAAGTGGGATAACTGTCTGCTGCGCAAGTAGGCAGTTTTTTTGTACGTATTTAGGCAAGGGGGCAAAGCTTTGGAAGGGATCACAAAGAGCAAGATTCTGGATGCGGATGGAATCCGACGGGCAATCACGCGGATTGCTCACGAAATCATCGAGAAGAATAAAGGAACAGACGGGGTCGTCCTGATTGGAATCCGACGTCGCGGCGTTCCCTTGGCAGAAAGAATTCGACAACGCATCGAAGAATTTGAAGGCGTTAAACTTCCCTTAGGGATACTAGATATCACCTTATATCGAGATGATCTAAGTCGGATTGATATACAGCCGGTGGTTCATCAAACCGAGGTGCCCTTTCCTATAGAGGGGAAGACAGTGGTTTTAGTAGATGATGTTTTATTCACGGGACGAACTGCCCGAGCCGCTCTCGATGCTACCATGGATTTAGGAAGGGCGGAAAAAATCCAATTAGCCGTCCTTGTGGATCGCGGTCATCGAGAACTCCCTATCCGTGCCGATTATGTGGGAAAGAACCTCCCCACCTCGAGCCGGGAGATTGTCTCAGTCTGCATTCAAGAGATTGATGAAGTGGATGAAGTACTTTTGCTAGAGCGTTCTGAACAAAAGTAATTAACATAAGGTATGAAATCAACGCGACTAACTTAAGATACCCTTTAAGAGCTTTCCAGAGAGTGAGCCAAGGGTAGAGAATACAGGGTACTTGTATCCTTATATCCTCTTACCTTTGGTAAGGGGATTTTTTGTGCAACCAACGACTTCGCCTTCAGTAGTTGTGCTCTTAAAGGTTCGGCGAAGCCGGGTTTCTTTAGAGGTATCAGTAAGTTTAAGCTTTTGCTTATTAAATAATAGAACTGTAAGGGGAGAAAAGTATGGGCTGGACTCGAAAAGACATTCTGCATATGGAAGATCTTAAGCCAAGTGAGATTCAAATCATCATCAATACAGCAAAACCCATGAAGGAAATCTTGTCAAGGACCGTAAAAAAGCTACCAACCTTTCGCGGGAGATCGGTGTATAACTTGTTTTTTGAATCCTCTACCCGCACCAGAACTTCCTTTGAAACAGCAGCCAAGATTCTCGGTGCCGATACTACCAGCTTGGCCGTGGCTCAGAGCAGTGTCAATAAGGGCGAAAGTTTGCTGGATACCGTGAGAACCTTGCAAGCCATGAAGCCGGATCTTGTAGTCATTCGACACTCTAGTTCGGGAGCGGCACATTTTCTTGCTAAGGAACTTAAAGCCGGTGTGATTAACGCTGGGGATGGCCAACATGAGCACCCCACCCAAGCCTTGCTCGATTTATTTACCATGCAGGAGCATCTAGGTAGCGTTGAAGGAAAGAAGATTCTTCTCGTGGGAGACATTCTGCACTCCCGAGTCGCCCGCAGCAATGTTTGGGCCCTTAAAGCCTTGGGGGCAGAAGTAGTGCTTGTCGGCCCCCCGACCTTGCTCACCCCCGAAATAAAATCCTGGGGTGTGAAAACAACCTATCATCTCGATGAAGAACTGGCTGGAGCTGATGTCATCATGGCTTTGCGGCTGCAGCTCGAGCGGCAAAAGGCAGGGCTACTGCCAAGTCTGCGGGAATACTCACAGCTTTACGGAATTACTGCCGAACGAGTCCAGCGGACCGGTAAAAAGACCCTGATCATGCATCCCGGACCGGTGAATCGAGGGGTTGAAATTGAAAGCAGTATCGTCAATTCCAGCCAGTCGGTTATTGAAGAACAAGTAACCAACGGTGTCGCCGTCCGCATGGCTATTATGTATCTATTATTGGGAGGAGGGACAAATCATGTGGTGGATTAAAAATGTGCAAGTAGTTGATCCGGCTCAAAGCTTCTCGGGAAACTACGATGTCTTGATAGGAGAAGGTAGAATTATTGAGCTTAAGAAGAGCATGACTGCCGAAGAGGTTCGGGAGAAACTAGGAGAGTCCTCGACATGGGAGGAAATTGACGCTACAGGGAAGTATCTTTTTCCGGGCCTTATCGATGTGCATACCCATCTCAGAGAACCGGGCCGTGAGGATAAAGAGGATATTGCCAGCGGTTCCCAGGCAGCAGTCCGGGGTGGCTTTACCACCATCTTAGCCATGCCCAACACAACTCCTGTACTAGATCAAAAGGCCCTGATCGAATATGTAGTGAACCAAGGAAAAAAGGTTGGCTTAGCCAAGGTTCATCCCATTGCCGCGATGACTAAGGGACAAGACGGGAAGGAACTTGTGGAGATGGTTGAACTGGCCGCGGCTGGGGCGGTAGGCTTTTCCGATGATGGACGAGGGGTTCAGAGTGCAGAAATGATGCGTTTGGCTCTGGAATACGCCAAGCTAACCCGCTGCCCAGTCGTCAGTCATTGTGAGGATGAAAGCCTCGCCCACCATGGGGTGATGCATCGGGGTTTTGTGAGTACTCATCTCGGCTTGCGGGGAATTCCTAGCAGTTCGGAAAGTGTTATGGTGGCCCGCGATCTTCTCTTAGCAGAAGAGGGGGGCGGAAAGCTTCACTTAGCCCATATTTCAGCTAAGGAAAGCGTGGCGCTTATACGGGATGCGAAGAAGCGAGGGGTGGATGTGACTGCTGAAGTGAATCCGCACCACCTGATCTTTACCGACGAGGCCATTGCTGAAACTCCTTACGCTACTTCCTATAAAGTCAATCCTCCACTTCGTACCGAAGCGGATCGACAAGCGTTGATCGAAGGATTGTTGGATGGAACCATCGATATGTTAGCCACCGATCACGCCCCCCACACTTGGGAAGAGAAGGCGAATCCATTTGATGAAGCCCCCTTTGGAATTTCAGGTCTAGAGACGGCTTTGGCGGCAGTATGGCAGCACTTAGTTGTCCCAGGTGTGTTGCCAGTAGAAACACTGATCCAAGCTTGGAGCATGAACCCCGCTCAGCGCTTTCAGCTGACCGGAGGGTCCATAAAGCCGGGGGCAGTCGCCGATTTGGTGCTTTTTGATCCTGAGTACGCAGAGACCATCACCGCTGACTCTCTCGCGACAAAAGGTAAGAACACACCGTTCTTAGGCCAAAAACTTCAAGGGTTGCCCGTGAAAGTATGGGTTGAGGGACGCCTTTGGGAGAGATAAGTAAAGCTCCAGATTATTGAATGGCAAGCGAAATGAAGCGAATTTTAAGTTTAATCAGAATCAAGAGGTAAACAACGGTTAAAGGTAAAGAGTTGTGAAATGGGACCTGTCCCCAGTTCACACTTAGAAGGAGGGCTTAGGATGGCGTTTCTTGTATTGCAAGATGGAACTATGTTTGAAGGTGAAGGGTTTGGAGCATGGCCGGAGGATTTTGAAAAGACGCAAGCTGGGGAAGTGGTTTTTAATACTTCGATGTCAGGGTATCAAGAGATGATCACCGACCTATCCTATTCAGGTCAGATTCTTGTTCTGACCCATCCGCAGATCGGTAACTATGGCTGGCACGATGAGGAAAATGAAGCGGATAAAATCCTCCTTAGAGGGCTAGTGGTTCGGGAACTTTCCCAAGGGGAAGGCAGTGAGCACGGGGATCGATCCTTAGAAGAGTTCTGCAAGGTTCAGCGCATTTGGGGATTGAAGGGAATCGATACTCGGGCCTTAACCCGGCATATTCGCAAGGAGGGCACCTTGCCGGGAGTTTTTGCCCATACTTACCAACAAGGAATGAAGTATTGGGAAGAAAACCCTCAGAATCCCATGGATATGGAAAAGACTAAGCACTGGGTCTACAAGGCAACAGTCCAGGAGAGCTACGAGATCCCCGGGAGTGGTCCTTATGTGGCGGTACTAGACTGTGGGGCCAAACGCAATATCCTGCGCAGCTTGCAACAGCGTGGACTGCGCATTCGCGTGTTTCCAGCTTGGAGCAGTGCCGAAGAAATCTTAGCCAGCTCGCCCAAGGGGATTTTCTTGAGCAATGGACCGGGAGATCCCAGTGACCTTCCCGATTTAGTTAAGACAGTTCAGATCTTGTTGCCCAAACTCCCCATGATGGGAATCTGCTTAGGGCATCAAATTTTAGCCTTAGCAGCTGGTGGTAAAACCTATAAATTACCCTTTGGGCATCGTGGAGGGAACCACCCGGTTCAGGATCTGCGCACCGGCAAAACGACCATGACAGCCCAGAATCACGGGTATGCTGTCGAAGCCGACTCTTTAGCAAGCACAGGCTTTGAAGTGATTTACAAGAATTTAAATGATGGAACGGTGGAAGGGATGGAACATACTCAATACCCCATCTTCTCTGTGCAATATCATCCAGAAGGTGCCCCCGGTCCTGATGAGAATATGGAGCTTTTTGAACGTTTTTTTGCGGCGATTGGGGCGTAAGCTCACCTATTCGACGGCACTTTAGCTAGGAGGAAGAAGTTATGAAAAATATGAAGTGGAATAAGGTGCTCGTGATCGGATCAGGTCCGATCGTGATTGGTCAAGCTGCAGAATTTGATTATGCCGGAACACAAGCCTGCCGTGCCTTGCGGGAAGAAGGAGTTGAGGTAGTTCTCGTCAACTCTAATCCTGCCACAATTATGACGGATCGGGAGGTCGCTGACCGGGTCTATATCGAGCCCCTGACAGTGGAATTTTTAGAACGGATTATCGAAAGAGAACGGCCCGATGGTCTTATTCCCACTATGGGGGGACAAACGGGTCTGAACTTAGCCTTCCAATTAGCGGAGCGAGGAATACTGGAACGCTGCGGGGTGCAGCTCATGGGTACCTCTCTCGAAAGCATTACCAAGGCTGAAGATCGGGAGCATTTCCGGAGTCTGATGAATTTTCTGGGGGAACCGGTACCGCCCAGCGTGATTGTTTCAGAGGTGGGAGAAGCTTTAGAATTCGCTGAGGGAATTGGTTATCCCGTGATTGTCCGACCGGCCTATACTCTTGGCGGTACCGGGGGCGGAATTGCCCAAGATCGTGAATCCCTGCAGGAAATCTGCAAAAGCGGTCTGCAAGCCAGCCTCATTGGCCAAATTCTGGTGGAAAAAAGTGTGGCGGGTTGGAAGGAAATCGAATACGAAGTGCTTAGGGATGGTGCGGGCAATTGCATCACCATTTGTAATATGGAGAATATGGACCCGGTAGGGGTTCATACCGGTGACAGCATCGTGGTGGCTCCTTGCCAGACTCTCACCGATCGGGAGGTTCAAGCCCTGCGTACCTCATCCCGCAGGATTGTGGAAGCTTTGGGGATCGAGGGTGGGTGTAATGTTCAATATGCTCTGCATCCGGAACGCTTGGAGTATGTGGTCATCGAGGTGAACCCGCGTCTGAGTCGTTCCAGTGCTTTGGCTTCCAAAGCCACAGGCTACCCGATTGCTAAAGTAGCTGCAAAAATTGCTTTGGGCTATACTCTTCCGGAGTTGACCAATGCTGTAACCGGAAAAACTTCAGCCTGTTTCGAACCGGCCCTAGATTATGTGGTGGTTAAAATTCCCCGCTGGCCCTTCGATAAATTCTCAGATGCAGATCGTCGCTTAGGTACTCAGATGAAGGCTACGGGGGAAGTGATGGGCTTAGGCAGGAATCTGGAGACGGCATTGCAGAAAGCTGTACGTTCCTTAGAAATAAAAGCTTATGGACTGCTCCTACCCGAGTTGGGAGACCTTTCTGATGAAGAAATTATTAAACGCTGCCAAAAGCCTGATGACCAGCTGCTTTTTATCCTGGCGGAAGGCTTCAGACGAGGCTTTAGCCTAGAGCGGATTCAAAAAGCTAGCCGCTGGAATCCTTACTTTCTGCTGGCTATCCGGCGCATCGTCAAGTTGAGCAATGAGCTCCAGACTACGACTTGGCAAGATGATCTTTTGTTAAAAGCGAAAAGAATGGGCTTTGCCGATCGAGAAATTGCTCGTTTATGGGAGACCACAGAAAAAGAACTTTATGACTATCGTGAGAACAAAGGAATTCGTCCTGTTTTCAAAATGGTCGATACCTGTGCCGGAGAATTTGAAGCCCTCACCCCTTATTTCTACTCCAGTTATGATCAAGAAAATGAGGGAATCCCCTCCCCTAAACGTAAAGTGGTTGTTTTAGGGTCCGGACCGATTCGGATCGGACAAGGGATCGAATTCGATTATTGCTCGGTCCACTCCGTATTGGCCCTCAAGAAAGCTGGGGTGGAGACGATTATCATCAATAACAACCCGGAGACCGTATCCACGGACTTTGATACGGCAGACAGGCTCTATTTTGAGCCCTTAACCCTCGAAGACGTCTCGGCGGTTTTGGACCTAGAACAGCCGGAAGGGGTCATCGTCCAATTCGGGGGGCAAACAGCCATCGGTCTAGCCAAGCCCCTAGCGGAGCGGGGCTATAAAATCCTCGGCACCAGCATTGAGGATATCGACCGGGCAGAAGAGCGGGGTCTCTTCGATGTGGTTCTCAACGCCATCGGCGCCAAACGGCCCAAGGGGGGTCAAGCGTCATCTCTGGAAGAAGCTCGTGCTGTAGCGCTGCAAATTGGCTACCCGCTGATGATTCGCCCTTCTTTTGTCCTAGGTGGCCGTGCCATGGAAATTGTCTATGACCCTGCCGAACTGGAAAACGTAGTCAACCGAGCCATGGCCGATTTCCCGGGTCAAGAGCTCTGGATGGATCAATATTTAGTGGGAACGGAAGTGGAAGTGGATGCGATCTCCGATGGAGAAAATGTGAGTATTCCGGGAATTATGGAGCATCTGGAAAGGGCGGGCGTGCACTCCGGGGACTCCATCGCGGTCTATCCCCCTTTGACCTTGCCCGAGCCGCTAAAAGAACGAATTACAATACTCACCACAGAGATCGCGCGGGCACTCAATGTGTTGGGCCTCTTAAATATTCAATATGTCATACACCAGGGTGAGGTCTATGTGATTGAAGTGAATCCACGCTCCAGTCGTACGGTGCCATTTATCAGCAAGGTCACCGGATTGTCCATTGTGGATTACGCCACAGAAGTTATTTTGGGGAAATCCTTGTTGGAATTAAACCTACCACTGGGTCTGTGGACGGTACCGGAGCGCGTAGCAGTCAAGGTCCCTGTCTTTTCCTTCTCCAAGCTTCATCAGGTGGAGCCCTCCCTAGGGCCGGAGATGAAATCTACCGGCGAGGTAATGGGGGTAGACCGAACTTATGAAAAGGCTCTCTACAAAGCCCTTTTAGCGGGAGGATTCAATATGTCTGCTCATGGTAGCTTGTTGGTTACCTTAGCGGACCGTGATAAGCAAGAAGGGCTATCATTGGTTAAGAAGTTTGTGGACTTAGGATTTCGGATATTGGCTACAGAAGGAACAGCCAAAGCCCTTCGTGAGGAGGGGATTGAAGTAATCCCGGTGGAGAAGCTTCATCAGGGGTCGACGGAAATCACTGATGCCATCCGCCAAGGTGTGATTCAATGCGTACTCAATACTACGACTCATAATAAGAAACAAGCCAGCGATGGCTTTGCGATTCGCCGCACAGCGGTTGAGCAAGGTATCCCTTGCTTTACAAGCTTAGACACGGCCTCGGCCTGGGTTCATGTACTGATGTCCTTTTTACCCAGTCTGATGCCACTCAGTTGAAAAAAGGGGTCTCATCCATAGATTTATGGTCCATTGATTCATTTCGATTCACGAATAAAGAATTGCAGGATTAAAGGTATGTAGAACTGAAATACTTACAGAAGGAAACAAGAAAGGTGGGGTTCTTTTGTTAGGAAAGGCCCATATTATTGCCCATGATTTTGTGGGTGACCCTCTCTACAAAATCAGGAGACTGATTCTCCGGACGGAAGTTGCTCGAGAGGCTCAGCCCGGACAATTTGTCCATGTGCAAGTGGCCAAAGGAATGGATCCGCTGCTACGCCGCCCGATCAGTATCGCGGACATTCAGAGGGAGGCTCAGGAAATCACACTGCTCTACCGCATCAAGGGAAAGGGCACAGAGATATTATCCGAAGCTAAGGTCGGGGAGGAACTGAGCCTGATGGGTCCTCTGGGCCACGGATTTACCCTGCCTGCACGAGGCGAACTCATTTTGGTGGCCGGTGGGATTGGGGTATTTCCCTTGCTCCCCTTGGCTAAAGCAGCTCAGGAGAAGAATCTTGACGTGAGTTTATATTGGGGTGGGGAAAATAAAGGCTTCTTTACTAGCTCTGGGCTGGATCTGTGGCAAGAAGCTAGAATCCCCGTTTTTCTAAGCTCAATGGATGGAAGCATCGGCGAGAAAGGGAATGTTCTGGATCTCCTGAAGAAGCAGGTGGGAAGCCGGCTCAATCATGGTGAGGGTGCTACACAAGCTGCACAAAGTGAAGTTTTATCCGTCGCAGTGTGTGGACCCCAGGTTATGACTCAGGTCGTCAGCGATTACTTTTTACAAAAAGGGGCTGCGGTGGAGGTTTCCTTAGAAGAACGGATGGGTTGCGCGGTAGGAGCCTGTTTGGGCTGTGTCTGCACTCTTAAGGATAAAGTGAGCGGTAGAATTTACAGGGGTAAAGTGTGCAAGGATGGACCAGTGTTTAAAGGGGAGGAGGTGCTCTGGGATTATGAAGGTTAATGGGAAAATCGAAGATAATTATGAGAACTATACAGAAAAGTCTAAGGAAGATATCGACTTGACGGTGGAGCTTGGTCCTTTAACCCTTAGGAATCCTATCATCACTTGTTCCGGGACCTATGGCTTCGGGGATGAGTATGCCCCCTACTGTCCTGTGGAAAAGCTGGGAGGAATCACTCTCAAGGGACTTACTCCCGAGCAGCGCCTAGGTAACCCCTTACCCCGGCTGGCAGAAACCCCTGCGGGAATGCTCAACTCTGTAGGTCTGGAGAATCCTGGATTAGAGGACTTCCTCCAATCCTATCTCCCTAAGGTACGGGAATTACCGACGACGGTTATTGCTAATATCTCTGGGTTTTCCTTAAGGGATTATGAAATTATGGCCAATGCTTTTCAAGCAGGTTCGGGAATTGATGCCATCGAAGTTAATATTTCCTGCCCTAATGTGAAGCATGGAGGAATGCATTTTGGCACTCATCCGGACAGTGCTCAAGAGGTCATCGCTTTGGTCAAGGCTAAGACGAATCTTCCTGTGATTGCCAAGCTGTCGCCCAATGTCACAGATATTGTGCAGATGGCCAAGGCAGTAGAGCAGGGTGGCGCTGATATTATCTCTATGATCAACACCTTGCTGGGTATGAGTATTGATATTGAACGGCGTCAACCCATCTTAGCCAACAAAGTAGGGGGGCTTTCCGGACCGGCGATACGACCAGTGGCTGTGCGTATGGTTTGGCAAGTGGCGCAAGCCGTGAATATCCCGATTATCGGTATGGGGGGAATCCTCACCTGGCAGGATGCAGCGGAATTCATGCTGGCTGGTGCCAGAGCGGTGAGCATCGGCACGGGGAATTTTGTGAACCCGCTGGCTCCTCTCGAGGTGCTTGAGGGAATCGAGGAGTATTGCCGGAGACATGGCTTTGCCGCTGTGAGTGATATCGTGGGATTAGCGCACTAGAGTTAGTACACAAGGATAATGTACTCCGATTAGTACATTAGGTTTTCAAACCCGAGCTGTAGGAAAGATCATCCAATAGAGTGTAAAAAACTAGGTGATACAATGATTCTTACTTCAGATGGATTTTTCATAAAAGTTAGGAGTCTTACAGCTTGCAGTCATGGAAGAAAGGAAGATAAAGATGGAGCAAGAAAGAACTCTTCAGGAGACCACCTCTAAGGTGATGGTAGCCTTGGATGTGGACAGCAGGGAGAAGGCCCTAGCCTTGGCGGACCAATTGCAGGGGAGCGGGTGCTGGCTCAAAGTAGGGATGGAGCTATATAACGCAACAGGGGCGAGTATAATCAAGGAGTTAAAGGAAAAAGGTTTCTCCATCTTCTTAGATCTAAAGCTCCATGATATTCCCAATACGGTGGAAAGAGCGGTTCGGGTTTTAGCGGGCTATGGCGCCGACATGCTCACCATTCACTGTAGTGGTGGTTATGATATGATGGCTCGGGCAGTCCAGGCCACTCATGAGGTCAAGGAACAAGGAAACTCTGAAAAGCGGATGAAGATTATTGGGATCACAGTCTTAACCAGTCTTGATGAAGGAAGACTGCACGTGGAGCTAGGAGTAAACCGTACCCTGCAAAATCAGGTGGTGGCCTTGGCCGAACTTGGGCAAAGGGCAGGTATCGATGGGGTCGTTGCTTCGGCACAGGAAAGTCAGGTCCTCCGTGAGCATTTAGGTCCGGATTTTCTAGTCATTACGCCTGGGATCCGCCCCAGAGGAAGCGAGACCCATGATCAGGCCCGTACTCTCACTCCCATTGAAGCTCTTGAGGCGGGTAGCTCCTATCTGGTGGTAGGCAGGCCAATCACCCAAGCTCCAAGTCCTCGGCAGGCTTTAGAACGTCTCTGGGATTAGAGCCTTAAAATGATATTTAGCTGTAGGGTCGAGATGGATCACGAAGTGATGTTTTGAAAGGAGTTAATTACATGACTATATCCAATAAATCTATATCCCCTGAAGAGGTTTTAGGTATTTTCAGAGAGAGCGAGGCCTTACTGGAGGGGCATTTCCGACTGACTTCGGGAAGGCACAGCCGCCAATACATGCAATGCGCTAAGGTTCTGCAATACCCGCACCATGCAGCTCGCTTGGGTGAGGCACTGGCAGGATCCTTTAAGGGTCACAAGATTGACCTAGTCATCGGACCCGCCATGGGTGGAATATTGGTTGCTCATGAGGTAGGCAAGGCCTTAGGAACGAAGGCACTGTTTACTGAACGAGAAAACGGAGAAATGAAATTACGGCGGGGTTTTGAACTTCATCCGGGTCAGCGTGTCTTAGTTGTGGAAGATGTGATTACAACCGGAGGCTCAGTTCGGGAGGTTATCGAGGTCGTTAAAGCCTATGGAGCTGAACCCGTCGGTGTGGGAGTAATTGTGGATCGCAGTTGTGGAAAAGCTGAGTTTGGAGTGCCTTTAGCCGCTTTGCTGGAGATCGAGATTGAGACCTTCGATCCAGAAGGTTGTCCTCTCTGTGCAGAAGGGATTCCAGCGATTAAACCGGGAAGCCGTGCACTGCCTACGGGAAAATAGGGGATATAATTTTTTGACCTGTCTCAGGGATAAGCAGTCGATTAAAGTTTGGGAGTTAACCATTGAGCAATTTTCCACAAAAAATCCGAACGTATTCTGTTGAATCGTTCGGATTTTTATTATTAACCAAATCAATGTGAAAGTGTTTTGTCCAATGAACTAGGAGTGCTTTTTGGATCCACGCGCACCCATACCAGTAGGTAGAAAAGAGGTCCCTTTTCGGTGTGGTCAATATGTAGCAACCGCCCACCCGTGCAGCTTGCAAAGACATACTCGTGTGCCTCCGCGTATTCCAGCAGAGGAGAAATATCTTGTGGGCACAGGGAGAGGAGGTCATGAGTGGTGATGCAGGTGCGGATGAAATGGCCGCCGGGTTGATAGTAGGCGCGGCCACCCAGTGGGAGTCGAAACTTTTCCACATAGTGGATAAGTGCGCCCAAACCAAGTTGGATGCTGTAAAGGTCAAGCCCTTTTCGGTAGTTCAATTCCTCCAGCGGGATGGTCGCAGACACATAAGTGAAGGGAAGCTGCTTCACCCACTGCTCCATTCCGTAGTCTGGAAGAAAGCCCTCTTTGCGGTTGATTGACACCACAGCCCAGGTTGCCGGGCCGTCGAATTCTTCAACCTTATTCAGAATCCGCACGCCACAGCTCGCGTAGATCCGGGTTTCATGCATTCGTGATAGCTCCAGCCGGAGCATCTCTATTTCACGCTCCAACTCCGCCTCCCGATGTCCCAAGAATTTGTTGTATTCGCAGATGCTGACGAAAGAATCCCGTATGGATTCAAGTTGCATGCCATAGGTGCGCATTTCCTTGGTCAGAAGCGCCACAAGCGCATCGTTTACACTGTAGTCGTAATAGCCGTTTTCCCGCATTTTTGGATTCAGCAGCCCGATCTCTCGGTAATGTCGGATGGTTTCCGGTGTTACACCAATACAATCCGCCAATTTTCGAATGGTAACTTTCACAAATATTTACACCTCCGAGTATTGACTCTGTGGTTGCCCCATAGTTTAAAATACATTTCACAAGCAGTATAGCATATATACAGCTTAATAAGGAGGAAGAAGGATGAAGAAAACAAAGATTATCTCAATTCTATCGGTATTCCTGTGCCTAACGCTGGTGCTGTCGGCCTGTTCCGCCGCCCCCGCCAGTAATGGAGGATCTGCCCCAGCAAAGACAGGGATAGTCCCTGGCGACTACCTTGGTGTGGGTGACGGCCGCAACGGTCAGATCGTGGTTAAGGTCACACTGGGGGCAGACAGCATCGACGCCATCAAGGTTATAAGTGAAAAGGAGACCTACAACACAGGTTCTGTCCCAATTCAGAAATACCCTGATCTGATCGTGCAGAATCAGACCTTGGACCTTGATGTGGTGAGCGGGGCGACAATCAGTAGCTTCGCGTTCCTGAATGCGGTTAAGAATGCTATTACCCAAGCGGGCGGTGACCCGGCCAAGTTTACAGGCAAGGTTACCACGGAGGTGCCTCATGAAGACAGCACAGCGGATGTGGTGGTAGTTGGGGCGGGTGGCGCAGGCATGACCGCTGCCATCAGCGCGGCTAATGAGGGTAAGAAGGTCATCCTGCTAGAGAAGCTTGGCATTTTGGGCGGTACCTCAAATTATTCCATCGAAAGCTTTGGTGCGATAGGGGATAAGACCCATGTTGCGCTGGGCAGCGATGTGACAGCAGACGAACAAGCGGCGACCTTAACAAAGCAAAACCCCAAGGGAACGGCGGAGGCCTTCAGCGTACTGACACATAACAATGGCGCTGCGGCGGACTGGCTTCGCAGTATCGGCGCCCAATTGCCGGTGGCAAGCGGTCAGATCAGTTCCACCGCTTCCCGCGAAGTGGGTGAGTTTGGCAACGCAATCGTGTCAGCCCTTAAAGCGGAATGTGAAAAGGCCGGCGTGGACGTAAGGATCAACAGCAAAGCGACTGAGCTGGTTATGAAGGATGGTGCCGTGGACGGTATCAAGGTTTCCACTAAGCTGGGGGACTATACTATTACAGCTAAAGCGGTGGTCATCGCTTCCGGTGGATTCGGAGCAAACAAGGATATGGTGGTCCAATATGCCCCCGAGCTGAAAGATTATAGGAGTTCCTGTTCCTCCGGCGCCACGGGAGATGGCCATCAAATGGCTCAAGCTGTAGGTGCAGATCTAAAGAATATGGATTATATCCGTGTCAACTTCACCTATACTACCGCAGAAAATGGCTATTTCTATTATATGGGCAGCCTATTCAATACCGGTGCGATTTTTGTAAACAAGGATGGTCAGCGTTTTGTGAACGATCAGGGAGGATATGGAGTAGGACCTAAGGTCGTTGCACAGGGTGGCAGCGGTTGGGCAATCTTCGACAATTCCCTTGTTGCGGGCGTTAAGGATGTGCGTGAGTATGAGAAGCTGGGTCTCTTTGTGAGCGCGAACAGCATTGAAGAACTTGCGGACAAAATCGGCGTGAACAAGGAGAACCTTGTTAAGACGATCAACAACTACAAGGGTTATGTGGCTAACGGTAAGGACGAAGAGTTCGGCCGCGCCATGTTGAACATGACATTCGATGAAGCACCTTTCTATGCCTCCCCCATGACCTGCCGCGTGCAGGGTACCTTCGGAGGTATCGACACAGATGTGAATACCCAGGTGCTTAAAGCAGATGGAAAACCTATTCCGGGGCTGTTCGCAGCAGGTGAATGCGCTAACGTCGGGACTTGGGGAGCCAACCCGGCCGCCGTCAACATCGTGTTTGGCCGTATTGCGGGTCAGAATGCCGCTGCTTACATTAAATAATATCGGAATCACCTGACTTCAGGGTGCCATGTAAAAACATTAGGCAAGATAGTAAATAAAAGAGATAACCTAAGCAAAACAAGAAAAGAAGTAGAAACTGCACTTAAAAATAGTTTCTACTTCTTTTTTATGTCCCCAGAAACTGTAATAGATAAAATCTTTCTTGGTCACAATAATTACTCGTGCATATCCTTAGATATTTCGAGATACAATAACCTTGCTGTGGTCACAGACCTAGACAGGGTCCCCCTTAAATGTTTCGATTTCAGAATATGAGGTAGGGAATATGACGAAGAAAAACCAATGGGTACTTAAAAAACTTATTTTCCTTATTGTCTTTAGCTTCTTGCTGCTCTTTAGCGGAGCAACAGTGCTGGCGCAAGTAGATTGTAATCAGTGTCACGCTAATCAAGTGAACAAACTAAAAGACTCGACACATGCCTCCCTGAGCTGCACGAGTTGCCACAGTGATGTGACTGCCTATCCTCATCCTGAGGGGGTGAAGGTCACAAAGAAGGAAAGTGTTGCCATCTGCAACACCTGCCATACAGGTCGCGTGGCCGAAACCTATCAGCAGAGTTTTCATGGCAAAGGGGTCTTTCTGGGGAGTCAAAGATCAGCCAGTTGCGTAGATTGTCACAGTGCCCACGCGGTTTTAGGACAAGATCATCCTAATTCACTTGTAGCAAAGGAAAATATCCCCCAGACCTGCGCCAAGTGCCATGATAATCCCTCCCCAGGCTTTGCCCAAGGGACGGAGCATTTCGAACTGACTGCTATGGGGCCGGGGAAGCCCATGTATTATACCGCGAAATTCTTTGTTTGGTTAACAATAATTGCTATGACCTTGTTGGTGATTCACATTGAAATGCAGTTGTATCGCGAGCTGCGAACTATATTGCAGACCCGCAACAGGAGGTGACCCCATGGGACAGGATAAAGTGTATGAGCGGTTTGATATACATCAGAGAATTCAGCATATGGGTATGTTCACCAGCTTTTTTGTTCTTACCCTTACAGGTTTGCCAATAAAATTTGAACAAAGCAGTTTTGCCCAAGGAGTTGTGTCCTTGTTTGGTGGTTTTGATAATCTTTTTTATGTCCATCTCCTGGGAGCTGCGCTTATGATTTTCGTAAGTGTATATCACTTGATATATCTGGTGGTTGTGCCTTTAGGTGGCAAAAGAAAGTCCTGGGCGATTATGCCCAATTGGAAAGACTTTAACGATCTCTTTCAGAACCTGGGCTACTTTTTTGGATTCAGAAAGGAACCGGCCCGTTTTGACCGCTACTCCTACAAAGAGAAGTTCGACTACTGGGCGGTATTCTGGGGTATGTTTATCATGGGCGGCTCTGGTCTTTTGATGTGGTACCCTCAATTCTTTACGCAATTCCTACCCCGCTGGGTAATCGATTCATCCCGCTATGCCCACACGGATGAGGCTATCTTGGCTATTAGCGCCATTTTTATCTGGCATTTTTATAATGTCCACTTTAATACCAGATCCTTTCCCATGAGTAAAGTATGGTATGTGGGGACGATGAATCAAGAGGAGATGGAGGAGGAGCACCCCGTTGAATTAGAAAGAATGGAAAGAGATAAAAATATCTAAGGGGTGAAGGTGATGGGAGTACCTCGGTTCAAATATAGTGTGACCCTAATTCTTGTGGAAATGGTTGTTTATGCAGCAGCCCTTGCAGTGATTCTTAATTGGGCCTTTCATTCTGCACTGTAATGAGCTCGTAGAGCTTTAGAAACTATTGTAAGGCTGGTTTACTAGTAGGAGAAAACTTCTTCTGAAGCTATCAATCACTCAATGGCTAACCATGTTAAAGAGCAAGCTCTCCAATTACACCCGCCTCTACCTAATCAGGCTAGGGTGCTAATTGAGAGCTTGCTCTTATTTGGGGGTCAAGATCCTTTGCTTTTCTCAGGATCCGTCATCTGTAGATTTGTTTGTAGATTTATTTGCAGACTAAATTTATAGACTTATTCATGATTCTGGGGAATTTCCTCCGCTTCGCTGGCCAGTAAGCGTTCCAGGATTTCTTCTTTAGGAGTTAAATAAAGGGTCCAATTGGTATCATAGATTACCATGCCGGGTTTAGCGGCATTGGGTTTTTTAATGTTCTTCACATGAGTATAATCCACCGGGACTAAAGTAGAGCCTTTAGCCTGGCTGAAATGAATAGCGAGGGCTGCTGCTTCTTCGAGAGTAGCATCGTCAGGAAACTCTTCGCCTTCGGCAAGTGGTATGAGGACATGGGAACCGGGAATATTTTTGGTATGCAACCAAAGGTCCTGAGGGCGGCCCTTCTTGAGGGTGAGCCAGTCGTTTTGGCGATTATTTTTACCCACGAGAATCGGATGGTTTTGACTGGAAAGATAAACTTTTGGCTGAGGGGACTCGGGTTTGTTGCTGTTCTTATTTCCGTTTTTCTCTTTACCACTGTATCCGGCTTTGCCGTGTTTAGGGGTTTTGCCACGATTTTTATGGTTTGAAGTCTTCTTCCCTTCGTCTTGCGGGGATTTTCCGTGATGCTTTCCTGATAAATAATTTTGCTCAATGAGTTCTTTATGGACTTCGTCTAGCTCCGAGGGAGTGGATGCTTGTTCTAAGCTCAGCAGAACGGAGTTGAGATAAGTAAGTTCACTCTCAACGGCTTCTTGAAGCGGAGTGGTCTTTTGGATGGTGGCCTTAGCTTTATTGTAAAGGCGGTAATAGCGTTGGGAGTTTTCAATGCCCGTAAGCTGTGCGTCAAGGGGAATAGTCAGCTTGGGGAGAGTTTCTTCATTGTAATCTTCCACGAGAATTTCTTTCATGCCTAGTTCAAGCCGGAAGAGGTTAGCGGTAAGCAGCTCACCCCAACGTTGGTACTTGAGACTTTTTCCGGCATTAGCGATAGTATCCTCATAGATGCCCTTTTTCTTGGACAAATGTTGCAAATGCTCCTGAAGGATTTTGCGCAAGGAGCCCCGTTTGGCCTCCAAGGTATTGTTTGAGGCCTTGGTCTGATAGAAGTTTTCCACGGCCTCGGCCAGAGTGGGAAAATCCTGGCTGGGAAGCCCTTGATAGATTTGAAAAGGTAAAAATGTGAAGGCAGTGGGTAGAGAGTTAGGACGTGTTGGTTGAACTCCCTTTTGATAGTAAAGGGTTGGCTCTAAATTAGGGGTAAAAGCAGGGTTAGCCAATTGGGTATAGGCCTGGAAAATTCGCGAAAGGTCAATATCCCCGCATTGGTCAAGAGAAGTCCCCAGTTCCAGTCCGGAGCGGGTCATGATTTCTCTGGCGAGCTCAGGGCTAATTCCTGCATAATGTTTGACCAGGAGATCCACAACCCTTTCGTGGATTGCTTCTTGAAATAGGGCCTCACGCCATTCCTCTTCATTGGTGAGGGGATCTACCTTACCTTGGGAGGGGGGAGCGATGTATTGGCGCCCGGGCAGAACCTCCCGGTGGCGGCTTAAGGCATGGGAATAACGCTTAAGGCCATCTAAGATGGTACCGCTTTGGGGATCTACCAGAATCAGATTACTATGTTTACCCATGATCTCCAGATAGAGATGAAGGGTAGCTAAATCACCATATTCGTTATAGTTTTGCACGGATAAAAGGATGATGCGTTCCAAACCCAGTTGTTCAATGTTAAGAATCTTACCGCCTTCGATATGCTTGCGCAAGATCATGCAAAACATGGGGGGAGAAGCGGGGTTCTTCTTGTTTTTTTGGCTAAGATGGAGACGAGCTGCAGTAGCAGAGATATTGAGGAGCAGACGATAGGATTGCCCTTGGCTACGAAGGTGCAGGTGGATTTCTTCCTTCTCCGGTTGGGTGATTTTATCGATGCGAGCCCCCGTAAGTTGGGGCGCTAATTCACGGATTAGATGGTGCAAAGTGATGCCGTCTAAGGCCATAAGGAATCTCCTCTCTGAGCTTGAAGATCTTTTGAATAGGCTTCATATTAGATTGTCCATAGTATAACACAAATCTTGGGTATTTTTCCTTCTCTTCCTGAATAAGCATGTACAAAAAGGTTGGACAGGTGTCCAGAGGAGGACGATAAAGAGATGCGTCAGCAAGCATGGCATGTTTTGCCTTGGCTCGATGTAGTGAAGGCCTTGGGAGTGAATCCCGGCAAAGGGTTAAGCCCTAGAGAGGTTAGCCATCGGTTGAGTGAGGTTGGGAGAAACATTCTAGAAAGCAAAAAAGGGGTGCATCCCGTTTTCCTGTTTCTCGGTCAATTCAAGGATTTTATGGTGCTCGTTCTTTTGGCGGCAACGATTGTTTCGGCACTCCTAGGTGAAATTGCTGATGCCGTGACGATTATGGCTATTCTCGTACTCAATGCAGTCCTCGGATTCATTCAGGAGTATCGAGCTGAGCGCTCTATCGAATCGCTTAAATCGCTCACAGCACCTGAAGCACGCGTCCTACGGGATGGCCTGGAAAGCAGAATTCCAGCTGCAGAGCTTGTGCCTGGGGATATCGTACTCCTAGAGGCTGGGGATCGCATTCCGGCTGATATTCGTTGGATTCAAGCTGTAAATGTGGAAGTGGAAGAATCTGCCCTGACCGGGGAGTCCCATCCGGTGTCAAAAAGGGTAGCTACCCTGACAGATGAACTAACTCCGATGGCTGATCGGGCAAATATGGGTTATATGGGGACTGCCTTAGTCGCTGGCCGTGGGGCCGGTGTGATCGTGGCCACAGGTATGGAAACGGAAATGGGTATCATTGCCGGCATGATTCAAAGCGTAGAAGAGGAAGAGACTCCTCTGCAAAAGCGCTTAGCCCAATTAGGAAAATACCTCGTCGTTATTAGTATTGCGGTCTGCGGTGTTGTGGTTTTGACCGGTATTTTAAGGGGTGAGGGCGCCTACAAAATGTTTTTAGCGGGGGTATCCTTGGCTGTAGCGGCTATCCCGGAAGGATTACCGGCTATTGTCACTGTAGCGCTGGCTATTGGTGTCCAACGAATGGTTAAACGCAAAGCTATCGTTCGTAAACTACCGGCGGTGGAGACCCTGGGCTGTGCTACCGTAATCTGCTCCGATAAAACCGGAACCCTGACCCAAAATGAGATGACTGTGCGTCAAATCTATGCTGATCGCAAAATGATTGCCGTGACAGGACAGGGGTATGATCCGAAGGGTGAATTTCACGGGGCTGATCCACTAAAGGAAAAGGGACCCTTGCAAAATGCTTTGAAAATCGCATCTCTGTGCAATAATTCTTCCTTGACCCGAAAGGGTGTTCAAGTGGCAGGCATGTTTCGATCAGCTGGCAAAGAGGCGCCCTGGGGAATCGAAGGGGACCCGACCGAAGGAGCTTTGCTCGTTGCGGCTGCCAAGGCAGGAATTTGGCGGGAGACTTTGGAACGCAAAGAAGAGCGGGTTGGCGAAATTCCCTTTGATTCGGATCGTAAGCGTATGAGTGTTATTTATAAAGGTAAACGTGAGAAAAACGCTTATGTTAAAGGGGCACCTGATGAAATTCTTAGACGCTGCACCCATGAACTGACCAGTGATGGGGTGGTTGAGCTCAGTGAAATACGAAGAAGGGCTATCTTTAGAGCTAATGATGAGATGGCTAAGAAAGCACTAAGGGTACTGGCTCTGGCTGAGAAACCCTTGAAAGAATATGAACGAGTCGATGAACGGGTGGAGGAGAATCTGGTTTTTGTTAGCTTAATGGGGATGATTGATCCTCCCCGGGCCAGTGCCAGCAAAGCTATCGTAGTGTGTCACAAAGCAGGAATTAAACCGGTGATGATTACCGGAGATCATCGTTTAACTGCCGAGGCTGTGGCCCGCGAGCTGGGAATTCTTAAAGGAAACAATGGGGGTATCCTGACCGGAGTCGATCTGGATAAAATGTCCGATGAAGAGCTGGAAAAGGAAGTTATGGATGTTTCTGTGTACGCACGTGTGACACCGAAGGATAAGCTAAGGATTGTGCGTGCTTTGAAAAAGAACAATCAAATAGTGGCTATGACCGGGGATGGGGTAAACGATGCACCGGCTGTAAAAGAAGCAGACATTGGCATATCTATGGGCAAGACCGGAACGGATGTGACCAAAGAGGCTTCAGCCATGGTTCTGGCAGATGATAATTTTGCCACGATCGTCGCCGCAGTTGAAGAGGGGCGAGCCATCTATGACAACATCCGTAAGTTTATTCGCTACTTACTTTCCTGTAATATCGGTGAGGTGCTGGTCATGTTCTTAGCAGCATTGGTAGGATTACCCTTACCTTTGTTAGCCATTCAAATTCTTTGGGTCAATCTGGTGACTGATGGGCTGCCGGCGATGGCCCTCGGTGTCGATGGTATGGATAAAGATATTATGAATCGTAAACCGAGAGAACCTGGAGAAAGCATTTTTGCCCGAGGGCTAGCTCGGAAAATTCTTACCCGTGGCTTAATAATAGGTTTAGGAACTCTTTTTGTCTTTGTTGCTGCCCTCTTCCTAGGGGTCAATATGCTGGCCGCTCGGACCATGGCGTTTTCCACCCTGGTCTTCTCACAGCTCTTCCACGTCTTCGATTGCAAATCGGAGACTCGAGGAATTTTCGAGATCAACTTATTTTCTAACCCCTATCTAGTTGCCGCCGTCACCGGCTCAACGATTATGCAGCTCAGCGTCATCTACTTTCCACCTCTGCAAGCTATTTTCAAAACTACGGCTCTCCTTGGCTGGCAATGGGGATTGATTCTATTGGTAGCAGGGGGTCCATCGATTCTTATTGGTATTTATCGATTGGTCAGTAATACTTGGCGTGGCAAAAGAATAATGGTAGGCTCGAAATAAGAAACGTGCTTCTGGGGTCTAGGTGAGTGATTTGCTTGCCTAGACTTTATATTTGACTAAAATCCGTTCAACATGGGCAGAAGAAAGAAAGGGCCCTTTTTAAAAAAGGATTTTATCTGACGGTGAAGAATACCTAGAGGGTATTATTTACGGTAAGAGGAGGACCAAAATGATTGAACTATTCAATGGAGGTATAGTATTAGATAATATTGATCTGATCACATATGCCGTGGTTGGGATTTTAGCGATTTTTACTTTTTCCTTAATCGTAAAAAAGGTGTTTAAGCTGGCTCTTATTTTTGTATTTATCACAATTATTGCCTATTACAATGTTCCAGATCTCATTGCCCTCATAGCCTTTCCCTAAGAGGCTGAGTATGGAATATAAGGGATAAGGAGTTGAGTGGTGTTCATGGAATTCGTCAAAATGCACGGTTTAGGCAATGATTTTGTCTTTCTAGATCAATTTGAGAGTACTACCGACCTAATAGACAGGTCGTATTCGGAACTCGCGCTTAAACTCTGTCATCGTCAATTTGGGGTGGGCGGCGACGGATTTATCGTCGTGCTTCCTTCAGAACAAGCCGATGCCAAGATGCGTATTATTAATTCAGATGGTTCTGAGCCAGAGATGTGCGGCAATGGCATACGTTGCTTTGCCCGCTATATCTATGATCGGGGATATGTGAAAAAGAACCCACTGCAGGTTGAGACCTTGGCAGGTATTCTCACTCTACAACTCGCTCTCGAGGGAGATCGGGTGACAGGGGTTAAAGTGGATATGGGAGAGCCCATCTTAAAGCCGGAGTTGATTCCCGTCAAGGTTCAAGGGGAGCCTGTCGTGGCTGAGACACTACAAGTCGAAGGACAAGAATTTAGGTTTACAGCAGTTTCCATGGGAAACCCCCACTGTGTTGTTTTTGTGGAGGATTATGAAAGCCTCGACTTTAAACGTTGGGGTCCCGCAATTGAAAAGCATGAACTTTTCCCCCGCAAGACAAATGTAGAGTTCATTATCGTTAATAATAGAAACGAACTGACCATGAAGGTTTGGGAGCGTGGGTCAGGCCCGACCCTAGCCTGTGGAACCGGAGCATGTGCTTCTGCCGTGGCGGCGGTCCTGAATGGAAAGACAGAAAGAAAGGTCACGGTACATTTGCCCGGTGGCGATCTTCTGATCGAGTGGGGAAGCGATAATCGTGTGTATATGACCGGACCGGCTACCTATGTCTTTAAAGGGGTAATGCTGGAGGATAGCATAAATTGATTTCTGCCATTAAGAGTAATCTAGTCAATGAATCCATGATACTAACAAATTATTGAGTTGTAGAACATATGGACTGCTTTATTGGGTAGAAGCAGTCCATATTTATCCGATGACAAGCAGCCGTAAAACTATCATGTTCGGGGGGGTTACGGCTGTTCTTAATATCGCTGTTACTAAGTAGCGAACATTAGCAGTGCTGATCATTAGCAGTGCTGATCATTAGCAGGATTTAGAAATAATTCCGGCTGATCGGTCACAAAAACGACTTCCCACCGTCTTATAGTGTGGAGGGGGAAATATGAAAGAAGATTTTTTAACCCTATATAAAAATTCTTTTGACGATATCTATAGATATGTTTTCTTCAAGACAGGAAATCGGTGGGAAACGGATGATATTGTTAGTTCTATCTATGAGAAGGCCTTTCATCGTTATGATCAAGTCCGCGGAAATCCTCGTGCTTGGCTTTTCACCATTGCGCGGAACTCCATAACTGATTCTTATCGGGCTAGAAAGGATACCACTTGGCATGAGTCGACGGATCGTCTTCCCTATATTGATGAAAATTTTAATTCCCTAGAAGATCAAGAGACCTTACTCTGTTTAAAAAAGTCCCTAGCTTTTCTTCCTAGCGAAGATCGAGAATTGATTAAGGCAAGATACTTTGGCAAATTAAAATTCAGGAAAATCAGTGAACTGGTCGGTAATGAGGAGGGGAATTTGCGCAAAAGGGCAAGCCGTATCCTTCAGAAGCTCCGGGTTCTCATGGAAAAATGTTTGGAGGGAGAGTCATGAACGAGGAAAGGGTAGAAAAAAGTTTAGAGAGCCTCGCACAATCCATACCGGTGAACCAAAAGCTCAAGCGGAGCTTATATCAGAAGTATTTGTTTAAGACCTATCGAAAATTTGGCTCGCTAATTGTGGCGGGCTTATTATTGCTTGTTCTCGTGCCAACACTTCTTTGGGAATCACCTTCAGTCAAGGCTGCTGATTTAAAAATTGGTCAATACCTAGTTTTGGCCAACTTGGAGCCGGGCACACCTCATGGGGTCAGCGATTATCATGGAGTAGTCTATATACCTTATCCAGGAGAAGGAATTATTAAAAAGGAAGGCGATGTGCAGAAAACGATCTATGCAGGAGCAGTGAATTGGGTAAAGGTATCCCCTTCTGGTCAGCAGCTCGTGTTTTCGGAAGAGGGGAGCCTCAAGGTGTTGGAGCTCTCTTCTAACCGGGTTACTTCTTTGTTAACTGGGGATGAGAAGGTTTTATATCTCCAGCCTTCCTGGAAAATGGAGGATTCGCTATTTTACACCCGTCAGGAGCTCAGTCCCGGCGAGGTAACTTCAACTATCTATGCTCTAAATCTAGAGACCATGGAGTCCCAAGAGATCACCGCGGGGAGCTTCCCTTCGTATTTAAAAGAAAATAACTCTTTGGTGTATGAGTTTGAAGAGCAAATTGTTTTGCGAGATATGCAGAGTGGAATAGAGACGATTATGGAGCAGGGGAATCAGCCGCAAGCCTCTCCTGATGGCCGTTATATCGCCTATACAAAATACTCCATAGAGCGAAAGGAGCTACAAAAAAACATCGAGCAGGAAGTAATCCTACAAGATGTTTGGATTGCTAGTGTGTCTGATTTTAAGGACAAAAATAAGATTACGGATAACTTTGTCTTGAAGACCATTGATGAGCAAGCATGGCTAGCTAGTCTTGAACCTTCTGCAGAAGTGCAAATATTATCCCTCAGTGGCCGGTATAGCTACTTCTATCCATCCTGGAGCGATGACTCCAAGGGGCTCTACTTTGGGCGAAGGGATTTTCAAGAAAGTCAGATTCCCCTTGCACCTCAGTTAATTCGTGTGGATTTTGTCAATCAGCCACTAGCTGCCCAAGCGACCGTCGAGCAATATTTGCAGGCTATAATCAACGGCAATGATGACTATGCCACAAGCCTCGCTCGCCAGCCTTTTTTAGAAGAGAAGCTAAAGCAGCAACGTCTGTCGTCCTACCAAGTGATCGATACGGGTAAGGAGAAAAATAGGGAATATATAGATGTGCAACTGAGCTGGGAAAAGGAAGATGGATTGCTTAAGAACGAAATTCTTCGCTTCTATCTAAGCAAGGATGAGGGACATTATTGGATTGAGGAAGCTATTTAGCAAGGATGAGTTCGGCTTTTCCGCCTATTTTCAAGGGAACATCCTCTGCAAGGGAGACCTTTACTTTCATACTTTCTTTATTCTTATTGGCCGAGGTTTGCAGGTCCTTAGGTGTATATTGTGCGACTACGTCAATAAAGATGATCGTTCCCTTGTATTCCTCTGGCCCGTTTCTTATGATCATTTCCTGACCGTAGCTGATCTTAGACAGATATTCTTCGGGAATGTAGACGACTAAATGCTTTTCGGTCTCGGAAGCGATATCGGCAATATTGTATCCGGGAGAGACCATATTCCCCAACAAATAGTTCTTGCTGATTATGGTGCCGCCCTGAAGAGCAGTAAGCTTATATTTTGCTAGGTTCTCTTGAGTCTGGCGAATTTGAATCTCCGTCAAGGCTATATCAGCTTGGGCGGAGTCAATTTTTTCCTGAGGAGTTCCCTTTTGAACCAGGACCAGTTTTTGTCTGGCATTGTCTGCTTGCAAAGTCGCAGTTTTAACCGCAGTATCTGCCAGATCCGCTTGGTATTTGACTTTATCCAAATCAGCTTGGGGCACGGCGCCGCCTTTCCACAAGGCTTGGGCGTTTGCATAGTCTTCTTGAACCCGATCTCTGGCCAACTGGGCATTAGTCAAAGCGATTTCAGCCAGTGCGACATTGTTCCGGCTTTGTTGAATTTCTTCAGAATCAACACCGGAGGTAAGCTCAGCCAAGGTTGCTTTTTTCTTGGTCAAGGTTGCCTCAAGTTGCTCTAGAGCATCTTGCTCCTTGCTGTCATCGATTACTGCGATCAGATCCCCAGCCTTGACCTCTTGTCCCAGTTCCAGGGGAAGCTGAGTAATTTTTCCGGCGACCTCGCTGTAATGGGAATAGATTGTCGTCTCCACGATTCCCTCAAACTTCAAGTCGGATGAAGCGCAGCCGCTCATTGCCAGAATCAGGCCACTCAGTCCTACTATCCAAAAGATTCTCCTCATATCCTTGTCTCCTCCCACTGTTCAATATCCTACTGTTCAAAGTATAAAAACTAATGGATTGTTTATTGCTAAGGAAACTGTACCGTAACTCAAAATAATTAAAATCCAATTAACTACTCCAAATTATATGCGATTACAAAATACTGCTTAGATCCGGCGGTATTTCTTTAAGAGGATAGTATTAAGAACCATAAAAAGCACCGAGCACGCGAGGATAACTCCTAAGTCCCAGGCGATTGCCATAAAACCGCTTCCTCTGATCATCACTTCAGTCAAGGCATCGGCTATATAGTACAAAGGCATAACCTTGCCCACAGCCTCGATTCCGGGGGGAAGGTCAAACAGACCGGAAAAAAAGATCTGGGGAACAATAATCAGAGGGATGAATTGAATCATTTGAAATTCATTATTGGCTAAGGTGGAAGCTAAAATTCCCAGGGTAAGGGCGATGATAGCAGAAAGTAAGGTGATAAGGAGTATCAGGGCAAAGGAACCGATCATCATGACTTTTAACACATATACGCAATACCAGGAAATCAGGAAAGACTGCAGAACTGTAAACACACCGAAGCCCAGTACATAGCCGACCACGATCTCCCAGCGTCGAACCGGGGTAGAGAGCAACTTCTCCAGGGTTCCTGAGGTTCTCTCCTGGAGAAAGGAAATCCCCGAGACCAGAAAAACAAAGAAGAAAATTATGAAGCCGATGAGGGTTGCTCCGAAATTGTCGAAGGTGGGCAAGTCCTCTTTGCCATAGACATATTTGACATCAGACTTCAGGTCAGCCCTAGAATAAAGGGTGTTGACCTTGGCCTGTTCCATAGCCGTTAGAGCAGCCTTGGCCTTGCCCGGGTTACTACCGTCTACTTCAATAGAGGACTTGCCGTTATTGATGCTAATAGTGGCGATAACTTCTCCCTGCTCTAAAGCCAAGCGAGCAGTATTTTCGTCATAGCGTAAAGCCTTTACATTAAAGTCCTCGAGCCGATTGATGAAGCCAACCGGGGCATTAACGACGGCGACTTTTATATTAGGAACTGAATCGGCAAGGATAAAGTAAACCAGAGTCAGCAGAAAGATTGGAGCAACCAGCATGAGAGCTAGGGTGCGTCGGTCATGTCGCAACTGGTTTAAGATCCGCAGGGTCATAGCTCTAACTCTCATTGGCTTGCCCTCCGTAATAGATGAAAGCTTCCTCGAGACTGTTTACGCCGATCTGCGCCTGCAGTTCCTGGGAGGTCCCTTTGGCAATTAACCGGCCATCCCTCATCATGGCTAGGTTATGACACTTGTCTGCTTCATCAATGACATGAGTTGTCACTAGGATGGTGGTACCCTGTTCGGCTAGTTTATTTAATTCTTGCCAGATGTTTTTGCGTAAGAGGGGGTCAATGCCGACTGTTGGTTCATCCAAAACCAATACGGGAGGGCTATGCAAGATGGCCATGGCTAAGGAAAGCCGTCGCTTCATCCCACCGGAAAAGGCCTGGACAGGTTTGTGGAGATCGGCGGAGAGATTGACTAAGTCCATAACTTCCGCCGACTTTTTCTTAATGTCAGCTTTACTCATGCCGTAAATTGCTCCGAAAAAATGCAGGTTTTCCGCAGCGGTCAGAGAAGTGTATAAAGCATCGGACTGAGCCATATAGCCAATTTTCGCCATTAAGCTCAGCTTTGGCATCGCTTCATTGAGGACATAGGCTTCACCGGAGGTCGCTTCAAGAATGCCAGCGATTATCTTCACAGCTGTTGTTTTCCCACAACCGGAAGGCCCGAGTAGACCATAGATATGACCATAAGGAATCTCCAGATCAATATCCTTCAGAACATGTTTTTTGCCGAAGAATTTATTTACTCTGCGGACAACGATGCACTGAGAATTTTCCATTGCAATTCTCGTAAAGACACCCCCAATGAGTCTAATTAGTTTCGACAGAGAGTTAGTTTTTAGACAGTGAGTTGATTATTTATCCAGTTAGATTATAATTGAACTGGATTTATCCTTCAATAAACAAAATAGTTCGATATGACTTTTAATAGACGAAGTGGCTAAATCTGTCTATTAAGTGGAAGGGGAATGGCCTATGGCTCCTGCAGATGATCGACGAGTGATAAGAACAAAAGCTGCAATTCGCAGTGCGATGATCTCTTTAATCGAAGAAAAGGGATTTGAAGCTCTGTCGGTTAAAGATATCACCGATAAAGCTAATATTAATCGCAGTACCTTTTATTTGCATTATGTAGACAAGTTTGATCTCTTTGATCAGACCCTCGAAGGAATAACTCAAGATCTTCATAGAATACTCACAGAAATCATTACTCTCACCCCAGACGACTTGCAAGATATCAAAATGCCCTATGCTGTAGTAGTAAAAGTATTTGAATATTTTCTTGCGAATGCAGCATTGATGAAAACAGTCTTAGGCACCAAAGGGAATATAGCCTTGCAAAACAAAATGAAGAAAATAATGTGGAGCGCTCTGTTTGAGAAGAATTTCTCCCCATTAATAAAGAAAGAGAATCTAGTGGTGCCCTTTGAATATTTCGCATCCTATATCGCTGCTGCCCATTTTGGGGTTATTCAGCAATGGCTGGAAAACGGGTGCCGGGAAACGCCTGAGGAGATGGCCCGCATCCTGACAAATCTAACTTTCCGCGGTCCTCTCTTTGCCGCTGGAGTATTCCATTAATCGAGGAGTCTCAGGTGGGTTCCTATTCCTTTTTAGACCTTTTCAGTTGCGTAGATTGCATCAAGGAATAAGAAGTACCCTTAAATTGTTTTTTTGAAGTCCACTAGCTATAATGGAATAAAAGGTTAGAGAAAGTAGGCTTGATATGGCAAATAGCATGACAGGATTTGGTCGAGGGGAAGCCTCAGGCTACGGCTATCAGTTCACCATCGAATTAAAAGCGGTCAATCATCGATTCTTTGAAGCGGCAGTGCGGATGCCTCGCCATCTGAATAGCTTAGAAGATAGGATACGGAAAATCCTGCAGGGAAAGATCAACCGAGGACGCATTGATGTCTTTGTTAATGTTAAGGAAACTGAAGAAAAAAAGAGATTGGCGAAGGTTGACAAAGATTTAGCCCTATCGTATGATAAAACCTTGAAGGAACTGGCTACAGCTCTAAATACGACCTATGAGACAGATATTTATCGCTTAGCGGCTTTGCCGGAGGTTTTTTCAGTGGAGGATGCGGAGATTGATCTAGAATTGATCTGGGAGCCTTTAAGCCTTGCTGTCTCTGAAGCCTTAGCTGGATTCATCGCCATGCGACAGTTGGAAGGCGGGCGCTTAGCTGAAGACCTTTTAGAGCGCTTACATATCATCAAGAATGCCAAAGACGAGATAGCCGGATATACCGATAGTATCGTGGCAGATTACCAAACCCGCTTACAGGAAAGGATTGAGGTTCTTCTGGGAGATAAGGCTATTCTCGATGAAGCTCGCCTGGCTAACGAAGTGGCTTTTTTTGCAGATCGGGCATCGATTACGGAAGAATTGGTTCGCTTGCAAAGTCATATGGACCAATGCCAAGAAGCTCTTAATAGCTCTGAACCCGTCGGGCGTAAGCTTGATTTTCTGGTTCAAGAGATGAATCGGGAGATTAACACCATTGGCTCGAAGGCTAATAATATCAGTATTACACAGCATGTTGTTCAGATGAAAAGCGAATTAGAGAAGATCAGAGAACAGGTTCAGAATCTAGAATAATTGGAGGGTAAAGTTTTGGACATTAAATTGATTAACATTGGGTTTGGCAATATTGTGTCAGCTAATCGTATCATCTCCATTGTCAGCCCGGAGTCCGCTCCGATTAAGCGGATTATTCAGGAAGCGCGAGACGCAGGGATGCTGATTGATGCCACCTATGGCCGCAGAACACGAGCTGTTATTATCTGCGATAGTCATCATGTCATTCTGTCCGCTGTTCAACCAGAAACTGTAGCCCATCGCTTATCGGCGAAAGAAGCTAACAACACTACAGAAGACCCAGCGGATTAAGGGGGAGACATGGTGGAACAGAATCATGGATTGTTGATTGTTCTATCCGGCCCTTCTGGGGCGGGGAAAGGAACCCTTTGCCAGGAACTGTTGAGACAAATGCCTCAGGTAAAGTATTCCGTGTCAGCAACGACGCGCCAGCCTCGTCCGGGTGAAGTAGATGGATTGCATTATTTTTTCCGCAGCCGGGAAGAATTTCAAGCCATGATCGAGCAGGATCAACTTTTGGAATGGGCGGAGTTTTGCGGGAACTTCTATGGAACACCGAAGTTTGCTGTGGAACAAGCCATTCATGCAGGCAATGATGTCATTCTCGAGATTGAAATTCAGGGAGCTTTGCAGGTCAAGAAGCGCTTCTCCCAGGGGGTGTTCATCTTTGTTGTTCCGCCTTCCATGGATGAGCTTGCCCAGCGCATTCATAAGCGTGGAACGGAATCTGAGGAGATCATCCAGAAGAGACTGAAAACTGCCGCACGAGAGCTGGAATACGTCAGCGAGTATGATTATGTGGTCATCAATGATGAAATTCCTATCGCGGTGGATAAGCTAAAAAGTATACTCGTTGCCGAAAAATGTCGTGTCAAAAGAAAACCATATGTATTTCAGGGGGTGTAAATATGAAACAACCTTCCCTCGATATTCTACTCAGTAAAGTGGATAGTAAGTATACTCTGGTATTGGCAGCCGCCAAGAGAGCTCGTAACCTGATGGAAGAACCGGAATTCGAAGCAAACCATCCGGGAGAAAAGCCGGTCAGCATTGCTTTTGAAGAAATTGCTAAGGGAAAATATCATTTTGAATTGACCACTGAGGGAATTAAATAATGTTGGGGAATAAGAAGATCTTAGTGGGGGTTACCGGCGGTATTGCTGCTTATAAGGCGGCAGATGTTGTCAGTAGGTTGCGCAAGCATGGTGCAATTGTATATGTGGCAATGACTAAAGGGGCAACAGAGTTCATTGCCCCTTTGACCTTAAGGACCCTTTCCGCTAACCCTGTCTATGTAGAGATGTTTGAAGAACCCAAGGTATGGAATGTTGAGCATATTGCTCTTGCGGAAGCTGTGGATGCAGTTCTGATTGCTCCTGCTACTGCTAATATATTGGCCAAAATGGCTGTTGGCATCGCCGACGATTTTCTAACCACTGTCTTGCTTGCTACCAGAGCTCCTATCTTCGTGGCGCCGGCTATGAATCATAATATGTATCATCATCCGGTCACCCAAGATAACCTACAAAAGTTGCGGGAACGTTCTGTAGGCATCTTAGGACCGGCTACTGGCTTTTTAGCTTGTGATACGGCCGGAGATGGGCGGATGAGTGAGCCTCAGGAGTTAGTCGAAGCTTTACAGCACTATTTTGCTGCTTCGGGAAGACTGGCGGGAAAAAGGGCTCTAGTTACGGCTGGAGGAACCCAGGAGCCGCTTGATCCAGTGCGCTACCTTGGTAATCGCTCCTCGGGAAAAATGGGCTACGCTGTGGCAGAGGCTTTACAGGAAGCAGGAGCAGAAACAACCCTTATCTCTGCTCCCACTGAACTAGCGACTCCACCGGGAGTAAAGCGAATTTCAATTATGACAGCCCAAGAAATGTATGATGCAGTCATGAGTGAATTTGCGGATGCAGATATTGTGGTCAAAGCAGCAGCAGTTGCTGATTATCGCCCTCAAGCAAGTGCTGCGCAGAAAATAAAGAAGGATGGAACAAGCCGAACCCTTGAGCTTGTTCCTAACCCAGATATCTTAGCAGAGTTAGGTAAGAAAAAAGAACAACAATTCTTGGTGGGTTTTGCCGCTGAGACGGAAAAGCTCTATGAACATGCTCAGGCCAAGATGCAGCGTAAGAATGTAGATATGCTGGTAGCCAACGACGTCACCCAGCCCGGAGCGGGGTTTGGTAGTCCGACCAATATTGTTAGCTTTCTTTTTCCTGAGGGGAGAAGAATCGATCTACCCCAGATGAAGAAGCTAGAAGTGGCTAGGCGCTTGGTTCAAGAGATTGTGGAACAACTCAAGGAGAAGGAGTGATTGATATGGCAAGGAAATTGTTTACTTCCGAGTCGGTAACGGAAGGACATCCCGATAAAATCTGTGACCAAATATCCGATGCGATTTTAGATGCTATCTTCGCCAAAGACCCCAATGCTCGAGTAGCCTGTGAAACCTCAGTGACCACAGGATTGGTGTTGGTAAGTGGTGAGATTACAACCAATTGCTATGTGGATATTCCCAGCACGGTAAGGCAGACCATTCGCGAGATTGGTTATACCCGCGCTAAATTTGGCTTTGACGCTGATACCTGCGCAGTTCTCACTTCTATTGGGGAGCAATCTGCTGATATCGCCTTAGGAGTTGACAAAGCCTTGGAAGCCAAAAACGGTGAGATGTCGGACGAGGCTATCGAAGCTATCGGTGCCGGAGACCAAGGTATGATGTTTGGCTACGCCACTAACGAAACGGATAGCTATATGCCCCTTCCTATCGATTTGGCTCATCGCTTGGCACGCCGCTTAAGTGAAGTTCGCAAGACCGATCTTTTAGATTATCTCCGTCCGGATGGCAAGACCCAAGTCACTGTCGAATATGAGGGCAATCGTCCGGTGCGGATTGATACTATTGTTATTTCCACCCAGCATCATCCGGAATCATCTCAAGAAAGGATTCGCCGCGACCTTCTGGAGCATGTGGTGTTCCCAGTAGTCCCTTCAGAACTACTGGACGAAAAGACCCGTTATTTCATTAACCCAACAGGTCGTTTTGTGATTGGTGGTCCCCAAGGGGATGCCGGCTTGACTGGGCGCAAAATTATTGTGGATACCTATGGTGGTATGGCCCGCCATGGGGGCGGCGCCTTCTCCGGAAAAGATCCCACCAAGGTTGACCGTTCCGCTGCCTATGCTGCTCGTTATGTCGCTAAGAACGTCGTTGCAGCAGGCTTGGCCGATCGTTGCGAAATTCAAATCGCCTACGCTATTGGGGTGGCTCATCCTGTCTCTGTCAACGTGGAGACCTTTGGAACAGCCAAGATTGCCGAAGATAAGATTGTTGAACTGATCCGCACCAACTTCGATTTGCGTCCCGCAGGAATCATTAAGACCTTGGATCTGCGTCGACCCATCTACCGCCAAACAGCAGCCTACGGCCATTTTGGCCGCAATGACCTCGATCTTCCATGGGAAAAGACCGATAAGGCAGCTACTCTTCGGGAACAAGCTGGATTATAAGTTAGAACGTAAAAAGGGGTCGGGTAACATTTTTCCTTTCTTCAAAAATGTTACCCGACTCCCTTTATTATTGCATTATTCTATTCCTAGTGGCTTTGGTTTGAGAAGGTCAAGCCGGTGCGGATTTGTTTTTGGTGAAAAGAATTAAAAATACTATCAAGAGTGCTATAAAACCTGCTGTTCCGCAAAAATATTGGAATCTCAGGGTGGTGATGCCGAGAGCCCCCATAATCGCGGCGTAAACATAACCGGAAAGGAAGCCGCCCAAGTTCATACCGGATACGATGATTGACATGGCCATCGGAGTTTGGCTCGGATGCACTGAGGCACCGGCTAGCATGTTGATAGAAGTCATAACCAGGGTTAAACCAACTCCCATTAATGCTTCACCAATAATAAACAGCACAACGCTTTGGCTAAAGGCAAAGATAACCTGAGATGCGATGAAAAACGCAAATCCAATATTGAGCGTCTGTTTGCCCATTCTTTGATATATTTTCCCGAATACTGTCCCAGCTAGCATACCCCCAACGGTCATGAACATCAAGACAATCCCTGCTACTGAAGAGTTGGCGCCGATGGTTTGGAGAACAAACGACATATTAGTCAGAGATGGAAAGTCCAGGATGGTTACGATCAGGAATACGAGTGCCCAGCCATAGATAGAGCCCGGCAGTTTAAGTTTTTCCTGTGACGCTTCGGCACCTGCAGGGAACTGATGCTTTTTGGGTTCGGGCAAGAATAAGATAACCAGTAAGAGTGTGATCAAACCTAGTGCATGGGCAAGGAAGCTGTAGTTCCATGCGATGGAAGCGAAAACGCCACCCAGTAATTGGAGTACGATTCCGCCGATATTCATGACAACCCCGTTGATTCCCATGATATTTGCTTGCTTATCAGGGGGGATTAGATTAAATATCAATGAAGTATTGAGCGGCATGATCAGGCCAAGTCCTAAACCGAAGAAGGCTCTGGAAACCAGAATTGTGATGAAATTATCTAAGAAATATGGCACTACACCGCCGATGACGAATACGATGGTTGCAAAGATTACTAATGTCCGGTACTTAACGGATTTTCCTGCTATACTACCGCCAATAATGGCTACTGGTATTGAAACAAGGGATGGAATGGTGGAAACCAATAAAATAGTGCTAAAGCCTACACTTGGGAAAGCCGCAGCAATAGATGCAATAGCCGGAGTAATTGTCCCTACGCCCATGGCAATAAAGGCAAAGGAGAAAATCGCCAATAAAGCTAACGATTGCTTCTTTTCACTCATAGGTATCTTCCTTTCGTTAATCATCGCATAATTCTTACTTTGTAAAAGTTTCGATTACTAGGCTACCTACTCTGTTACTTCTAAGCTCGGTGAGTTGTAGTGGATATTACTGAAACAGGAGTGCTAATTAATGTAAAAAGGGGCATGGTCACTAGTTTAGCTATGTCGCTATTTTGCGATAGCTATCCTCCCTTCTCGTTGTTGTTTATATGTCTAGACAAGTTACATTGTACAATAATCTTAATGCTTTGAATACAAATTTATTCCAGTTCTATATTTTAAATTTTGAAGAGCGCGCAAGTCTTAGTTCTTGCGCGCTCTTTGTCAGATTTCACCTTTACCAAGTGGCTACGACGCCATCAGTTCGTTGTTCGGTGGCGCCTATTAACACATCATTTTCATCGCGCCACACAATCTGCCCTCGTCCGAACAGACCGGTATTGCCGCTCCATTCAATATCATGGCCCATGCGACATAAAGCATCGGCGATATGATGGGGGAAGGAACGTTCCACCTGAACATGGCGGTCTTTGTTCCAAAGAAAGCGGGGGGCATCTAAGGCTGCTTGGGGATTTAGGTTGAAGTCAATGGCATTCATCAGTACCTGCACATGGCCTTGAGGCTGCATAAAGCCACCCATGACCCCAAAGGGTCCCACCGCTCTTCCGGCTTTAGTAAGGAACCCGGGGATGATGGTGTGGTAAGGACGCTTCCTTGGCTCTAAGAAATTAGCGTGATGAGGATCTAAGGAGAAGTTGTTGCCCCGATTATGTAGGTTGATGCCGGTTCCGGGAACCACTAAGCCTGAACCAAAGTCCATATAATTGCTCTGGATCATGGAAACCATGTTACCTTCGTTATCTGCAGTAGCTAAGTAAACGGTTCCGCCTTTAGGAGGAGTTCCTGGCTCTGGGAGAAGGGCAGTTTTACCGATAAGCTTACGACGTTCTAACGCATACCCTTCGGAAAGGAGATCATTTACCTTAACACCCATATCCCGTGGATCGGCGATATATTTGCGCCCGTCCACATAAGCCAGTTTAATAGCTTCAATTTGTTTGTGAAATGTATCGATACAATCTTTATCAGTGAATTCAAAGCCTTTGAGAATGTTCAGTGCCATAAGGGCGACTAAGCCATGGCCGTTGGGGGGAATCTCCCAGACGTCATAGCCCCGATAATTGACGCTGATGGGATCTACCCATAAGGGTTGGTATTCCTCTAAGTCCGCTTTGCGAAGATAACCGCCAAATTTTTGGGAGAAAGCATCGATTTGATCGGCTAACTCTCCTTTATAAAAGGCCTGAGCGTTACTCTCAGCGATTTTCGTCAAGGTATGGGCATGATCTGGGGAACGCCACACTTCGCCAATGAAGGGAGCTCGTCCTTGGGGAGCGAAGGTTTCAAACCAAGGGGCATACTCTTCTCCCTTGAGATCATGGGAGCATTTCTCGTAGGCTATCTGCCAATTGTGGCCGAGAATCGGGGATACAGGGTAGCCTTGTTCTGCATATTCGATGGCCGGCTTTAGAGTTTCGGTTAAAGGTAGTCGACCAAAACGCTCTGCTAAAGCAGCCCAGGCTGAAGGTGCTCCCGGCACGGTAACAGGAATCCAGCCATATTGCGGCATTTCACTATAGCCCTTTTTGATTAAATCTTGGCCGGAGAGGGAAGCCGGTGCTGTACCACTGGCATTAAGTCCATGAAGCTGTCCTTTAGTCCAGACTAAAGCAAAAGCATCGCCACCAATACCGTTAGAGGTAGGTTCCACGACGGTCAGACAAGCTGCGGTAGCGATAGCTGCGTCGATGGCGTTCCCGCCTTTTTTGAGGATGTCCAAGCCTGCTTGAGCGGCCAGTGCTTGGGAGGTAGCCACCATCCCGCGGCTAGCATAGTTAAGTAACCGTTTTGAAGCATAAGGGTAGTATAAGGGATCAAATATCATGACTATACCTCCTGAAAAGTTATGTATATACTTGCTATTTGCCATCTTTGCATAGATTAGCTGATTTAGTTATTGCTTTATATAAAGCGAATTTCTAGTTGCTGGAAACTGTTTCGAGCCACCGGGTAATATCTTCCGAATCAACGGAACCATTGGTAGCAATTCCGGGCAAGATGGTAGCTTTTGGACACTCCTTAGCTATATCATCTTCAATTTGGCAGAATCCTCCGCCACCATGAGTGCAAAAGGGGATTACTGTCTTACCAGTAAAATCAAATTGTTTAAGAAAACTCAAAACGGGCGGAGCTACTGTTTTAAACCAGTTTGGCGTACCGATAAAGATTGTCTGATAACCATCGATCGATTCATTTCCGCGAATGAGCTTTGGGCAAAATCCTCTCGAAATCTCATTCCTTACCTCTTTAGCAGCTGTGTTATAGTCAAAAGAATATTTTTTATCAGGAACAAGCTCCCTGATTGTGCCACCAGTCTGCTTAGCTATTTCTAAAGCTAAGTTCTTTGTGTTGCCAAAAAGTGAGTAATAAACTATTAAAGTATCGTTCACTTATAATGGTTTCCTTTCACGAATTGTAGGCCTTAATAGTTGTTTAGATCATAACAGGTTGTATTATATCATTTTATTATCGGGAAATCCCAATTCTTTAAGGCAAAGATAAAGTAGGGGCATCGCAAACTACTCTAAGTAGTTTGCGATGCCCCCTATATATAAAGGATTCAATTCTAAAATTATCCAGATTTAAGTCGTTTACTTAGCTACTTCTTTTTGAATTGTCGCTTGATCCTCTTTTTCTTCCCGAAGGATGAGATTGAGGATAATTCCGGCTAAAGTCGCATAGGCAACACCGTGACTGGAGACCCCGATACCGACGGCAAAGATCACCGAAGCGATGATTAGGTTCTTGCTCTTGGAGAAATCCACTTGCGCCTCAATCAGGGTACGCAGACCAGTGACTCCAATCATACCGAAGAGGTAGAGGGAGACGCCGCCCATGACGGCTGTGGGGATGGACATAATCAAGGCTTGGAGGGGGCTGACGAAACTAAGGATGATGGCGATAATAGCGGCTACCCAGATGTTAAAGGTGCTATAGACTCGCGTAACGGCAAGGACGCCGATGTTTTCGCCGTAAGTGGTTACCGGGGGGCCACCTAAGAAGCTGGCGATGCCGGTAGCGAGGCCATTGCCCAGTAACACTCTATTGAAGCCAGGTTTCTCGATAGGATCTGAGTGGGTGATATTGCCCAGCACAATCATATGGCCAAGGTCTTCGATGATAGTGACAAAAGCCAGAGGGGCAAACATCAGGATCGCAGCCTTATTCAAGCTTGGCATTGCCCATGTGTCAGCATTGATAGGTGAAGCAATAATTTTATCTAGGGAAGCTACGGAAGCAGTTACCCCGGTGAAGTCGACTAAACCGGCGAAAGCAGCGACAATGTAACCGATGATAATTCCGGACAGAATCGGAATGATTTTTAAGAAGCCCTTGGCATAAGTACTCAGAAAAACGGTCACGCCGAGGGTAAATATAGCGATATACCAGTTGTTAGCCGACATGCCTGCAGCGACTGGGGTTAAGCTTAAACCAATAATGGCTACAACCGGGCCGGCCACCACTGAAGGAACGATCTTATGAATCCATGCGCTACCAAAAACGCTCATGAGCGCGAAAAGGATGATATATATAATACCGATGACAAGTGCTCCGCCCATAGCCGCAGCTAAATTATTCTGATCCTTAACAAAATAAGTCAAAGCAGCAATGTAAGCAAAGGAAGAACCTAAGTAAGCTGGGATCATGCTTTTAGTTAAGAGGAGGAAAATGATCGTGCCGATTCCTGAGGAAAGGAGAGCGATGGCTGGGCTTAAGCCAGTTAAAAAGGGCACGAGGACTGTGGCTCCAAACATTGCAAAGACATGCTGCAAGCCGAGAGGAATCGTTTGGGCAAGGGAAAGTCTTTCATGAATCTGAACTTCTTTGATCATGGGTTAGCCTCCTTTTCATTCACAACAAAAAACCTCTTCCTTGCCCGCAAGCAAGAAAGAGGTGCCCATGTCAACATCATCATGGTACGCCATTTCCTTCTTAGCCTCACGGGACTAATTTAAAGGTCATAGAATATTTACCTTGTTTAGAGCATAGCATAGTTAAAATTAGTTTGGCAAGAGATTTTTCACGATATTTTTCGTGAGACTCATATCAATAGTATTCCTTATGGTAATCATAATAAAATATGTATGGAATGGGAAAATAAGGAGAAGGGAGAATAGAAAATTAAGGAGTAGATGATCGAAACCAAATCAGTGCCTTGGAATTCCAAAAAGAAGGAATCAAATAAGTTTCAGAGAATTAGTTCCTGTCAAATACCGGATAACAAGACATACTGATAACTGATTAACAAGGAGGTACATAGTATGATTATGACGACAACTCCCAATATCGATGGGCGAAAAATCCAGTCCTACCATGGAATTGTTACGGGGGAGGCCATTATGGGTGCCAATGTGGTCCGTGACGTGTTCGCCAGTATTACTGATATTATTGGCGGTCGTTCGGGGGCCTATGAAGAAAAGCTTCAAGATGCTCGAGAAATCGCTTTTCAAGAAATGCAACAAAATGCGGCTCATCTGGGGGCTAATGCTGTAGTTGGGGTAGATATCGATTATGAAGTTGTGGGCCAAAGTGGCAGTATGCTCATGGTCAGCGTCTCTGGGACAGCAGTCACGGTAGTATAAAGTAGGAAGATAATCAGAAAAGAAGATAGGATTTAGGTTCCGGGATGTTGGGTAGACCAGCATCCCTTTATTGATTTTTCAGGATATTGGTCATAAGGGGTCTATACCGACAATTCTTCATCTATGTTAAAATGTAAGTTAGGAATAAAAATAGAATGACCCAATGGAGGCGATGAAATTGCATTATGCAGAGGTTCTTGTCGATGTGGCTAATCGTCGCCTTGATCAAGTGTTTCATTATCGTATACCTACGGACATGGCTCTGAAGCGAGGTATGAGGGTCCTTGTGCCCTTGAACTATCGTCAGGTTCAGGGAGTTGTAGTCCGTTTGACTAATGACTTGCCTCTAGGGGTTTCTGACGGCGCAATCAAACCGATTTTAAGTATTGTCGGACATATGGAAACTATCCCAGAGGATCTAATTGAATTAGCTCTGTGGTTAGCAGAGACGACGATTTGTTCTATTGCGCAAAGTCTTCACACGGTTTGGCCCCTCTTAAAAGGTAAAGTGGAGGAGTGGGTTATCCCCATTGCCACCAAAGAAGATGAAGATGTTAAAACTCTACAGATTCTCGATCCGGACACCTATAACGCCTTGGCAGTACTCTTTAGATCGCGAAATAAGGCCTTGTCTCTGAGTATATATCTCAAACGATCAGGACTGAATAAAAATCAAGTTGAGCAGTTAGCCAAGCAAGGATGGCTCAAGCTGGAGTCTCGCTTTACCTCTGGGGTTCCTCAGAGTGTACAAAAGGCTCTTACAAGTGGAGTCACAGCTGAGGCTGATGAGGTGAAGGCTAACGATAGCAAAAAGCTACCTGCGGATTATCGGCGGGTACTCACTCCTGAACAAGGGTTGGTATGCCAAAAGGTCATGGAGGCTTTAGCTAAGCAGCAGTATGAAACCATGCTCTTGCACGGCATCACTGGGAGTGGCAAGACGGAAGTTTACCAGCGAATTATCGGCGAAGTATTAGCTCAAGGTGGCTCGGCTATTCTACTTGTGCCTGAGATATCTCTCACCTCGCAGATCGCTAGATATTTTCGTGAGCACTTTGGTGACCAGCTGATTGTGTTGCACTCCGGTCTGCAGGCCAGTGAAAAGGCTAAGGCTTGGCAAGATATTTTGCAGGGTAAAGTCAGGGTTGTCATCGGTGCTCGCTCTGCTGTCTTTGCGCCTCTTCCCAATCTGCGCCTGATTATTTTAGATGAAGAGCATGAAGGTGCTTACCATCAGGAAGAAAACCCCAAATACCATGCTCGAAATGTTGCCCGCAAGCGTATGGAACAGCTCGGGGGAGTTGTGCTTTTGGGCAGTGCTACCCCTTCCCTAGAAGCCTATGCCGCAGCCCAGACGGGGAAGATTTCTCTGCTGACCATGGGAAATCGGGTCGCTAACCGACCGCTACCACCGGTGGAGGTGGTTGATATGCGAGAAGAACTGATAAAAGGCAATCGCAGCATGTTTTCCCTCTCTCTACAAGATAAGCTCAGAGGGACCTTGGAGCGGGGTGAACAGGGAATGCTCTTCTTAAACCGCCGCGGTTATTCTACCTTTGTTGTGTGCCGAGAGTGCGGCTATGTGGTTCGCTGCAGTCACTGCGATATTGCCCTGACCTACCACACCCAAGGCAATTCCATGCGCTGTCATTATTGCAATCACGAAGAGATTCCCCCGCGAACCTGCCCGGAATGCGGTAGCCGTTATATTCGTTTTTTTGGCCAAGGGACACAGCGTGTTGAAGAGGAGATCAAAGGTCTCTATCCGTCGGCGAGAATTCTTCGTTTAGATTTTGACACCACCCGTTCGAGGGAAGCCTATGGAGAAATCCTGGGAAGATTTCGTCGTCAAGAAGCAGATGTTTTAGTGGGTACCCAGATGATGGCCAAAGGTTTGGATTTTCCCAATGTAACGTTGGTGGGGGTTATCGCAGCTGATCAAATGCTTAACATGCCGGATTTCCGGGCAAGGGAGAGAACCTTCCAGCTCCTAACCCAAGTGGCCGGTCGGGCCGGGCGTAGTGACAAACCGGGACAGGTCGTTATTCAGACCTATGCACCCGAAGACCGGGCGATTATTCAAGCCTCTCACCATAACTTCAAGGGCTTCTTTTGGGAAGAGATCGGCTATCGCAAGGCAAGAAATTATCCGCCCTACACCCATGTGATTCGCGTAACCCTGACCCACGAAAAGGAGGAAAGGGTCATCAAGGGAGCACATAGTCTAGCCCATGCCTTAAATCAAGGACTAGAGTCTCATGAAAATGGGAATACTTCTTTAGATATTCTCGGCCCAGCCCCCGCCGTGATGCCGCGTTTAAAAAATCACTATCGCTGGCAGGTATCAATCAAAGGAAAACGCCTCGATTTTATGCGTGAATTTATGCATCAAGGGGTGCAACGCTTTGCTCACGATTCAAGCAGTTCAGGGGTCCAATTGAATATTGAAGTGGATCCATTAAGTATGTAAGAGCTCTGTCACAGGAATGCGACATGTAATATAATGAATATCAAGTAATATGAGAGGGGAAAAGGTAAATGGCAATTTATCAGATTGTGGAGATAGGTTCAGACGTGTTGAGAGACAAGGCAGTTCCCGTTAAAGAGATTACACCCAATATTGTGAAGCTGTTAGATAATATGCTGGACACACTTTATGATGCCAACGGAGTAGGCTTAGCCGCTCCTCAGGTCGGAGTTTCCAAGCGGGTCGTGGTTGTTGATGTAGGAGATGGCCCCATAGAATTGATCAATCCCGTCATTCTTGAGGCAGAAGGAGAAGACACCGATGATGAAGGCTGCCTAAGCATTCCTGGTATTACAGGCCAAGTGAAGCGAGCAGCCAAAGTCAAAGTCGAAGCCCTCAACCGCAAAGGAGAGCGCCAAGTCATCGAAGGAACAGGCCTATTAGCTCGCTGCTTTCAGCATGAACTTGACCACCTAGAAGGGGTCCTCTTTGTCGATAAAGCAGCAAAAACATATCGGCGATAATTCGTCAAAACAGACTTGATCAGCACTAGGGAAGATACTGGGGTAGTGTTAGAACAGCACTAGAGCAGGTGTTAGAGCAGTGCTATAACAATACTTGAGCAATGCATAAGACAGATGCTTAAGCGGTTACTAGAAAAACAACCCAAGGATTTTGCTTTACAAAAGAGAGCGATTTTAAGCGAGCGGAAGCAAAACTTCGCGAAAAGCGCGCAGCGGAGTCGGGTTGGAAACAGGACGTTTCCAACCAGCCATTGAGCAGGAGCGAATTGGCTGGGCACCCGACGGAGCGGAGAGCTTGAGCGTTAGTTTTGTCCGCGCAGCTTACTTAGCGTACGGTGTAAAGCAAAATCCTGGAGATACAACCTACATATCCCGCTATATATACTCAAAGACATTCCGATCCCTTCAAAGAACCATAATCGATGTTAGGAGAATCACACTATGCGACTCGTTTTCATGGGAACGCCAGACTTTGCCGTTCCAACCTTACAAGCCTTAGTAGCTCACGGACATGAAGTGGTGGGCGTTTTCACTCAGCCCGATCGTCCCTCGGGGCGGGGCAAGGCCCTGAAGCCTAGTCCGATAAAGGTAGTAGCTCAAGAACTGGGGCTTACAGTTTACCAGCCGCAAAAAGTGAAAAACCCCGAAAGTCTACAACTGTTGCGAGAGCTTGCCCCCGAAGTCATTATCGTCGTGGCCTATGGCCAGATTTTATCCAAAGAAATTCTGGACTTGCCGTCCTTTGGCTGTATCAATGTTCATGCCTCTCTCTTGCCGGATTGGCGTGGTGCAGCCCCCATTCACTGGGCCATCTTGGCAGGGGATCAACGGACCGGGGTAACAACAATGCAGATGGATGTCGGATTAGATACGGGCGATATGCTCCTTAAAGTCGAGAGCCCGATTGAGGAAGATACTACCACCGGAGAATTGCATGATAATCTGGCCCACAAGGGAGCTGAGCTCCTCATCACAACCTTGGAGCAACTTCAAATGGGTGAGCTACAGAGTATTCCCCAGAGCGGACCGACACGCTATGCTTCTTTACTTACTCGTGAACATGAGAAGATTGATTGGACACGCAGTGCCCAAGAGATTCATAATCAGATTCGCGGACTGCATCCTTGGCCGGGTGCTTATACGACCTTTCGCGAAGAAACGGTCAAGGTTCATACTTCTAGAAAGGCCTCCCATGAATTAGCGAAGGAATCTTTTCTAAAAGCTCCTAAACCGGGTGAAGTTGTCAATAATACTCAAGAAGGGTTGCTGGTTCAAACAGGGGAAGGACTGATCTTGGTGACGGAAGTTCAGCCGGCGGGAAAAAAGACCATGCCTGCTCGGGACTTTTTCTTGGGGCGCCATGCCCAAGTAGGAGAGGGCTTTGGCGAAGGATGGATCAAGCATGAATAAGCTAACCGCAAGAGCTTTGACTGTTCGGATTCTCATGCGCATTGAGGAAGAAAATGCCTACGCAAACTTGCTTATGCAAAAAGCCCTTCATGATCTGGCCGATCCTCGAGATCGCCAACTGACCACCCTGCTAGTCAATGGTAGCTTGAAAAATCGGCTGACCTTGGATTATGCCTTAAGACGTCATTTGAGCAAGCCTTTATCTTCATTGCCTCATGAGGTGCGCTGGATTCTGAGGGTTAGCGCCTTTCAAATTCTTTACCTATCGAGAATCCCTGCCGCAGCGGCTATCAACGAAGGGGTGGAGTTGACCAAGCGACGTCAAGGGAAGTACACCTCTTTAGTCAATAGTGTTTTGAGGAGGGTCTTTGAAAGCGGTTGGGATATGGCATGGCCGAGCAAGGAAAAAGAACCGAGCCGCTATCTTTCGCTGCGTTACTCTCATCCCGAGTGGATGGTGAAGCGCTGGCTAAAGCGCTATGGTATGGATGAAACGGAAGCCCTCTGTCAAATCAATAATGAACCGGCTCCTGTCTGGATCCGTACGAATACTTTAAAAATTACTCGCGCTCAATTAGCAGAGAGGCTGACTGCCGAAGGGGTACAGGTGACTTGGGGAGAACGGGTGCCGGAAAGTCTGCTTATCGAGGACTTTGGCTCTATTGAGAGGCTCTCCGGCTTTCAAGAGGGACTCTTCACCGTCCAGGATGAAAGTTCTCAATTGGTGGCTCATGTCCTAAATCCTCAAGAAGGTCAAAGGGTCTTAGATGCTTGTGCGGCCCCGGGAGGTAAGACCACTCACTTAGCCCAAAGGATGGAGAATAATGGCGAGATTCAAGCCTTTGACCTCCACCCTCACAAAGTAAAGCTTATTGAAGAGTTGGCCCAGCGCTTGGGAATCACGATCATTCATGCCCAAGCAGGCGATGCACGAGAACTGCAAGGTGTAGAGAATTTATCGTACCATAAGGTGTTAGTGGACGCCCCTTGCTCCGGACTCGGAGTGATACGTCGGCGGGCGGATATGCGTTGGCACAAGACGGAAGAAGAAATTAAATCCTTGCCGGAGCTTCAGTTGTCCTTACTGGAACGGGCTTCACAATGTGTGGCTTTGGGTGGAGAATTGGTTTATTCGACCTGTACCATTGAGCCAGAAGAGAATTTTGAAGTCATTAAAGCTTTTCGAGCCCAGCATCCGGAGTTTGCACCGGTGGATATTGTGGGGGAACTACCCTATTCATTAGACTCTGAACAGGATCGGAAGCAAGCTGCAAAGGGTTTTTTGCAGATTTTACCTCATAAACACGGTATGGATGGGTTTTTCCTGGCTAAATTTCGCCGGGTTGAAGTTTAGGTGGAAAGATTTGGGTGAATACTATGATGAGAACGGATTGCCGTGATTTAAATCAAGAAGAGTTAATCCGGCTCTGTGTTGAGTTAGGACTACCAAAGTTTCGTGGACGTCAGGTGTTTCAGTGGGTTCAGCATAAAGCTATCCAAGACTGGGACGAAATGAAAAACATCAGCGTACTCGATCGGCAAAAGTTGCAAAAAGGGCTAACCTTACAACCCTTTACGAAAGTCAAAGAGCAGGTTTCCCGAGACGGCACCAGGAAGTTTTTATTCCGTTGCTATGATGGAGAAACGATTGAGTGTGTTCTTATGGACTATGATCGACGCAAACACCGCGATCGCCATACAGTCTGTGTGTCCACTCAGATTGGTTGCGCAGTAGGCTGTTCTTTTTGTGCCACAGGGTTAGGAGGCTTACGGAGAAACTTAAGCCCGGGAGAAATAGTTGGCCAGGTTTTGGACATCACCTATATCATGCGTCAGGAAGATCCAGATTTTCGGGTCACCAATATTGTCTTCATGGGAATGGGAGAACCCTTATTGAACTATGACGCCGTCCTTAAAGGGATTGATTTACTGAATCACCCAGAGGGCCAAGGCATTGGTATGCGGCGGATGACGATTTCCACGAGTGGGGTGGCCGCGAAGATTCGCCAACTCGCCAGGGATAATCCTCAAGTAGGGTTGGCAGTCTCCTTGCATAGCGCCAATAACGCGTCTCGCAATCAGCTTATTCCCATGAATCGACGTTATCCCTTAGAAGAATTGATGGCAGCTTGTCAGGAGTATACCGAAATGACAAACCGCCGGATTACTTTCGAGATCGCTTTAATCTCCGGACAAGCGAGTAGGGAGGCTGCCGAAGAAGTAGGACAGCTCTTAAAGGGGCAGTTGTCCCATGTGAATTTGATACCGGTGAATCCTGTGGTAGAGACCGGCATGGCACGTCCTACAGCACGGGAAATTCAAGAGTTTGCCCAGGTTTTAGAGGCTATGGGAATACCTGTCTCTGTTCGCGAAGAAAAGGGAACAGATATCGATGCAGCCTGCGGTCAGTTGAGACGGCAATTGGAGTGTGAGTAGATATGAATCTAATCGCCCGCTTTGAAGAAGTTGCTGAAAACTTATTTACGGGCATGTTTAAAAAGAATAATACCTCAAAGCTACAACCGGTGGAACTGGCCAAAGAATTGGTCCGGACAATGCACAAAAATAAGCAGGTGAGCATTTCCCAAGTCTATGTTCCCAATGTGTACCGGGTTTTTCTCCATTCCGGTGATTGGAGCCCCTTCGCCAGCTTCGGAGATGCCTTTCTCATCGAACTCTCCAAATATCTCTTTGCAGAAGGAAAGAAGAGCAATTTTACCTTCCTGAGTAAACCTTCCATAGAGCTCCATTGCGATGACACGGTAAAGCCCCACGAAATGTTTATTGAAGTGGATTTTGATGATTCCATCGAGGTGCTTTGGGATGAGGATGATGAGTATGAGGAAGATGTTGAGGAAGTCAATGCTGAGGTGGGGTGGCGGGATCATACCAATATCTTTCAGGATGAGGTGCCTTATCATCTCCTAAATTCTCAGCTTCAGAGCAGGAAAATCGCTTACGGCCTCGAAATTATTAAGGGTCCGGATGCTGGAAAAAATTTCCCCCTGGAGGGAGATGAATATCATATCGGTCGCCATGCTCAGTGTGAAATTGTCCTACATGATCCTGAAGTGTCACGAAGGCATCTTAAGCTCAGCCGTGTAGGTGAGGAGTGGCTGCTTGATGATTTGGGTAGTACCAATGGAACATGGCTTAATGGTCAGAGGATCGCCAAGCAGAAGCTTGCCTTAGGAGATCGCATTGAGCTGGGACAAACGGTCTTTATGTTACGTCATCAGGGATTGGCTAGCGGTTATTAGGAAGATTTAGAGTGGTCAATATAATGCGGAGGTTTCTCTATGCAAGGGATTTTGGTACTGGGAAGGATACTGTTTATTGGTTTAATTTATCTCTTCCTTTTTCGGATTCTCACAGCCTTATTAGCTGATTTGCAGCTTAAGGGATTGATTCGCAGGGAAGATAAGGATTTTGGGCGTCTGGAAGTGCTTACGGGAGGAGAGCTTTTGCCCAAAGGTCGGGTTTTTCGGGTCGACCCCAAAGGCTTAAAAATGGGTCGAGGGAAAAACAATGATGTGGTTTTAGCAGATCACTTCGCTTCCCTAGACCATGCCCTAGTACGTCATCAGAAAGGCGTTACTACCCTAGAGGATTTAGGTAGCACCAATGGAACCTGGGTCAATGGTGAGCGAGTTCATTCCTCGGTTCAGTTGGTTGCTGGAGATTATGTGAAAATTGGAAGTATCACCTTCCAATATTCGAGGTGGCAAAATGAGAGTTCTAAGCTTTAGTCAAATGGGCTGTGTACGCAAGAACAATGAGGACGCTTACCTTGTTCTCCCAGAATATCAGGTCTATGCAGTAGCAGATGGGATGGGTGGACATCTGGCAGGGGAAGTGGCGGCACAGACGGCGATTGATGAATTAATTAAAAGTGCTCCTGACTTAATCACTACAGGAAATAAGGAGTTGGAGTGTCAAGTTAAGGAGATCTTGGTTCGGGCGAACAGAGAAGTATTTATGAGCTCGAATCGCAATCCGGCTACTGAAGGAATGGGTACCACCATGACAGTTATCGTGTTTCGGGAGAATAAGGTGGTGCTTGCTCATGTCGGGGATAGTAGAGCTTATGTATGGCGAAATGATCAGTTGAAGCAGCTGACCAACGACCATTCTTTGGTCAGTGAGCTTGTGCGCTTAGGTCAGATTTCTCTTGAAGAGGCGGAAAATCATCCGAAGCGCCATATGTTAGTTCGAGCGGTGGGCGTAGGGTGGGATATTGAGGTTGACGTCCAGCGCTTGGATTTCCAGGCAGGAGATATATTCTTTCTTTGTACTGATGGTGTTTCGAATGTGCTAAGTGATGAAGAGATAGCGGAGGAGTTCTTGCAGGATTGTTCATGGGAAGAGCATCTTGAACATATGCAAAAGTTAATTATTGAGCGAGGTGCACCCGATAATTTTACAGCCTTATGCTGTATTGCGGAGTGACAGAATGAAAAGGGTTTGGATTTTACGATTAATAATTCTGAGCGTGCTTTGGATCGGACTTGGAGTCCTGACCTTAGACGGCAAAGCCAATGAGCAAATCCTCTGGCAGGCGGGGGTCTTTTCCCTGTTGCTCTTAATCGGAGTTGCGGTGGAAAAGCTTGTGGCCTATCGAGGGGATTTGTATTTACTGCCGACCGTTCAGCTTATCCTCGTGATTGGACTAGTCGTTTTAACACGAATACGCCCTGCTGCTGCCCTTAAGCAATTCTGGTGGGCTTGTCTGGGTCTGTTTGTGTTTTATTTTATTCTTTATGCCCTTCGAGATTATCGAGCTCTGGGGCGCTATCGTTATCTTGCAGGTCTGGGGGCGGTGGTGCTGTTGTTCATCACCTTGCTTTTCGGGGTAGCCCAAGGTGGCGCAACCAGCTGGCTACAGATTGGCAATTTGAACTTCGAATCGGAAGAGCTAGTTAAAGTGGCGATGCTCATTTTCTTAGCCTCCTACTTAAGTGAATATGAGGAAATACTTAGAATTGGGACAGTACAGATCGGTCGATTTTCTCTGCCTGATTGGCGTACCTTGGGACCTTTTTTAGCCATGGGAGGATTTTCTTTGCTTCTGTTGGCTGCCCAGAAGAGTCTAGGGACTGCCCTAGTTTTCTTCTCCTTATATGTTTTGGTTCTTTATGTGGTCACAGAACGCTGGATCTATCTGGGGGTTGCTGTACCTGTATTCCTCTGTACCGGGACATTAGGATATTTTCTGTTCGGCCATGTCCAAGTGCGCATCGCTACTTGGATTGATCCATGGGTGGATGCCAGCGGAGGAGGATACCAGATTGCTCAATCCCTCTTCGCTATTGGTGGGGGTAAGATCATCGGCACAGGCCTTGGCAACGGTATCGGAGCTTCTCAGGTACCTGCCGCCAGTACGGACTTCATCTTTGCCATCATTGCTGAAGAACTCGGATTTGCCGGGGCCATGGCAGTGTTGATGCTGTTTCTGATCGTGGTTCTGCGGGCTTTTCATATAAGTGTGAAGGCGGCGGATCGCTTCGGGCAGATTTTAGCAGCAGGTATCGGGATACTGGTGGGGACAGAAGCCATTATTATTTTAGCGGGAGTGACTAAACTCCTTCCTTTGACAGGGATACCCCTGCCTTGGGTTAGCTATGGCGGTAGCTCCCTGCTCATTCACTTCTTGCTTTTAGGCATTTTGGCTAATATTTCTCATGCCGAAGCCGCCGATCCCATGCATAGTAAGCATAAGGGAAGGGAGTATGCAGCATGAAGAAAGGGCTAAGAAATGTTGCGATTGGCTTTTCCCTGAGTATTATCTGCTTGAGCTTTGGTCTTGTTTACTGGCAGGTGGTCCGCTCTACGGACTTGATGGAGAATCCGGCGAATCGTCGCCTCATTCTTCTCGAGCAACGGGTCGTTAGGGGAGGAATTTTCGACAGAAATGGCGAAGTATTGGCACAAACTGACCTGAATGATGAGAAGAAGACACGAGTTTATCCTAAAGGTGAGGCTATAGAGCCTTTGATGGGTTATGCGACACTTCTCCATGGTTCTTCAGGGTTGGAAGCCTACCTAGGGGATTGGCTTTTGGGTATTAAAGACGCCACGGCTACTCAAGCCTTGGAACAGGCTTTCCAGCTACCACGTCGTGGTAATGATGTCGTCCTTACCTTAGATTATCGTCTCCAAAAAGTCGCTTATGAAGGCCTTAAAGGAAAGATTGGATCGGCGGTAGCTTTGGACCCGCGCAGTGGGGAGGTTTTGGCTTTAGCCAGTCAACCCAGTTTTGAGGGAAACGGCCTGGATGAGAACTGGGATAAAATCAGCCAGAAGCCAGGGAGCCCCTTTTTGAATCACGCCTTTGCTCTTTATACCCCAGGCTCTACTTTGAAGATTATGACTTCGGGGGCACTTCTGCGTGCAGGGCTGAACACCGGAGATCTCTACAATTGTACAGGGACAGCGGTGATCAATGGCCAAGTCATCCGTGAACAAAATGATAAGGCACATGGTTGGGTCAATTTTAATCTTGCCTTAGCGGAGTCCTGCAATACTTACTTTGCGACTTACGGAGTGAAAGCCGGAGATAAGCAATTTTTGCAAACAGCTAAAGCCTTCGGTTTTGGCGAAGAAATTCCTTTCGAATTGCCGGTGAAGCTCAGTACCTTGACCAACGAAGCGGCTGTACCCCATCGCTTAGATGAGAATCTTCTAGCCGCCAGTGCTTTTGGTCAAGGAGAAGTTTTAGTTTCACCTTTTCATATGGCTTTGATTACGGCGGGGGTAGCCAATCAAGGTGTGATTATGCAGCCCTATATTGTGGAGCAGGTCAGAGATGAGAACCAAAATGTACTTTATCAGAAGAATCCGGAGCCTTGGTTAACCGCTCTGTCCGCCGATCAAGCAGCAAGAATCAAAAGTGCCATGGTCACGGCAGTTAATGATGGGACAGCTTCCCCTGGTGGCATTGCTGCGTTTCAGGTAGCGGCCAAGACGGGTTCTGCGGAACCGGGAGGGGACGTCCCAACCCATGCTTGGTATATTGCTTTTGCACCAGCCGATAATCCCCAAATTGCAGTAGCAGTTCTTGTGGAAAATGGGGGTACGGGGGGAGGGGCTTCGGCACCCATCGCCCGGGCCATCATCGAAAGCGCATTAAGTCAGAAAGTAGGTGATAACACGTGAGCAAGATATTTAGCAATCGTTATGAAATAATTGAAAAGATTGGATCCGGAGGTATGGCCATTGTTTACAAGGCCAAGGATCTTTTATTAAATCGCATCGTCACCATTAAAGTTCTGCGTGAGCAGTTCACAGCGGATGAGGACTTTGTGCGTCGTTTCCGTAGGGAAGCCCAGTCAGCGGCTAGTTTATCGCATATGAATATCGTATCCATCTATGATGTTGGCAAGGATGGCGATTCTGAGTATATTGTCATGGAGTACGTGGAAGGACAGAATCTCAAGGAGATTATCCGCAGCTATGCCCCCTTATCAACAGAACAAACCTTAGACCTCGGTATTCAGATCGCGGAAGCCATTCACCATGCTCATGAGCATCATATTATTCATCGCGATATTAAGCCTCATAACATACTTGTCACCGATGATGGCCGGATTAAGGTAACAGATTTCGGGATTGCGCGAGCAGTTTCCGCAGCAACGATGACTCATTCGGGAGATATCGTGGGCTCCGTGCATTACCTTTCACCTGAGCAGGCCAAAGGAGTTCAGACGAATGAGCAATCCGATGTCTATTCCTTGGGAATTATCCTCTATGAGCTTTTGACCGGCAAGGTGCCCTATGATGGTGAATCACCCATCGCGATTGCTCTCAAACATTTGCAGGAACAGGCTGTTCCACCCAGTAAGCTGAATCCAAGGGTTAGCCCAGCCTTAGAAAATCTAGTGATGCGAGCGATTGCTAAATCTCCGGACCAGCGCTATGCAACAGCTAAGGAGTTGATGCAGGATCTCCATAAGGTTCAGGCCGGGCTGCCGGTGGATAAGGTCGAGGATAGGGATCAGGATTTAGATAGTACACGCATTCATCGTTCCTTAAGCAATGGGGTGAATTCTGTTTTAGCTTCTGAAACCACCGAGAATGGTCGAAAAAAGAACTCCCGCAAACCTCTTAAGCGTTGGCCCTGGGTTGCTTTGGGAATTTTTGTTCTTGTTTTCGGAGGATTATGGTTTGGATTCTCCAAGTGGTTTAATGTGGACACCACGACAGTCCCACCCTTAGTCGGTAAATCGATTAATGAAGCAGGCTATTTCGTTGAGCGGGCTAAGTTATATTTGGATCCGGAAACCCAAGAAGAAAACAGCGATACCGTAGAAAAAGGGAAGATTACCCGCAGCGAGCCTCAAGAAGGCACTAGCGTAAAAGAGGGAAAGGAAATCAAGATTTGGATAAGCTTAGGCCCTCAACAAGTGAAATTCCCCAATTTTAAAACGGGGGATATAACCCAAGAAACGGCTATCAATAATCTGAAAAGCCTAGGCTTTAGCGAAGATAATATTACTATTCAAGCGGATCAAAAGTCTTCCTTGCCAGCCGGAATTGTGGCTGAGCAAGATCCCGCTCCCGGACTTGATTGGCCCAAAAACGGGTATGTTACCTTGTTTATCAGTGCGGGGAAGGGTGGCCAACCGGAGCCCTTGCCCAGTGTTATTGGCAAACCACCGGCAGAAGCTCAAGCGATCTTAATACAATACGGCTTAGTGGTCACCCCGGCTACTGAAGACTCCACAGAATTCCCACCCGATGTGGTCATGGACACGATACCCAAGCCGGGGACCATGGTCAAAAAAGGAGATAGCGTCAAGATTATTATCTCCCGGGGACCGGGCCCCATAGCTTTCAATCCGGTTATTTTAGGAAGTGTGGCTTATTCCAGATAAGGTGATTAAAAAGAGGAATATCTAAATTAATTAGACTATTAGGGCAAAATATTTCTTGAAGTTTAGTGTGACAGAGAGTTAATGATGGACGGATATTTTGCAGAGTTAGGTCTCCTAAGAAAGGGTTAATTAAACGCATGATTTCAGGAATACTACTCAAGGGCTATAGTGGATTTTATTATGTGTTTGCGGAAGGCCGAGTATGGGAATGTTCCCTGCGCGGTCGCTTTCGTATTCGCAATCAGGAATTTCTGCCGGGAGATCGAGTGAAGATTCTACCGGGGGCAGGAATGAAAGCAACTATTGAAGAGGTGGAACCACGGCGGAATGCTTTGGTCAGACCGACGATTGCCAATGTGGATCAGGCCTTTCTCGTCTTTGCTTATGTATCGCCTGAGCCCGATTTGAACCTGCTGGACCGACTCATCATCCAGGTTACCGCTGCTCAAATTAAGCCCGTCATTATTATGAACAAATTAGACCTAGCAAGGTCTGAAGCAGACCCCTCGGGAAAGACCATCTCTGCAGATGGGTTAGATTTTTACCGAGAGCTGGGCTATGATCTAATCAAGGTTTCTACGAAGACGAGAGAAGGGCTTAAGGAATTGCAAGAACAGATCAATGGGAAAGTGACTGTTTTGGCCGGGCCCTCCGGAGTAGGCAAGTCTAGCCTGCTAAATGCTTTATCCCCCAACTTAGAGTTAAAGACAGGCGATGTGAGTCAGAAACTCAAACGAGGCCGTCACACCACCCGTCATGTGGAGCTTATGGTGTGTGGTGAAGGACTACTGGCTGATACCCCAGGTTTCTCTTCTCTCTATCTTCCCGAAATGAAAAGAGAAGAGCTTACGGATTATTTTGTTGAGTTCCGAGGTGCAGTAGGGCAATGCCGCTTTGCTAATTGTATGCATCATAAGGAGCCGGATTGTGCGGTGAAGGCCGCCGTGGCTTCCGGGATGATTCAGTCCTCACGCTACGAGCATTATGGTCAGTTTTTAGAGGAAGTTATTGCAGCAGAGAGGAGATATTAACGATGATCAAGATAGCCCCTTCGATTTTGTCGGCAGACTTTGCACGCTTAGGGGAGCAAGTGGCTCTAGTGGAAAAAGCAGGTGCCGATATCTTACATATTGATGTGATGGACGGACATTTTGTTCCCAATATTACCATTGGTCCCCTTGTCGTCAAAGCTCTACGTCCTCATTCGAAACTGCGTTTTGATGTCCACCTAATGATTGAAAACCCCGAGCGTTATATTGATGAATTTGCCAAGGCTGGAGCAGACCATATTACTGTTCATTTGGAAGCGACACCCCATATCCATCGGACGATTCAGCAAATCAAGGGTTTAGGACTTACGGCAGGGGTATCGCTCAATCCGGCAACCCCCTTAGATGGAATAAAGTATATTTTGGATGAGTTGGATATGGTTTTGATCATGAGCGTCAATCCGGGCTTTGGCGGTCAGAAATTTATTCCGGCAGTACTTCCTAAGATAGAAGTATTGCATCGCCACTTGGATCAGATGCAATCCTCCTGTGAAATAGAGGTTGACGGCGGAATCAATCCTGATATTGCCCCGGCAGTTGTCAAAGCGGGCGCCACAATTCTTGTAGCCGGAGCGGCTGTTTTTGCTTGCCCGGATCCTGCTCAAGCTATCCAGGAGCTGCGGGCGGTCTGCCAAAAGCATCTCGGTGATCACAAGTGAACATAGCCGTGGTTGCCAACGGAGAATGGGATCAGATATGGGGTAAGCGGGAGTTGTCGACCTATGACCGATTAATCGCTGCTGATGGTGGTGCTAATCGGATTATGGAGTCGGGATATCTGCCCGATGCCGTGGTGGGTGACCTTGACTCTATAAAAGCTGAGTATCTAGAAAGCTGTCGTCAGCAGGGTGTCCGCATTCTAAGCTATCCCTGTGAGAAGGATGAAACAGATCTGGAGCTGGCCTTAGACTATGCAGCTAAAATCAGAGAGGAAGAGGGAATAGGAGAGAGTAGCCCCCACGAAATCAAGGAGATTTTTCTGCTGGGAGCTACCGGAGGAAGAATCGATCATCTATTGGGCAACCTATCCATCATGCATCGTTTTTTAAAAAGAGGGTTGCGGATTCGCATGAAGGATCCTCATCAAGAACTCTGGCTCTTGGCGAGCCAGAAGAAACTGACAGGGCTAAAAGGTCAAAAGCTATCCATCATTCCGGTGACGGAAAAGGCTGTGGTGAGAACTGAGGGCCTCTATTATCCCCTTCATCAAGAAGTTTTACATCAAGATTCTCCACGAGGGATCAGCAATGTCTTCTTAGGGGATGAGGCACTGATCGACGTCTCGTCAGGCACGGTGGCCGTCGTGATCTTACGCTCTGATTTTGCGTCCTGACAAAGGTAGCAGATATTGAACTAGACTTCCTTCCGAGGAGGATTCGACCCTCGTTGAAGGCTAGCTGAGTCAAAAGATAAAAATAGATTGAGGTTGGATAAAACTATGAGCAATAAATATGCCGATGAATTATGGCTAGGTACATTAGGTAATGGTGAGATTCGCTGGGTAGGGATCGGAATGACGAATACGGTGGAAGAGGCTGCCAGTCGCCATCAAACGACGCCAGTGGCCACAGCAGCCTTAGGACGACTCATGGGAGCCTCCCTGCTGTTAGCGAGCTCCATGAAGGCGGAAGAGGCGATCACTTTACGCTTGCTTGGGGACGGACCCTTAGGCGGTGTCGTCGCCGTTGGCAACGCCCGTGGCGAGGTGCGCGGGTATGTTCATGAGCCCCAGGTCGACCTTCCTTTAAATGAGAAAGGGAAGCTGGATGTAGCCGGTGCGGTTGGAGCTGGAGAATTTTGTGTGAGTCGTAGCCTAAGCAATGGCGAGAACTATACAGGCATGGTCCCCATTGTCAGCGGGGAAATTGCCGATGATTTGGTTCATTATCTTCTTACCTCTGAACAGATCCCCTCGGCTGCTCTACTGGGTGTTCTTGTCGAGAAGGATCACCATGTGGCCGGAGCGGCAGGGATGTTGTACCAATTGTTGCCAGGTGCGTCCGAAGAAAGCATTCAGATGCTGGAAAACCGTTTGTCCCAGATCACGGGGATCAGTCAAATTGCTGCGGACAGTGACAGCATGGAGGATCTGGTGCGCAATTTAATGGGGGATATGGAATACCGGGTCTTGGAAAAACGCCCAGTGCATTTTCGCTGTACTTGCTCCAAAGAGCGAGTGGGCGAGACCTTGATCAGCGTGGGCAAAGAAGGTCTTGAAGACTTAATCGAGGATCAGCATGCTGAATTGATCTGTCATTTTTGTAATGAGCATTACAACTTCGACGAAGCGGATTTGCATGAGCTTTATCAACAGGCCAAATAATCCGAGAAAATCAGTTTAATAATACTGTGTCTGTGTTATGATAATACAAAAGAAAGAGCCCGAGTAGCCTCGGGCTCATAAAATAAAAAACTAAAGCTGATATCAACTTAAGTCAATACCAGCCAAGCTTACACTCTATGTTATGAGTTGTTTGTAATTACATTGCACGTTGGACTTTGCCGGACCGTAAGCATCTGGTGCAAACACTGATCCGAGTTGGAGTTCCATTGATGAGGGCGTGAACCTTTTGCAGGTTAGGTTTCCAAGTCCGCTTTGTCCGGATATGGGAGTGGCTGACCTGAATACCTGTAGCAACCCCTTTTGCGCAAATAGCACATACATTAGCCATGCTCTTACCTCCTTTACACCGGAAATGATACTTATGTATTCTATCAGATGTCTGAGAGATAAGCAAGGTTTTTCCTGAGCTTTTCCGGCAAAGGTTGATTTTTATTGAACATTTCATTAATACTTGGTAAAATAGTGACGATATGGACACAGCCGAAAAGGAGGTCCTTGAATATGGGTCAAGAGATTAATAATAATTTAGGGAAAATTGATATTTCAGAAGAGGTAATAGCAACCATCGCCGGTGCGGCCGCGGTCGAATGCTACGGGCTAGTGGGAATGGCCTCCCGGAAATCTACTGATAAGTTTTCCGAGCTTCTGGGCAGAGAAAATCTTGCCAGAGGAGTTGTTGTATCTATCGACGATCAGCAGGTCGTCATTGACTTGTATATTATAGTTGGTTATGGTGTCAAGATTTCCGAGGTAGCTACGAATGTCATGGAACGCGTTCGCTATACCACCGAGAATCTAACCGGCCTGAAGGTTGCGCAAGTCAATGTCAACGTCCAGGGGGTTCGTGTCCTGGAATAACCTGGTTCTGATAGAGTAGGGGGATTATTTTGAAATCAGATGGAGATACAGTCAATATGATTACTGGACTGCAGTGGAAACAGATGATGCGCATCGGTGCCAGAGCTTTGGAACGCAAAAAGCATGATGTGGATGCCTTGAATGTCTTCCCAGTACCCGATGGTGATACCGGAACGAATATGAACTTCACGATTCAATCAGCTGTCAAGGATGCGGAGAAGACTTCGGGAGCTTCTGTTGCAGAAGTTGCGACAGCAGTTTCCATGGGATCTTTAATGGGTGCCCGTGGAAACTCAGGGGTGATTTTATCTCAGCTTTTGCGGGGTATAGCTAAAGGCTTAGAAGGCCACAAGGAAGCAAGTGGTCAGCAGGTTGCCCAAGCCCTGCAGGTAGGGGTAGATACTGCCTATAAAGCTGTGATGAAGCCTGTGGAGGGGACCATTCTCACTGTAGCCCGTGAAGTGGCTAAGGGTGCTCAAAATAGTGCCAAGCATGGTGCCACTCCTTTACAGATACTAAAGGACGCTTATGTTCGGGGCCAGCTGACCCTTGATAAAACTCCTGATATGCTTCCTGTCTTAAAGCAAGCTGGAGTTGTCGATGCCGGGGGACAAGGATTCCTAATTATCTTGAGCGGCTGGATTGCAGCTTTAGAAGGTCAGGAATTTGAGGAAGAGATCGTTCCCGCGACACTACAAGCTGAACCACAAATGACACGGGGTATTACTGCTGTTGAAAATTTGGAGTTCCCTTATTGTACGGAATTCTTGGTCAAAGGACAGAATCTGCGCGTGGAAAAAATCCGTGGCGATTTGGCGGCAAGTGGTGATTCACTCTTGGTTGTCGGAACTGAAGAAGTCGTCAAAATCCATGTCCACGTCAAAAACCCAGGCAAGATTTTGGATTATGCTGTCCAATGGGGATCACTCCATCAAGTAGCAATTCATAATATGCTGGAGCAAAATGAAGCCATGGCTCATGCTCAGAAGCATGAGGAGCTCGAAGAGGGGTCTTTGGAGGAGACACCCTTGGAGGAGAAAGAACATGGTATTGTTGCTGTAGCTATGGGGGAAGGTATTGCCGATGTCTTTAGAAGCCTAGGTGTGGATGAGGTTATTTTTGGCGGACAAACCATGAATCCCAGCACTGAGAACATCGTCGAGGCGGTGCGCAAGGTAGCGGCCAAGAATGTTTATATTCTTCCTAATAACGGAAATATCGTGATGGCCGCACGTCAAGTTAAAGAACTTGTGACCGACCGTAATGTGTATATTGTCCCGACAAAATCGATTCCCCAAGGTATTTCAGCCTTAGTGAATTATAATCCTCAAGTCGATGGTGCTGAAAATGCCAAGAATATGGAGGATGGACTATCTCTCATTAAATCAGGAGAAGTTACCTACGCAGTTCGCGATTCTCAATTTGGAGAACTGGAAATCAGTGAAGGTGATGTCTTGGGACTGATTGAGGATGTCATTCAAGTCACAGGAAAAGACCTTTTGCAGGTTGCTAAGGAAACCCTGGACACCATGAAGTGGAAGGACCATGATTTGGTGACGGTTTTCTACGGAGAGGATGTTACAGAAGAGCAAGCAGAAGAGCTGAGGGCTTGGATTGAAGCAGAGGCTCCCCATATTGAGCTAGAACTGTACCCCGGTCACCAACCCCTATATTATTATATTTTTGGGGTAGAATAATTAGCGATAATGAATTTGCAAAAAATACCCTCCGGAGCGATCCGGAGGGGTTTTTACAATGATAGCGAAAGATAAAATTTGATTGAACAGAGAGTTAGGGGAGTATTCGGAAGAATAAGGAGAGAGCGTTATGGGACGGAGTACCGTTTTTGATTTGATTGGACCGGTCATGGTGGGGCCCTCCAGTTCACATACTGCAGGGGCGGTGCGGTTAGGTGCTATGGCTAGGAAAATATGTGGAGTTCAACCGCTAGAAGCAGTGTTGGCGCTACATGGTTCCTTTGCGGAGACAGGCAAAGGCCACGGTACAAATCTTGCCTTAATTGCCGGGCTATTGGGGATGCGTACAGACGACGAGAGGATTCCGCAGGCCCAAGACATTGCTGATGCGCAAGGCTTATCCATACACTTTAAGTCAGAAGATCTGGGGGATGTTCATCCCAACACGGTAAAAATCAGTCTGAAGGACGGGGAAGGGCGCGAGGTTGTCGTTATTGGCTCTTCCATCGGTGGTGGACGAGTTAAGATTCAAGGAATCAATGAGTTTAGGGTAGAAATCATGGGTGATTATCATACCTTAGTCGTTCTACAAAATGATCTGCCGGGAGTGGTCGCCCAAGTCACCTCCTTGATTGCCTCGACTCAAATCAATATTGCCCAAATGAGAGTTTCCAGGGAGAAAAAAGGTGCGCATGCTCTGATGGTAATCGAGACAGATCAGGCCATCGACCCAGCTGCTTTAGCTTTGATTAAAAAGCTTCCGGCAGTAAACGAAGCCATGGCTATTGAACCTTTAGAATAAGGAGGGAAGTGCATGCGTTCCACTATGGATTATGTATCCCTTGCCGAGCAAAAAGGGAAGAAGATCGGCGAAATCGTCCTTACCGAGCAAGCCGAGGAGGCAGAAAAAAACCAGGATGAGTTGAGCGGTCGTATGGCTCAAAGCCTTCAAGTCATGAGGGAAGCTGTCCAAAGCGGATTGACCGGAGAAAGAAAATCTTTATCTGGATTGGTGGGCGGCGAAGCTCTTAAAGTAAACCAATGGCGAAGCTCAGGGAGGAGCTTAATCGGGGACCGAGTGAATGGTGCTATCGCCAGAGCCTTAGCTGTAGTTGAGGTCAATGCCAGCATGGGAAAGATTGTTGCCGCTCCCACCGCAGGGTCCTGTGGTGTGTTACCGGCAGTATTGCTGACAGCCGAGGAGGCTCTCCAGTCTTCTGAAGAAGAAGTGGTGATGGCCCTATTTTGTGCCGCGGGGATCGGCATGATCATTGCCGACCGGGCCAATGTCTCGGGAGCTGAAGGTGGATGTCAAGCTGAGATAGGGTCTGCCGCTGGGATGGCAGCCGCAGCAGCCGTTGAGCTGGCGGGAGGAGGTCCTGCTGCATGCGCTCATGCTGCCGCCATAGCTATGAAATCCTTCCTAGGGTTGGTGTGTGATCCAGTGGCCGGCCTTGTGGAGGTGCCGTGTGTCAAGCGTAATGCTACAGCTGCGACGGTTGCTCTTGCAGCAGCAGAGATGGCTTTGGCTGGTATAGAAAGTGCTATTCCTCTTGACGAAGTGATCGATGCCATGAACGAGATCGGCAAAAGTATGCCCTGCTCACTTCGGGAAACGGCTCAAGGGGGATTGGCTATTACTCCCACCGGTCAAAGGATTCAGGCGGATTTCTTATGATCGGCAACCAGGGCAAAATAGTTTTGAATCATCTCCAACGCGCCATGGTGGCAGAAGAAAAGCAGGGCTGCTGCAATACGGGTGTTGTGGGTGGCTTCCATTTGTTTTTAAGGGGTATTCTCAGCCGTTTAGAGCAATTGGAGCATGATGGGGATTTTAGCGTGCTTAAGGATATAACCCATCGCTATAAGGATTGGAGTCCTTTACAACGCCGCCAGGCGCTTGCCCATCTGCGCCGTTTTGTCGAAGAACAAAAGGGCTCGGAATCATCCTCGCAAGTAGACCGAAAACAAGATGTAATAGTGATAACTGTGCCAGTAAAGTCAGCAAAACCTACTGAACGTAGTGAACCTAGTGAATTTACAGAATTTTTTGAGTTGAACCTGGGTCCCCAGAAGAATCCCGGTCAACCGAAACGGATTAGTCGATCACTAAACTCTGAGGCTGCAGATTCACATGACATAGGCTTCCGTGGTGCGGATACACATGAGGCAAACTCACATGGACTGGGCTCACATAGCGTAGACTCTCATAGCCCAGACGCACATGGTAAGGAGAGAACCGCAAAGTCTAATCCCCCACGCTCCTTACAGTATCTGAAGGGGGTAGGACCGGAGCGTGCAAAGCTCCTTGCCCAGCTTGGTTTACATAATGTAAGGGATCTTTTCTTTTATTTTCCTCGCCGCTATGAGGATAGGAGTTTGCGACGGATTGGTGAGCTCAAGGATGGAGATGTTGCGACTATCGCCGGCAAAGTCGTTGCCAGCCAGCTCTCCCGAGGAAAGATTAAGATTGTGAAGCTAAGCATCGAACAAGACGGGCGCTTAATCTACGGGGTTTGGTTTAATCAAACCTTTATTCTTAAGCAGTTTCCCGTGGGCACCTCGGTGATTGTGACGGGAAAGGTACGGTGGCAGCAACGGGTTCCGGAGATTCAAGCCACTGATATTCAAAAGTCCGGGACAGTAAAACTTGCTGAGATCATCCCGGTTTATTCAGAAACCGCTCGACTTTCCTCAAAAGTCCTACGGGGTATCATAGAGGGGGTTATGAATCAGGCCTTAGAGTTATTCCCTGAATTTCTACCGGCTGAGGAGGAGGGCAGATGGTTTTCTCGTACTCAAGCTTATCAAGAGATTCATTTCCCCCAAACCTTTCATAGTCTGGGTCAAGCTCGAGAGCGCTTAGTTTTTGAAGAAGTGCTTTTTTTGCAATTAGCTGTTGCTCGTTTAAGAGCGGGTGTGCAAAAGGATGATAGTCCTCAACTGAAGGGCGGGGAACATCTGGTCAAACGCTTCTATGAGCATCTTCCTTTTGAACTAACCCTTGCGCAAAAACGGGTAATTCAGGAGATCTTTCGTGATATGGCCGAGAGGAAAGGTATGGCGCGCTTGGTCCAAGGGGATGTAGGTTCAGGAAAGACAGCCGTGGCTATGGCGGCTTTACTGATGGCAGTAGGCTCAGGGTATCAGGGTGCCATGATGGCTCCCACTGAAATCTTGGCCTTGCAGCATTATCAATCCCTAGCGGTGGCCTTTAAGCCCCTCGGGGTAAATGTTGTTTGTCTTTTAGGTAGTCAGACGAAGAGCGAACGAGATAAGATTCTCTCGGAAATCGCCTACGGTAAGGCACAGGTCATCGTGGGAACCCATGCCTTAATCCAAGAAAGTGTGCAATTTCATTCTTTGGGATTAGCCATAACTGACGAACAACATCGCTTTGGTGTTAAGCAAAGGACTTCCCTCCAGACTAAAGGGGAGAACCCTCATGTCCTAGTCCTTACAGCGACTCCGATTCCCCGTACTCTGGCCTTAACCCTTTATGGGGATCTCCAGCTTTCGGTTCTTGACGAAATGCCTGCCGGTCGTAAGCCAATCATCACCCGTAAACTCACGGAGCGTGGCAGAACGAGCTTGGAAAAGTTCATGGATGAGCAGATGGACAAGGGAAGGCAGGTCTATGTAGTATGCCCTCTTGTGGAGGAGTCGGAAAGCTTGGACTTGATTTCGGCTACGGAACGCTTTGAGTCCTTGCAGGAACGGTTTCCCCACCGTCAGGTAAGTTTGCTTCATGGTCGCATGAAAGGGGCGCAAAAGGAAGAGATTATGGAGGCCTTTCAGAGAGGGGAGGTCCATATTCTCGTTTCCACTACTGTCATTGAGGTAGGGGTCGACGTGCCAAATGCTACCGTTATGGTGATCGAAGGGGCAGAACGATTTGGTTTAGCTCAACTGCATCAGCTCAGAGGTCGAGTGGGAAGGGGAAGTGAACAGTCCTTTTGTTTCCTCTTATCCGATACGAAAAATAGTCGTCGTCTGGATGTTCTCTGTGAGACCCAGGATGGTTTTAAAATAGCTGAGGAGGACTTAAAGCTTCGGGGAGCAGGTGAGCTATTAGGGACAAGGCAACATGGTCTTATGGAATTGCGTCTGGCGGATTTGTCCAGGGATGGTCGACTGGTGGAACAAGCCTATCAGTTTACGCAAAAGGTTCTCGCCCATCCTGAGCGCTATGCCAGAGTGTGGGAAGCATGTGATCAATTTTTTTCTATAGAAAATGTTGGCCTTCATTAAATTCCAACTTCACCATCAATTGTCGTGAATGATTAGGACAGTCTTAGAAGATAATAAAAGCGAAGTGAAGTAAAACAATTAATCGTTATAGCAGCGATGTAGGTCTGCCGAAAGATTTGCAAAACAAAGAGGAGGGCTTACGCATGGCAGATACCAAACAAACGAATCAACCCGTTTTAAATGCTGCGATGGAGCAATTCAAGTATGAAGTCGCACAGGAAATCGGCATCGCAAATCGTAAGCATAAGAAGACCCCTACTACCTAGATTTGAATATATTTTGGCAATAAGAGAGCGGGATTATCCCGCTCTTTTGTTGCGTACCTGCTGAAGATGTTCGGATTTTCTACCAAATCAGTCTAAAGACTGATTCTTGGTGTACGGCTTAAACGGAATTCCTATTTTTAGGTAAAAATATTACGTCACCAAATAACCATAAATGACTATTTAAAGAAATGTATGGTATCATTGTTTTGAGGGGAGTGAATTTATGGTACTGACTTTATTTATTACAATAAAGGATGATCACGAAAAGAATTATATATTAAACTTGTATCAGGACTATTATGGCCTCGTACGCAAGAGCATTTTTAAGATAACTCATGATAATGGAAATATAGAAGATCTAGTCAACGACACTTTTATTAAACTAATTGAAAAGATCTCTTTAATTCGTACTTTAGAGAGTTGCAAATTAGCCACCTATATTGTCTGTACTGCTAGAAGCGTAGCGATTAACTTTATAAGGCATAGAGATGTAGAGAACAAATATTTATTTTATGGAGAGGAGGAAGATATAGCGGAGGGTATTTCTGACTATAAGGTAGTTGAGGATGGCATTATTCTTGAGGAACAGATAGAAGAGATGAGCAGAGCCATATCAAAGCTATCCGAAAAAGAGAAAGATATATTGTATTTTAAATACATATTAGAAATGGATAATGAACAGCTTGGCAAAATTTTAGGGATAGCACCCGCCAGTGTAAGGCAGTATTTAACAAGAAGTCGACGTAAGGCTAGGCAGCTAATCGCAAAGGAGGTGAACCTGGATGGCAGATAACAGACCGGAACAAAACCGAAAAAAGCTTTATGAGGATTACGAAGACAGCTTGTTCAGGTTGATTTTGGATGAAGCTGCTGATAAAGAAGGAAAGGGTTATTTAGAAGAAATGGAACGCCTAAAAAACGATCCGGAATATTTGCCTTCCCGGGAAGCATTCGGTAAATTTACGCTAGAATTAGATAATTATTATAAAAAAGCTAATACCCCCTTAAGAAAGAGGCGCGTTTCAAGGGTTTTAAATAGAGTAGCTATAGCTATGTTGATTGTAATTGCTCTGTTGTTTAGCACAGTAGCAAGTGTGCAGGCCTTAAGAGCTAGAGTGCTAAACTTTTTTATAAATATTCAACAGGATCATACATCTTTTCAGATAAAGGAAAGTAATAACAGCGCGAGTGAAGGAGCTCCGGTTGTCGACTGGACCAAGGCCTATGTACCAACTTATATACCTGAAGGGTATGAAGTCAAGAACATTTCCAGCAGCAGTCTTGTCAAAACAATTACGTTTACCAATCAGCAGAACTCAATCATATCCTATACGGAATTAAGTGAGGATAGCGCACCTGCGTTAGATACAGAGAATGTTGATAACTTTGAGTCAATCGATATCAACGGACATCAAGGGAACATCATTGTTAAGAATTCTTTAGTTACACTTATTTGGGAAATGGATGGACGCATGTTTTTGATTCAGTCCCAAACTAGTGAAGATATAACAATAAAGATAGCTCAAAACGTAAGGTTTGTAGAATAAAGAATTGGAGAAAGAATAAAAAATATGTTGCAAAAAGCTTCCTTGGTTGTCTCTATTTATGAGAAGAGATCAAGGAGGTTTTTGTTGTTATGAAAAGAATAGTCTGTATGTTTCTCATTGTGTTTGTGACTGCTTTCTCGGTTGTGCCGGTTTACGCGGCTCAGACAAAAATTCCGGAAGAACAAAATGTTGTAACTCCTCAATTCACGTATATCTCCAGTATAATTCCAAGCTTTAAAATTAACTCATCAGGAAAATCGACTTCTTATGGAGGTGCCTCTACTTACAATAGTACACATACAATATACGTAAATATTGAATTACAAAGGTATTCAGGGAGCAATTGGAGTACAATCAAGAGCTGGAGCATATCCGGATCTGGAGGTAATTTAGTTGGAACCGAAAATGATTATTATGTTACTAGGGGAACTTATCGGATATGTGTTACGGCTAAAGTATATGACGCATACAGCAATTTAATGGAAACCCAATCAATTTACTCGTCTGCGATAACATATTAATAATAAGCCGTAACAATACTGGAAACTCTTCGGATCAAATTTGCACATCGTCTTAGGCAATCTTGCGTTAAATATAAAAGGTCCATTACTAAAAATAATGGGCCCTTTTATAGTGATTTATTGATCCAAGATAATCCTTTGACATAAAACATAACCAGCGGGTAAGCCTGGATTAGCAGATAGTTTAAAACCGAATTTTACCGTTTCATTGATGGTTAGAAGCTCAGAATAGTCACGATCAAGAACAACCTTCCACATGGCTTCTTATAATTTATGAGTCAAGCCATAATTTACGGTGCCCATAGGAATCATCTTTAAATTAATTTTTATTAACGTTTGATTTCCTCCCGAAAAGTGTTGCAAAAAATAACTACAGTTGTCTTTTAATTATGAAAGGATGGAAAAAGGCTGTTTTTTAGGTTTTTAAAGGGGGGATATGCTGATAAATATTTTTTAACCAAAGAGAAAATCACATGTTAGCATTAGCATTTGCAACACGAGAATATCCAAGGATCAAAGCTAAATATATACAAAGGAGATGGCATAGTAAGGTTTTGGAAAATAACGAGAAAAACTCTAATTATTCAGTAGCGCTATGAGCTCGAGCATACTGGACAGTTGGGCTTGGGATGGGCTTTTTTGGTAGGCTTCGTCCTGGCACAGAGGTATATCATTTTTCCTTGAAAGCAATGTTTCATAACTATTATGTTATTAGTTTTTGAATAGAAAGGGAGTAATTCGTAATGTTAATATTGTTGAGAAAAAAAGCTACAATGACAATTGTTATGACACTAGTGAGTGTGCTTTTATTGGGTTCCGCAGTTCAGGCTCAAACTCAGCCTACTTTGGCTACTTCGGAAATAATTAATGTATTAAAAGTATCAGATGATGAAAAGGAGCTAAAATACTTTGAAAAGTCAGACTTTGGACTAAAGTATAGCATTTCGGATTCTACTCAAGCCTTAAAATTGGTCGAACAAAAATCAGTTGATGCTATAATAGTAAACGAAAAGGAATTAGGAAATATGGAGGAGCTGTTAAACAAACAGTTCCAACAGCAAGGATATATTCTTATTTACAATGGAGAAGGAACATTGTCTGCTGAAAATGTTTATGATGAACTTGGAATAGATTATGCTAAAACTAAAGAAAATGAGATTGGTTGGAAACAAATTGGCCTAGGTATTTATAATCGCTCTGATGGAGTAAGAGTTATTCACAGCCTTTATAGCAAGGAAGAAAAAGATATTAGCAAAAACGAAAGTGAGCTTAAAGAAGTTCTACTGCAAGATCTAGTAGAAGATCATACAAAGCAGCCAGTTCAAAATTCTTCTACAGAAAGTTTTGCCGCACTCGCAGGTACTCCTACACCATGGAATTTATCAAACACTTATTATGATGCTCCCTACGGCAACGTAACAATCACACGAGATTATACTCCTGTTCGTGTTAATAATAATACAAAAACTGCATGGGCTATTCATTCGTACATCTTGACAGTCCCTGGGAGAAGATTGAATCAAAATGGCGATTCTTCATATAGCTATTATGCCGTAACAGATGACATGACATTTAGAATAGCAAAGCGTAATAGTGATGAAGAAATAAATCAGGCATCACCAAATAGTACATCATCATCTTCAACTGCATCTGTAAGTTTATCATATCCAAGCGCAATATCTGCAAGCTGGACCTTTGCGTCAGCGGGGGTTCAGATTACTCATCAATCTAGCACTCCTACCTATGGGCAATGGTATGAATATTTTACTGGTAATACACGAACCTCATCTTATTCTTCTCAACCAGGAGTTGTAGCAACTAACACCGGCAGTTACTTAGATATTGATTATACTATGTATTTGGATTGGAGTTATAATGCTGATATTTTTATGTCTTTGGCGAAAAACCCATCTGATCATATACCTGATTTTTAATTTTATGTAAAATATTTATATAGAACTCTGTTTGAAAATACTACAAACAGAGTTCTTTTACTCTAAAGCTCAAAGTTACCGTCTCAATTTTTTAACAGGGGGGAAAGAGAATGAAAAGTTTAAGTAAAGATATTTTCATTGCAGTTTTGATTGTACTTTTCTTAAATGGTTGCTCCGCAAATATTAAAAATGCAATTAGGGCTGATGGCTTGAATCTTGGCTATGAGGTTAAAAAAATTAGAGAATTTATAGGTGAAGAAATTATTGAATTGAGGCTAAAAAGTTTAAATATAATTACCAATGCAGATGGCACAATAGCAACTATTATATGGGAGATCATTGTGGACGAGAATGGTAGTAAAAAAATAGTAATTGTTGATGGGATTGACGGACATTATGGTATTTCATACGATGGTACATTTGATATATCGCTATCCGACAGCATTCCCATAGAAAAAGCACTAGACACAATACAAGAATATGGGTTAGGAAATATCTTTCTTGAGAATACCGCGGCTAGTTTCGTGCTAGCAATTAAATCACATCTAAGCAAGGATATGTTATATTCAAATCTTGAACAAGTTTATGTTACAGGAGGTAAAGAAATTCAAAATGGGAATATTAATAGTAATGGATTGTATATGATTGGCTTATACCACCTTAACGATGTAGGAACTGGACGAGAATATTTATTTGAGCTTAATTAAGGATTGCTTAAAACTGAGTAAGAAAAATTGAATTTGCCACGAATATTAGTGGTCCCAATTTTTAAGTAATGGCTTATTTATATGAAGCAAGTCTTATCATGAGACTTGCTTCATCGTGGAGGAAATATGAGAAGTTCAAATAATAATGGTTTGGTTATTATGAATATTGCGTTTATCTGTTTTATTACCTTTGTTGGGTTATTCAACAAATATTTTTTCGAAAGCTACGTAATGAATTTCGGTTACAATGTTGTTACGGATTTTATTTATTATTATAGGCATCAAATTATTGGGTTAATCTTCGGTTTAATTTTAGGGTTAGATCACATAATTGAAGAGAGAAAGAAAACTGGAACTTGGAGAATTAATAGATCTAGAGTGCCTTGGTTATTTATCCCCTTGCTGTTGATTGTAGCATACTACCCAAAGATACAATTGTTGCTTAGCGGTTTCATATGGGATGTTGCAAAATATTCAGCATCATATGTGAGTATTCTTTTAGGATACCTTATTTTTACGGGGTTAGATAAACAGTAACATGAAAGTGTTGATTTGAAGCAGGTAAAGAAATTCATAATGGATATATTTAGTGAAAATGTGTGACTAGCTTACATAATCTGAATGATGCAGGGGTAGGCCGAAAGATATTTATTTAGGTTTAAATCGGTTTTGTTAAAGATTGTGAAAAACGAGTAATAACTGGGCTTGAGCCACAGTTAATGATTTTAAGTGCAAGGAAATAGATATATGTATACTCTACTCTCCAATACTTAGAATATGTGAAAAAAGAGATCAAAAGCCGCTCTTTTTGTAGCAAAAGTAATTAATCGCTATAGCAGCGATGTACGTTTGCCATAAGATTTGTAAAAAAAGCAAGCTTCCTGGACGAGTTGTGCATGTCAAATTTGGCACTGGTGCCAAATTTGACATAAACCTAGGATGTCTCTTTTTAGCTTTAGCGGAAGAGGGGCGGGAAATTAAGCAGGGGTTGTTGTGATACTAATTCATCAAGCGACCTCTGCTTCTTTATTTCATGATGATAGAAAGATATTTAACAACACCTCTTAAACCTTTTCGTCATATAATAATAAACCCAATATTACCCTATAGGATATTTATCCACGATACAAGACAACTGCAATTTAAGGATGTTTTGAGATCATATTTAGTAAGGGGATCATGAAAATGGCAACAGGTATAGCGGTAAGCGCTAGTCGGGTTTACTTTGGCCCAAGCACTAGCTTGTATCCATCCGAAGGAAGTTTTGTAGGTCCGAACGAGACTGTCATCATTGTATGGCAGGAAGGCGCTTGGTACTACATTGAGTACTTCATTGGTACCACAGCGACAAAGAAAAGAATGTATATCCAAACCAGTAAGTTATCCAGCATTAGTGGCAGCGTTATCTCAAGGACTCTGTCGGGCACTGCCAAAACAGCAAGTGCTGCAATTACCTATACTGGTCCGGGAACGGGGTATCAAGCGGCTGGTTCGGTAGGTGCGGAGTCGGTAATTGTCTTTAATGAAGTAAGTGGTAATTTTTCCTTCATCGAGTATAATATCTCCGGCACTCAAAAAAAGCGGGCATATATCGAAACAAAAAGGCTCGCTACCTCAAAAATCATGAAGGATCCTATTAACCCTTCCCTGAATTTTACAGGAAGGAATCATGCGGACTTTAGAGTATCCAGAGGAACCCCGGTGTATGCGATGTGTGATGGGACTTTCAAATTCGCATATATTTGGGGGAAAAGGTCCCAAACCAGCCCCGATTCGTACCTTAGCCTTGGCCGAGGAATAAGATTAACACCTGACTCTGGATGGCAAACAGCGGATGGCAGAACAGCTTCGTATATTCAATATGGTCATCTGTCCAGTCTGAACGGTTATTCCACACCAAGTTATATTGAGAATTGTTATCCTTCCTCATCGGGTACGAATTATACAGAAAATAATGTTGTTATCGCGTATAAGGCTGTCAAATGCGGCGATCTGATTGGTTATAGTGGTAATTCCGGAAATAGCTCGGGACCTCATCTTCATATTCAATTTGTGTAATTTTTTAGAGAGGGCATGTGTGATCTTCATCATACACGCCCTCTCTTTTGGGTCCGCTTAGAAATTGTTATTGCATATACATCTGATATTCTTCGGCACTAATGCCGGGATGAAGACTCATGCCTAAAGCTCCAGCGATAATACGCGCGGTGGTCTGAATAAGGGAGTCGACCTCCTTAGGAGTGACCATAAGATTGTTATGATAAGGATACAAGGCCTTTTCTAAAATCTCTTCAAAGACTTTGGGGCTGAATTCCTTGTAGAGACGAAAGAGGGCTGGGCTGGTTTTTAACTCATCCAATAAGGATTCAAGACAGTTGTTGGCAATAATAGCGGCATTCATAACTGTGGGAAGACCGATGGCGATCACTCGGCAACCCAGTGTTTCTTCGGTGATTCCGGTGCGTCGATTCCCCACTCCAGATCCCGGTGAGATTCCTGTGTCGGAGATTTGAATGCTTGTGCCGATGCGTTCTAGAGAGCCGGCAGCTAAGGCATCGATAGCTATGACGAGATCCGGCTTAACATGCTCAGCAATGCCGCGGATGATTTCTGCAGTTTCGATACCGGTTATTCCTAATACACCGGGGGCGATGGCACTGACTTTACGCAGCTTACCCTGCAGCTCAACGGGAGTATAGTTGAACAGGTGGCGTGTCACTAAGCTTTTATCAATGACCTGAGGACCAAGAGCATCAGGAGTCGCATTCCAGTTGCCCAATCCGACAAGGAGAATACTGGCGTCTTCGGATAAGCTCATCAATCCAGTCAGCTCATCGGAGAGAGTCTTGGTGATATCTTGATGGGTCAAATAATTATTATCATGTACTTCTGGGACATCGATGGTGATATAGGTTCCTTGAGGGCGCCCCATTTCCTGGACACCTTGCTCATTTAAGATCTTAATCGTGGTCACCGTGGCATGATCGAGGTTCTCTACCTCCATACTCACCCCGGGGATTTCAGTATTGGCATCTCCTCTTAATAATTCATGGGCTTCAACTGCCAGATCAATATTCACATTAAAGGCGCGCAAAAGATCTGCTTTTTTCAAGGGATTAGACCTCCTTAATATACCAGCTTTAGATGCGTCAAAAAAAATCACTGGCCCTCGCGACCAGTGACCAAGTGAAAAACGAAAGGAAGAACTGGATGGGGGAAGGTCTCGATGAGAAATTTTCGATGACCAATTTTAGTATTCTCTGCAAAAAAACTTTTATTCAAGAAATTTAGGGAAGAATTTTGAAGATTGTGTTATACTTATGCTGATATAAAATAGAGATTTGCTGAAGTAAAATAGATGGCATCAGCACTAGCCCACTCAAAGGTCGTGAAATTTGATGCGAATTATTGCTGGGGATTATCGCGGACAGCGTCTAAAAGCTGTACCAGGGATAAACACTCGTCCTACCGCGGATAAGATTAAAGGAGCCATTTTTAATGTACTACGAGAAAAAGTTCCTGAGGCCAGAGTATTGGATATGTTCTCAGGTACAGGGAATTTAGCTCTTGAAGCCTTGTCGCGAGGGGCGAAAGAAGCAATACTTACTGAAAAGAATCGAATCGCTCAACAGGTGATTCAAGAGAATATTGAACATTTGGGTGTGCAGAATGCCAAGCTTATGGAGATGGATGCCTTTGACTTTCTGGCGCGGCATCAAGAAGAGATTTTTGACCTTATATTTATTGACCCGCCCTATCATTTGGGCCTTGCCGAAAAGTCCTTAAAGCACTTGCTCAATCCATGCCGACTTACATATTCCGGAGTCATTATTGTCGAAACAGCGAAGGATGAAAGCCTTGGGAATGTAGCTCCCTTTGAGATTAGGAAAACGGGAGAATACGGAGATACAAAGATTTGGTATCTGCAAAGAATGGATTAAAAGATTGGAGAGGATCCTCTTGGAAAATGAAGTATTAGCACTACTCGATGAATTAGAAGAGATTGTGGATCGTGGAACCAAGATCCCCATGACAGGGAAAGTTTTAGTGGATGATAATGTGATTTTTGACTTACTCGATCGGGTGAGAACAGCGCTTCCCGAGGAGCTCCAAAATGCTAAATGGGTGCTGGCAGAACGACAAAAGATTATGGATGAAGCGCAAGCAGAAGCCGGACGTTTGGTCGAGCGGGGCAAAAGCTACATCGAAAAAATGGCTGAAGAGAGCGAGGTCGTGAAGCAAGCGCAGGGTTATGCAGAAGATATTGCCCGCCAAGCCCAGGCTTATGCTAAAGAGGTAAAATTGGGAGCGATCCAGTACACAGATGAGATGTTGCTCCAAGTAGAGCAAAGTGTTGCAGAAACCTTGCAGTCTGTACGCCGCAATCGAGAAGATCTGCGGAATTTAGCCAAACGAGATCAGCGAGAAAAGTCAAGCGATAAAGGAAACACGCAGCAAGTGGAGTCCTAGAGGCTTTAACAATGGACAAACAAGCGAGCCGAAAGAATAGGGGATACCTCCGGGTACCCCTTAGTAGCACATTGTATTGTGATTTTAATTACAAGTCCTATACTTCACTTTTGTGCTTTGCTATACTTCGCTTTTCGTGATACGATCGGTAGTTATTTGCGGGAGAAGAAAGCTCGCATCCAAAAGCTTAGTCCTAAGAAAATAAGCATGGTAGCACAGAAGAACCATGAACTCAGGCGCCAGGTTTCCATAAGACTAAATGGGCCAGGCTTGAGCTGGAGAGCGAAGACGGGGAATTTCATAAGGCTTAGAATAATTTGGCTGAGAACTAGGGCGAATATCATGTGAAGTCCCCTCCCCACCACAAAGGGAAGTAGGCGCAAATCTGTGGTACTGGTGAAGCTGGCAACTTGGGCAAAGGAGGAAAGCCCCCCCCAGCCTAAGGCTGCGGCTAGGAATCCAATCTGGAGATGAAGGCTGGAAAAGGTGTCAATGACCGACCGACAGCCTAAGGTTGTTTCAAGGAAAGCGGTCATTAGGGTAGAGACGGCTTGAATCGTAATCAACCCACCTGTGAGTCGAGATAAAAGACTGCCTAGGATCTGGGTGACATGAATAGATTCCAACAAATTGACCAATACAGAGAAAAAGACGATGAAGCCACCTACCAAGAGAAGGGTATTGATACCCTGTCGAACGGCATCGCCAAGCTGTTGGGCAAATGGCCGCGGGTCTTGTCTCTGAGCATCCTGTAGCTCTTGGAAGGCTTTACGTAGAGAAGGCGAGGAAGGAGGATAATTTATAGACTCACTAGACCGATAAAAACGGAAAAGGATTCCGACAAGGAGATTCCCTAGATAAACGGACCCGACAAGGACGATGCCAAGCTCAGGCCTTAACAACATGCTGGAAGCGACCGCCCCGAACATGAATCCTGGGCTGGGATTGCAGGTGAAGGCTAAGAGTCGTTCTCCTTCTACGCGGGTAAGAAGCTTTTTTTCGCGTAGCCTGGTGGTCAGTACAGCACCAATCGGGATGCCTGAGGTATAGCTCATGGCCACCACAAAGGAAGCTTGACCCGGGAGACGGAAGATAGGGCGCATTAAGGGCTCTACTAATACTCCCATAAAGTGAACAAAGCCTGAGGCAAGTAAGAGCTCCGAAAGGATGAAAAATGGCAAAAGCGCCGGTAGTACATAGCGCCACCATAGGGAAAGGCCGTCCGCAGCCGCTCGAACAACCTCTTGGGGAAAATAAAACATGACTATACCTAAGAGAAAAAATGGGATAATGCGAAAGATAGCTGCCATATCTCACCCGTCCTTCCACATAAATATATATGGAGAAAGAGTGCTGGCTAGAAGAGTTTTGGTGGTCAGGAGGGCGAATCATGAAAAGAGGATTGGTTCTGGGATCAGGCGGAGCGCGGGGTCTGGCTCATCTGGGTTTTTTGCAGGTGCTCGAAGAAGAACAGGTCGAGGTCGATTGTATCGTGGGCTGCAGCATCGGAGCTGTTTTTGGTGCACTCTGGGCGGCGGGGGTTGACCTTTATCGCTTGGAACGCTTGATTACCTACCAAGGATTTAGCAAACGGCTCATTGATTTTTCCGTTTCCAGAGACGGCTTTGTCAAAGGAGAGAAGTTCTTAGAAGCTATGCGACTTCTCACTAAGGATTTAACCTTTGCTGAACTACGTACACCCTTAGCTATTGTGGCAACGGATATTGAAACAGGGGAAAGGGTTGTTTTTAGAGAAGGTAGCGTGGCCCACGCAGTTCGAGCTAGCGTTTCCATACCCGGCGTATTTAAGCCCTATTGTTATCAAGGTCGTACCCTCGTGGATGGGGCGGTTAAAAATCGTCTGCCTATCATGGTAGCAAAGGGATTGGGCGCGGAAAGAATTTTAGCAGTGGATGTGAAAAAAGGATTATCAGCCAAGCTCAACACGGCTATGGATGTGATGATGCAATCGTTAGAGATACTGGAAGAAGAAGTCTTTCGGACTCAAAAGGATCACGCTGATTTGCTTGTTCAACCTGAGGTAGGACATATTGGTGTCTTACAATTTGATCAGGCTGTAGAAGCCATTGCTTTGGGGAGGACTGCAGCGAAGTCTAAACTTTCCGACATTATTCGCATTTTTGGTTAAGACTTGAAATGTCGATGATTTGTGTTAAACTTAAAAAGTGTTTTCCATGCAGCGACATAGAAAACTAGCTTGCTTTGCAAGTCTACTAAGCTTCAGAGGAAGTGAAGCTCCACTGAAGTAAGTATCCTTTATCGTGTGAAGAGAGAGAAAAATTCACACGTATTTGTGTTATTTCCTTATAGATATCTTCAAAAGAGGTAAGAGAATGTCTCATTCTGGGCAAAATGATAAGAGAGCATCTTTTGCATTCTTATTGAAGAAGCAAGAAAAGAGAGAAAAAAGAAAAGAAGAAAAATGGGTGGAAAAGAAAATTAGGGGGTAATTTATTGTGAAGGTTCTTGTGATTAACTGTGGGAGTTCCTCGCTGAAGTATCAATTGCTTGATATGGATACCAAGACTCCTATCGCCAAAGGTTTAGTTGAACGGATTGGACTTCCCGGGGCAGTCTTAACTCATCGCCCGGCTTCTGGCGAAAAGGAAATTATCACTGCGGAAATTCCCAATCATACGGTAGCCATACAATTAGTATTAGACGCTTTAGTAAATCCTGAATATGGGGTACTAAAAAGCCTAGATGAAATCGGTGCTGTGGGTCATCGTGTGGTCCATGGCGGTGAGAAATTCGCCAGCTCCGTGCTAATTGATGATGAAGTTATGCAGGCCATTGAGGAGTGCATTGAATTAGCGCCTCTTCATAATCCTCCTAATATCGCAGGCATTGAAGCGTGTCAAAAACTTATGCCCGGTGTACCTCAAGTCGCAGTTTTTGATACAGCCTTTCATCAAACCATGCCTCCCCATGCCTATCTCTACGGCTTGCCCTATGAACTTTATGAAAAATATAAAATCAGAAAATATGGTTTCCATGGAACGTCTCATAAATATGTAAGCCAACGCGCTGCGGAACTCTTGGGTCGCCCTATCGAAGGCTTGAAGCTGATTAGCTGCCATTTGGGCAATGGCTCTTCCCTCACTGCTATTAAAGATGGAAAATCCATCGAAACCTCCATGGGCTTTACTCCCTTGGAAGGACTTATGATGGGGACTCGCTCCGGTGACTTAGACCCTTCAATCGTATCGTTCATTCAACAGAAGGAAAATCTATCCTCTGATGAAGTGAATGAGTTCCTTAATAAGAAGAGCGGAGTCTTAGGACTTTCTGGAGTGAGCAGTGATTTTCGGGATATTGAGCAAGCTCGTGATCAAGGAAATTACCGTGCCGGCTTAGCCTTACAAGTTTTTGCTCATGATGTAAAAAAATATATTGGATCCTATGCAGCAGTATTAGACGGTGCAGATGCTATCATCTTTACAGCTGGCCTAGGCGAAAACTCAGCCGAAATGCGGGCAACGGTTGTGGATGGCTTGGATTACCTTGGTGCAACCCTTGATCCGGAAAAGAATAAAACCCGCGGTCAAGAGCTCGACATCTCCATGCCTGAGGCAACCTGTCGAGTGCTCGTTATTCCTACCAACGAAGAATTGATGATTGCTTTAGATACTTTAGATATTGTAAGTAAGGGTTAAGGAGTTTTCCTTGACAAAGAAAATCGAGCCAACTATAATAATGGTTGTGTATTGGAGTGGTCATTGTGATAATTAATGTCGCTCAAGTTCGCCGTGATGAAAATGGAACTGCTCACTTTGATTTAAAAGAGGATTTTTCTGCTTTTGAATCAGAGCTTGAGGGGATTACGTTTGTCGCTCCTGTGCACGTTCAACTTCAGGTGAACAATACGGGGGATTCTTTGCTTGTCCAAGGTACGATTGATGCTGAGGTTAATGCTCAATGTGGTCGTTGCCTGGAACCTTTTCATTATATGATTCATCAGGACTATGAAGATGAGTGGGTATATGCACCCCAAGCAAGATCAGAGCAAGAGGAGACTGTACTGGTTTTCGATAAGGATGAGGTCGAACTCAGTGAGCGCATTCTTGAGCAAATCGTGTTGGCCTTACCGATGAGGTTTATCTGTTCTTCTGAGTGTAAGGGGCTGTGCCCTGTTTGCGGTGTGAACCACAATCTTCAATCTTGTGACTGTGATCAAGATCAGGTGGATCCCCGACTTGCAGCATTAGCCAGCTGGCCTCGTGAAGATTAATTATTCGAAAGTTAAAAGGGGGTGTAATCCATGGGTGTTGGTCAACATCGCCAATCCAAATCTAGAGTTCGTAAACGTCGGGCAATGTGGAAGTTAACAGCTCCAAACCACATTGAATGCCCCCAATGTCATAAACCTACATTACCACATCATATTTGCCCAAGCTGCGGCTTTTATAAAGCTAAGGAAGTAGTTTCGATGGGTGAGTAATCACAACGAGAGAGAAGCCGTGAGGCTTCTTTTTTTGTGCATTCAGAGAGTGCGATCAAAAAAGCAACGTATTAACCATTGTGAGGTTTATACGTTGCTTTCGTTTCATATTTAGGAGGAGATGAGACAAGAGTCGTCGGAGAGTATAGCTTGGCCGAGGCAAGTTTTATCTAGTGCTTACTCGACCCAAATAATAGCACCCGCACCCTGTGTCAGACCGCCGCAAATCGCACAAGCTGCATACCCGCCGCCGGTTTCTTTGAGATGATAGGCAGCCGTCATCATAATACGTGCTCCACTTGCGGTGTTGGGATGACCAACAGCAATTGCGCTCCCATTGGGATTAAGCTTTTCCTTAAGCTCTTGATAGCGGGTAGGATCATGATCCAAGATGGGCTGGGTTGAGGCCTCTTTGACCATCGCCTGATAGTCACTTTTTAAGAAGCGCTCATTAGCTAAGAGTTTCAAGGAAACCAACGGGACACAAGCAAAGGCTTCATTGATTTCAATTACTTGAATGTCATTCATGGTTAGGTTGGCTTCATCCAGACATTTTTTAATGGCGAAAGCAGGGGAAACAGGCATAATCCTTGGCTGCAAGGCGATGGCCGAGATCCCGACTAGGGTATAGAGAATAGGCAACCCCAATTGTTCGGCATTTTCTCTGGTGGTAATGATTTGAGCGGTAGCCCCGTCATTCATACCTGGGGCATTACCGGCTGTACAAGTCGGGTTGTCGAAAATAGGCTTTAATTTGGCGAGATTCTCGATACTAATATCGGACCGGAATTGCTCATCAATATCTAAAACTTTTGAGGAAACTACCTTTCCTTTACGATCTTTTTGGGTGATTTCGAGAGGCTGCATTTCATTTTTGAAGAATTCACGCTTCCAGGCTTTGTCGTATTTATGGTGGCTGGCCAGAGCTAGTTCGTCCTGTTCTTCCCGGGATACCCCGTACTCCAGGGCGACGTTGCCGGAATCGACAGCGACAGGGGCGTAATCCTTATAGCCCAGGGGGATAATCGGATCTTCAACCATGAAGGAAGAGTGCTTCTTGCCTTCCCAGCGAATGTCGCGGAGTAAAAAGGGGATCGTGCTGAAACTGGTTGAACCCCCGGTCATGACAATTTTGGCTTCCCCGAGTTTGATGCTCCGAGCTCCGTATTTAACGGTACTGAGGGCTGAGGTGCAGGCTTGGTCGAAGGCAATGGACGGAGTCTCGGGTGAGATGCCGGCCTTCAGCATGGTCTGACGGGCGACGACGGGTGTGAAGGGATCTTTGGTGCTGCTGGTATCGCCATTGCCCCACCATACTTCATCGATAAGCGCCGGATCCAGGTTGATTTTAGCCATGGCATTTCTCATGGCAATGGCTCCCAATTCGTACACATCAATATTCTTCAGTGAGCCTCCGAATTTGCCGAAAGGAGTCCGCACGGCGCTGACACAAACGATATCGTCCTTACTTTTTATAAAGCTCATATTGATTCACCTCCTGATTTTATATAGCGCGACCGTATACGGCCCGATATTCCTCTTTAAGCTGTTCGCGGAAATTGGGATGGGCGATGCTGATTAGCGCCGCAGCTCTTTCACTTTCTGATTTGCAGTATAGATTGACAGCGCCATACTCTGTAACAACCCAACGAACATCATTACGCGTTGTCGTTATAGGAGTTCCGGGTTTTAACTGACAGGAAATCCGGGAGATTGTTCCGTTTTTAGCGGAGGACTGAAGAACGATAATCGCTCGGCCATTCTTGGCCGCCCCCGCTCCGCGTATAAAATCTAACTGTCCGCCGATGCCACTGTACTGCTTAGTACCGATGGCTTCAGCACAAACTTGACCGCCTAAGTCAATTTCTAAAGCAGAATTGATGGCGACCATATTATCGTGTTGGGCGATGATGCACGGATTATTAACATAATCTACCGTGCGAAACTCAAACAGGGGATTGTTGTGGATGTATTCATAGACTTTCTTTGTTCCTTGGGCAAAGGCAACCACAATTTTTCCGGGATTGATGGTTTTCTTAGAGCCATTCACGATTCCGGCTTCAATCAGTTCAATCAGACCATCGGAGAACATTTCTGTGTGAATGCCGAGATCTTTCTTGTCCTTGAGGTAATAAAGAATGGCATCGGGAATCGTTCCGGCGCCCATTTGGAGTGTATCGCCGTCTTTAATCAGCGATGCAACGTGGCGGCCGATGGCTTGTGTAACGTCATCCATAGCGGCAAAACGGGTAAGTTCGAGAATTGGTCCATCGTTTTCAACAATATAATCGAGATCATTGACATGGACGAGGGTATCGCCATAGGTTCGAGGAACATTGGGATTAACCTCAGCAATGACTGTCTTAGCGCAATTTACCAGTTCCTTGGAGTGATCCACCGACATGCCCAGACTACAGTACCCATGCTCATCCGGAGGGCTAACCATAGTAATAAAGACATCAGAGCCTAAGTGACCTTCGCGAAAAGCCCGTGGGAACTCATGGAACATCAGTGTGAAAAAAGTTCCACGGTTATCCCACACTGATTTTCTGGTATTGGCACCGAGGAACATGGATTTCAAAATAAAATGACCTTCCATTTCAGGTTTGCAGTAAGGCGAACTGCCAAGGGCCACCCCTTGAATAATGGTGACATTCTCTAATTCGTGGTAACGTTTCACGAGAGCATTGACAAGCAGCTCCGATTCGCTTGCTGCATGGCCGGGTATAACAGAATCGCCTGATTTTACAACTTTTACTGCTTCATCAGCGGTTGTCAAGCGGCTCTTGTACGTTTCTCTCCAATCCATTGGGAAGACGCTCCTTTCAAGAACAAGATTTTTGACTTCTCTATACTTTCAAAGCAAATATCATGCCAAAAAATCTGTTTGCAGTAAAAACCTCGATTTAGACACTTACAAACTGCGGTTTGTACACAGGACTAACCGTTAGAGGGGATATAATCTTCCTTGGGAGGAAGTTGTGTTCAACTAGAGACCGTTATCGCAGAATTAGCATATATAGTAAAAGCACAACATTTATTGTTGTGCTTTTACTATATATATAAATATTGCAACGTGCTGGGGTTTTAAAGTGTTGTCCAATGGTGAATAATAACCTATAATTATCTTTGCTTAATAGTTTTTGTCTAAAAACGCTTTTAAGAATAAAGAAGGTGAAAAAATGATCGAGACAAATAGTTCTCTCCAAAATGACCCCTATTCCCTTGAAGAAGTCATGGACAATTCCTATGATTCGATCTTTGTTACCGATGCTTCCGGTAATATCTTAATGGCTAATCCCACAGCAGAACGGCTTTTGAATTTGCCAATGTCCAAAATGGCGGGTAAAAATATTAGAGAACTGGTTGAAGACGGGTATTGGGATAAATCAATTGCTCTAGAAGCCATCGAGAAAAAGATGACCGTGACCGGATTGATTAAAACCTGGGACAGCCGAAATCTGATGTGCACCAGCCGACCCTTGTTTGATGACCAGGGTCATATTACAATGGTGATCAGCAATAGCCGTGACCAAGATACACTTGTCAAATTAGCTCAAACCCTGGACAAAGAACGAGAACTCGTTCAACGTTATAAAGATGAAGTTCAGTACTTAAGAGAACAGGGATTGGGAAAAGCACATTTGGTTGCTGAGAGTCAGGCCATGAAAAATTTGCTGCTAGAGGCGAATTCCATCGGCCTCACTGATACTTCTGTTCTCCTATCCGGTGAATCCGGTACAGGTAAAGAAGTACTGGCAAAATATCTCTATAGTATTAGTCGACGCTCAAAAGAAGCTTTTATCACGGTAAATTGTTCGGCGATTCCGGAAAGCTTAATGGAAGCTGAATTATTTGGCTATGAAAAGGGCTCGTTTACAGGTGCGGATGCCAAGGGCAAAGCGGGGCTATTTGAGCTAGCCGATAAGGGTACCATCTTTCTCGATGAGATCGGTGAGATGCCGTTGCTCCTTCAGTCCAAATTGTTACGAGTTCTAGAGGATGGCGAAGTGAGAAGAATAGGGGGAACTACGGAAAGAAAAGTAAATTTCCGCTTAATTTGTGCCACCAATCGTGATTTGAAGATGATGGTAGAGCATAAAACCTTCCGGGAAGATCTCTATTATCGGATTAATGTCGTTCCTCTTCATTTGACTCCTCTGCGTGAACGTCCCGAGGATATTATGGCGATGAGCAATATCTTCTTGGAGAAGTTAAACAAAAAGTATGGGCTGGATAAGGTGTTCGCTGCGGAAACCCTGCAAGGATTTCTGAATTATAGCTGGCCGGGAAATGTGCGCGAACTACGCAATTTAATTGAGCGGTTGGCGATCACAACCAGGGATAAGGTGATTGACTATCAAGTTGAGGAAATAAATAGTTTAGCACAGCATACTCCAGCAGCTGCTGCGACTGGAGCTAACGATAGCCGTGACCAGAGTGAGAACTTTAGTATCACCGTAAAGTCAAAAGCTCCCTTAAAAAAAATCATGGATCAGATTGAACAGGAATATATCAAAAATATCTTGCATCAGTGTAATGGCTGTGTAAGTGAAGCTGCGAGGATCTTGCGCATTGACCGCTCCGCTATCTACAGAAAGATTCAGGTCGTTAATCTGCGGGATCAGGAATTAAGGCCAATGTAAAATCTAGCTAAAACTACAATAAGCGGTATCACATGACTACTTGCCTGTAGTCTGCGATACCGCTTATTTATGCATTTCCTTACGCACTACCTAGAGTCTTTATAAAACTCAATAAATTGCTGAATCATAGGGTTGTCTTTATTGTCTCTGTGGATCAATATGCCAATCTGGCAGTTGATTTTATCCCGAATGGGGGTCGTAACCAAGCCTTCTAAAACCTTCGGAAAAAACTTAGCATGTCTGGCGGCGCCTAAGGTGATGTGCTGGCCCTTCTGTAAAATATCATAAAAAGTAAATAAGTTGCTAACAGCGAACTTAATGTTGTCTAAGCCATACTTGGTAAATAGGTCTTCAAAAGGTGAGGGAGACAGGTTGGTAGGTTTATAGACGATCAACTGTTCCTTGCTTAACGCTTTAAGAGAAATGCTTTTAAAGCATTGCTTGGCAAATCGACTATCCTTATGAGAATACACCACGAATTTGAGATTTCTCATCGGGAAGTAGCACAGTTCATCGGTTATTAAATCATTATATAAATCATCAATCAACATGACAATTCCCACATAGTCCTGATTTTTATAGATTTGATTGATAATTTCCGGCATGCCCATTTCTTGATAACTGATCTTAATATTAGGATATTCGCTGGTAAATTTACTAATTACATTAGAATTGCTATCCCCGGCGATATTTGCCGGACAAAGAATGGTTAAATTGCCTTGCCTTTCGGGACGTGTCTTATTGTCATCGGCAAAAATTCGGAACATCTTCTTTTGATCATTCATCACGTTTTGAGCCCATGCCAATACTTGTTTTCCATGTTCTGTGAGCGTAACTCCACGATTAGTCCTTTTCAATAGCTCGGTATTAAAATACCGTTCAGTGGCTGCCATCATCTTGCTCAAATTTGCTTGGGTAAGGTGAAGGTTTTTACTAGCTTTGTTGATCGACTGACAGCGAGCAACTTCGATGAAATATCGCAAGTATTCAATTCTCATATAAGAACCTCCAATTACGACAAGTAGAGCATCTCTGCGCCTTATAAGCTTATTCTATCAGAATGTAATGGTTATAACAATTTAAATATAACCAAACCAATTTTCACAACTAATTCATGGCTACACACCAAAAAAGCTGTGGTATATAGTTTCATTAGTGGGACAAATCGAAATATATATTCATAAGCTAAGGAGGTTTATTATGAAACCAAAAGTATTAACAGAGAAAGTAATTGTCCTCGGCGTCGATGGCTTTGACCCTAGACTAGCCAAGAAGTTTATGGAACAAGGGAAAATGCCTGCCTTGAAACAATTCACACTCAAAGGGTCTGCCAGAGAAGACCTAGTACTCCTAGGAGCAATGCCAACAGTGACACCTCCACTTTGGACAACCTTGGCCACAGGCGCTAATCCCGGAACCCATGGCATAACCTGTTTTTTTGCATCCGATTCTGTGAATATAGACACAATGTACTATAATTTGGATTCCCGCAAATCAAAAGCAGAACCTTTGTGGAACGTCTTTGCTGAAGAAGCCGGAAAGAAGACCTTAGTCTGGCACTGGCCAGGATCATCTTGGCCCCCGACTTCTGATAGTCCTAACCTTCATGTTGTTGACGGCACCCAGCCTTCAGGTATCAATAACGGCATCCCTTTTTTAGATCTCTTGAAAGTGATCACCGGCTCAGAGAAAATCACCTCCAGCCAATACTTGCCTAATACCTCTCATGTGGCCCCGGGCCAAGGCTGTATTATTGACAATGCTGCCGACTTAATGGAAGAAGGAGCGCAGGCGGAGACATCCGTATTTCGTAAAGTCATCGCTGCTGGTAATAATGCCAAAGGCTTTCAATTCAGCATTACCGAGCAAGACGAGTGCGAAATTGAAGCCCTGGGCAATATGATCTGCGATACCATCAAAGCAGCGATTAAACCTGCCGAAGGCTGGGCACAGGCACCGGCCCAGGCCAAAGAATTCACTTTCTTTGTATCTAACGGTTTAGAACGACGCCAGGCCTTAATCCTGCCCAATGAACAAGGGATCTATGATACGATTCAGTTCTATAAATCCAAAAAGGTTAGTGATCCCTATCTGACCCTGAAAAAAGGAGAGATCCGCTTTGATGTCAGCGACACCGTCAAAAATGATCAGGGTCATGACGTCCTCTGCAACCGCAATTATCAGTTGCTGGATCTTGACGAGGACGGTTCGAAATTCAATATCATTATCAACAATGCTTCTCAGGTTGGTCGAGATGATTACTTTCATCCGAAAAGCTTATATAAGGACGTAGTCGAAAACATTGGCAATGTTCCGGTGAATTTCCGGGTCAATGGTTCCAACGAAATACTGGTGCGAGAAACCATGCTCCCCTCTTGGGAAAATTACTGCAATTGGCAGGCTAAGTGTCTGACCTATTTTATGAAGAATAATAAGTACGATATTATATTCTCCCATCTGCATAACTTGGACGGAGTAGGACATTATTTCTGGCATTACGCTTGTAACCAGGAAGAATGGAAGGACAATAATGAGCTTGCTTACCAGCAATTCCAGGAAGAAGCTTACTGCCAAACAGACCGCTATCTAAGCAAGTTTCTACCTTTCCTTGATCAAGGCTGGACTATTATCATTACCTCCGACCATGGTTTGCTGACTCAAGAATATCATGGTGTGATCCTCGGTGAGATTCACGGCGTGAATGTTCCCGTAATGGCTGATTTAGGGTATACTGTCATGGTTAAAGACGAAAACGGCAACGCTACCAAAGAAATCGACTGGTCCCAAACCAGAGCCATCGCCATCCGCGGTGATCATATCTATATCAATCTCAAGGGAAGAAACCCTCATGGTATTGTTGAACCAGCTGACAAGTATGAACTGGAAACCCAGATTATTTCTGATTTATATAACTATCGCGACCCCCATAGCGGCCGCCGAGCTATTTCCGTAGCAGTACGCAATAAAGACGCGGTGCACTTTGGCATGGGTGGGGAAGAATGCGGCGATATCGTTTATTTCACGGAAGAAGGCTTTAATAAAATTCACGCTGACTCACTTTCGACCCAATGGGGATATGCCGATACTTCCGTTTCGCCGATCTTCGTAGCTGCGGGCCCCGGCATCAAAGAAAACTGTGTTACGAAACGTGTGATTAGACAGGCAGATGTCGCTCCCACTATTGCAGCAATTACTGGGGTGAGGGTGCCTGCTCAATGCGAGGGTGCCCCTGTATATCAAATTATAGCTGACTAAAACCAAAAGCCGGGATCTGTGCCGCCCTATAGCACAGATCCCAAAACCACACTTCGCCGGTGCAGTTAAAGCAGCAGCCTCAACCGGAGGGCAGATAATGCCACCTGTAATGGGAGGGGCAGCTTTTGTGATGGCAGAAGACATAAGGAGAGTTCATATGAAAACGTTAACGAAAAATGTCAAGGGTTCCATAGGGATAGTAATAATTGGCTTAATATATTTATATGAAGCATTAAAACTTCCCTTAGGCTCGTTACGTGCGCCTGATTCGGGACTGCTACCGTTAATATTTGTTTCTGCCTTAATCGGTTTTTGCCTTTTGCAAATTGTTATAGATTTTTTACCGAAAAAACAAGGTCATGAAAAGAAGGTGGATGAGGAAACTACCGACCCTAAGAAGCCAATAATTATTATCGTAGCTCTTTGCGTATTTTGCCTTGTTTTAAATAAATTGGGATTTATACTTTCAGCCATCCCGCTTACATTCGTTGCTCTACGTGTTATGCAGTATAAATCCAGAGGGGTTTCTCTTGTTGTGTCAGTGATCGTAACATTAATCATCTATTTGGTGTTTTCAGAATTGCTTGGTGTATATCTACCACCTGGAATATTAGGTTAAGGGAGGTGAATAGCTGTGGAAGGATTGTTACAGGGCTTTGCAAGTGTCTTAACTCCGATGAATCTCACTTTTGCTTTTATCGGTTGTTTTTTAGGAACAATAGTTGGAGTACTTCCGGGAATAGGACCGGTCGGCGCTATGGCGTTACTCTTAGGAGCGACCTATAGCTTACCGGTAGACACTGCTCTAATTATGTTTGCCGGTATTTATTATGGTTCTATGTATGGCGGCTCAACTACCTCAATCTTGCTTAAAATTCCAGGAGAATCAAGCTCAGTAGTTACTGTTATCGATGGTCATCAGATGGCTCTTAAGGGACGTGGCGGGGCAGCCCTGGCTATTTCAGCCGTTGGCTCCTTTGTTGCAGGAACAATAGGTTTAATATTACTGAGTCTTCTGGCGCCTCACTTGGCGGGAGCGGCTGTGAAATTTGGGCCGGCCGAATACTTTGCCATAGCTGTATTTGGGTTAGTCATGTTATCACAGTTAAGTGAACAAGGATTTATTAAATCGATGATTATGGTGGGATTAGGTTTATTAATTGGGACTGTTGGTATAGATCAAATGAGTGGGTATAGTCGTTTCACATTTGGAATTGTTCAATTACAAAGCGGCATGGATTTTATTGCCTTGGCGATGGGCTTATACGGAATAGCAGAGATGCTTCATTTGGCAGAAGAAAAAATAACCCAAAAAGTCGATGTTGAAAAAGTAAAAATGAAGGATTTACTACCTACTCGTACTGAAGCAAAGCGTTCTGTAGGCCCGACACTTAGGGCGTCAATATTAGGTTTCTTTGTCGGCTTGATACCGGGACCAGCGGCTGTAATTTCTACTTTTTCCTCTTATATTTTAGAAAAGAAAATCAGTAAACACCCTGAAGAGTTTGGTAAAGGAGCGCCTGAGGGGGTAGCAGGGCCGGAATCAGCTAATAACGCCGCAGCTGTAGGTGCTTTTGTACCTTTATTATCACTAGGGATACCTTTTGCGCCAGGTACTGTTTTATTATTGGCGGCTATGCTGGTTCATGACGTGGTTCCTGGTCCTCTCTTGATCAGGGATAATCCGGATATATTCTGGGGTGTCATCGCCTCTATGTATATTGGTAACTGTATACTGTTGGTCCTTAATTTGCCTCTGATTAATCTTCTTACCCGCCTTCTCAGGGTACCGGCTAATTTACTAATGCCAATCATTGTCCTCTTGTGTATCGTTGGAGCTTTTGCAGTTAACAATTCTACTACGGAGATTATAGTTATGATTGTGGCCGGTGTAGCAGGCTATATTTTTAATAAACTTGATTTTCCAATTGCGCCTCTTCTTTTGGCTTTGGTACTCGGACCCATGTTAGAATCATCCTTCATCGGAGCGCTAATGATCTCGCAAGGGAGTTTGGATATTTTTGTAACACGGCCTTTGTCAGGCGCTATCTTTACGATAACCGGTCTAGTGATTATTTTGCCATTACTAATCAAAGCTGTTAAAAAATTTAGGAAGGGAAGAATTGACACGGCTTTGTGAAAAACTTCCCTCAGCCTTGAAAGAGATAAAAAAGACCGATCGAGACAATTTGCTTAGAGTACGTGGAAAAGGAGGTGAAGTATTTTCAGATAATGATGTTTATCACTGATTCCTTGCTCTTTTTGTGAATGAGAAATGAGGTCGAAAGGATGGGAAAAACAATGAAAAAAGGAAAAATGTTTTACCTATGTGTAGCTACATTGCTAATTATGGTATCTGTAACTCTTGCGGGATGTAGTAATGGGGCGACTTCCAAAGGAGGAACTGATCCCAAAGAAGGAGCGGTAGTATCAAGCTATCCAGAAAAACCGATCAATTGGTATGTTGGGGTTATGGCTGGAACTTCAATTGACACCAGTGCAAGAAAACTAGCGGTTTTATTAGAAAAAGAACTTGGCCAACCCGTTACCGTAATTAATGTTGAGGGTGGCGGCCAAAACATAATGTATACGAAGGTTAAAGGTGAAAAACCTGATGGCTATACTATATTTAGTCAACAAAGTATCATGCCTATGAATTATGGAATGGGGACCTCGGATATTACCTATCAAGATTTTGATAATCTCTGTAGTTTCATAGCCTCTGATCCCGCACTGATGGTAAGAAGGGATTCTCCATTTAAAACTATGGATGACTTTATTAAAGCTGCTCAAGAAAATCCTGGTAAAGTTTCGGTTGGTTTAGGTTCGGCAACAAGCCCATGGTTGACAACAATCGATTCGATGCATAGAGATCTCGGTCTAACGGTCAATGTTGTTAAAGCAAGTAAAGGTGCTGTAGAATCTACCCAACAGCTGCTCGGTGGTCATATCGATACGATGATGAATGTTATGACTGCTTCACCTGGTCTTATTGAATCAGGGGACGTACGGGTACTTGCCCTTGATGCTGATGAAAGGCATCCGGTATATCCTGATGTTCCCTTGTTTAAGGAATACGGTATTAATGATTTTAACCATTTAGTTACAGGAGTTTCGGCACCGAAGGGATTGCCGCAAGATGTTAAGGAGAAGCTGAATAAAGCATTCGCCAAAATATTAGAAGACCCAACTTGGAAAGAATTTGTCAATACTTCGTTAAATGCTGAGTTTTATTTAACTGGTGACGAATATGATGCGTTCTTAGAAAAAGAGCATAATACCAAGCTAGAGGGCCTCAAAAAGGTTGGACTTTATAAGAGAAAAGACTGATGGCTAAGGCTGTTAGCCGCTTTTAAAAAGGGGGACCAAAGGGTTGCTTAGAAATAACGTTTTTAAGCAGCCCTTAATTATTGGGGTTAAATAGCATAGTTGCAAAAATGCTACATATTGAAGCTTTGCAATACACCATATTGTGATTCTACGACATATTTTAGATGCTTTTACCTAAAGAGTTAAAAAACTATGAGGCACAGTCACTTTTCATAACTTGGCACGCATTTTGCTTGTATTATAATCCATAATTCCAAAAAGATAGGATCTCAAAACGGAAAATGTACGAAGAGGAAGGTGTTTATTCATGACAAAGTTTGCGGGAAGAGTTGCCGTAATTACCGGTGGAGCTCAAGGTATCGGCGCGGCTATTGTGAGAAAGTTTTACGCCGATGGGGCAAAGGTAGCGATAATCGATATCAATGGGTCCGGAGCTCAACAATTGGCCATGGAACTTGATCCCAGCGGTGCTAAGGTGATTGGCCTAGGGTGTAATATCGTTAATCGCTCCGAGGTGGAAACGGTTTTTGGCGAGATTGTTGCCAAGCTTGGTACGGTAGATATCCTCGTTAATAATGCCGGAGTAACCCGGGATGCCATCTTTCATAAAATGACGGAAAAACAATGGGATGATGTGATTGCCGTTAATGGCAAGGGGTTATTCAATTGTACCCAAGTAGCTTGGATGATTATGAGAGAGAAGAAATACGGAAAGATTTGTAATCTATCCTCCACGAATTCTAGTGGCGAGGCCGGGCAGGCTAATTATTCTTTTACCAAGGCCGGAATTATCGGAATGACCAAGAGTCTGGCCAGAGAAGGGGGAAGATATAACATCAATGTGAACTGTGTACGCCCCGGTGTGGTTGATACAGAGATGATGCGGGCTGTGCCGGAGAATATGCTTGAGGACTTTGTCGGCAAAACCGCCTTTAAGAGAATGGGGAAACCTTCGGAAGTCGCTGATGTTATCGCCTATTTGTGCAGTGAAGAGGCTTCCTGGGTCACAGGTGAGGAGCTTCTAGTAGCAGGCGGCTTTATGTATAGATAAGGCAAAGGCTTAATCGGCAGGCATCGGTAGAACAACGATGAGGAGGAAGAGATATGCAAGAAGTTGTGATCGTCAGTGCGGTTCGTACTCCCATTGGTTCATTCGGAGGCGCACTAAAAGGGTATGGGGCTGTTAATCTAGGAGCTCTGGTGATTAAGGAAGCGGTGCATAGAGCGGGTATTCAGGGAGAGCAAGTGGATGAAGTTATCATGGGCAATGTTCTGCAAGCCGGACTTGGTCAGAATCCTGCCCGGCAAGCTTCCTTAAAAGCGGGATTACCTGTGGAAACGACAGCGCAAACCATCAATGTAGTTTGCGGTTCTGGCCTAAAGTCGATAGTTTTAGCCGCCCAGGCCATAATGGCAGGTGATGCCGAGATCGTTGTGGCGGGAGGAATGGAAAGCATGTCAGATGCCCCCTTTGTCTTGGATCAGGCTAGATGGGGCCAACGCATGGGCAACGGAACTGTGGTAGACAGCTTGCTTAAGGATGGTCTGTGGTGTGCTCTCAACGATTATCATATGGGTATCACAGCCGAAAATGTGGCTGAAGAATTCGGGATCAGCCGCGCTGAGCAGGATGAGTTTGCGGCCAGGAGCCAGAAAAATGCCGTAGCGGCTATTGATAGGGGAAGCTTTCGAGAGGAAATCATCCCGGTGGTGATTCCCCAGAGAAAAGGTGAACCGGTTATTTTCGATATTGATGAATATCCTCGTGGTGGTACCACGGTGGAGACTTTGGGGAAATTAAAACCCGCCTTTAAAGCAGACGGTACGGTTACTGCCGGCAATTCCTCCGGCATCAATGATGCCGCGGCGGCTTGTGTACTAATGCTTAAAGAAAAGGCGGACTCATTGGGACTTCCTTATCTGGCGACTATAAGAGGCTATGCGATGGCAGGAGTGGACCCGGCTATTATGGGTGTCGGGCCGGTCACTGCCGTAAAAAAGGCCTTGAAGAGGGCAGACATTGCGCTGGAGCAGCTTGATTTGATTGAGGCCAATGAAGCCTTTGCCGCACAAACCCTAGCCGTGGCCAAGGAGCTGGGTTTTCCTAAATCAAAAGTGAATGTCAACGGAGGCGCCATAGCGTTGGGGCATCCAATCGGGGCAAGCGGAACCCGTATCCTTGTTACGTTGCTGCACGAAATGAAGAAAAGAAACGACAAATTCGGTCTGGCCACCCTTTGTATCGGTGGTGGGCAGGGTATAGCCGTCGTCGTTGAGCGCTAACCCATTAAAGGATTCCCCATTCAGCAGTTCGCGATAGCGATATTGTCCTTACTCAGCCATCTCGTTTACATAGATAGATGACGTTCTAGGACTATATGATCCAGCCAGTGCCTAAAGTGCAAAAGTAAAGCCCCCAGAATCTGGGGGCTTTACTACATCCTTCAGGCGATTGGTCCAAGATCAATCGTTGATATCCGTAAATATCCGCATGAAATTTGTAAGATACAGCGGGTAGTAATTTCGCTTTTTGTGAATAAAGCATATATCTAAGGAGACTTGGAAATCGTCCAACGGAATTATTTTGATTTTAGAGCTTTCCCTTAACCCAGATGCACTAATAAAGGTTTCAGGCATTATGGCAATTCCTAGATTTGATTCTACTAATTTGATAGAGGTTTCATAGGTGTCGGTAGAATAGATCCCATCATTCTTTACGAGATCTCCTAAAAAGCTATCAATTTCTTCGCGATAAATCCCTTGACGACGTAAAATTATTCTTTCATTGAATAGTTGACTGAAAGAAATTTTATCATATTTTGCCAAAGGATGATTATATGATGCAATCGCCACAGAACTAGCATTGAATAATGCATGGTACTTAATACCCGATAATTCCATGAGTGTTTTTATCCTGCTATTTGCCGCGATTAAAGCCACATCCATGGTATCATTAAGAAGTCTCTCGATAATTTCCAATGTTCCGCTTTCAATAAGTTCAACACAAATATCAGGATAAATTTTCACGAATTCTGTCAGCTTTTTTGGAACAAAGTCAAGCCTCGTAATCGGAATAACACCAAGTTTTATCAGTCCAGATCCGGGATTAAGTATTTCCGAAATACCGACTTCTAGCTCAGTATATGCTTCGAGTATGGATTGGACTAATGGTAAAAGTTGCTTGCCTTGCTCGGTTAAGGCGACTTTTCTTCCTTGCTTCTCAAATAATGGTAATCCAATCTCTTTTTGCAATTCATGAATTTGTTGGCTTATTGAAGGTTCACTTATAAAAAGCCTGGCGGCTGCTTCTCGCATTGTTCCATACTTAACTACAGAGTCAAAATAGCGAAGCTGGCGCATTTCCACTAAATCACCTCATTTAATTGATAGTCATAACTTATCAATGATCTTTAATCGTTAATTATCATCACAGGATAACTATAGTATAATTCATTTAAAGGATAAATGGGGAAATAAGATATATGGTTTATGTGAAATCTTTTACACCGGACGAATAACTAATGGTAAACTAATGGGGTTGAACACAAATAATTGTTCGCTTGTGGACTCAAGGGAATCTCTGGCATGCTTTTTGCAATAGTATGTACATGTACAAAAAGAAAATCAGATTAATAGTTCATTAGAACTATGGGAAGGTGATATGGCTGCAGTTTAGATCCAATTATCGGACTAATTCCGAAAGCAAAGGAGGTAAGTTTTATGCACACACAACTTTTTGGTAAAGCTGTAGCTGAACTTTTCCCAGCACCTTGTAAAGGAGGTGAGAAGTAGTGAAAACTTTGCTGGCAGATCGGATAGCCGGTTCTTTTCTCATGATTATTGGTGGCTTGGCTGTTTTTGAGGCGATAAGATTATATCCTATGCATGACAAAGGTTCCATTATCGGGGATGAAACATTTATCGGATTTCTAGGGTTGGCTCTGATAATTCTCGGCTTGCTGTTTGTCTTTATGCTCAAGCCCAAGGAAGAAGAAAAAGCAGAGTTCCCAAGCGGTGAGTTGCGCAAAAAGATACTTTCAGTTATGGGACTACTGTTTACTTATTGGGCATTATTGCAGGTCATAGGCTATCCAGCCAGTACATTTCTTGTCGGTATGGGCTTGTTCCGGACGGTCGGTGATTATGGGTGGCTGCGTAGTTTTGTGTATGCGCTGATACTTATCGTTATATTTTACGGAATATTCGTGCTATGGTTGAAGACCCCATTTCCACAACCTAGAATCAATATTTTTTAATGGCAGGTAATTAAAATGGAAGCATTACAAATGTTGCTCAACGGATTCTCATTGGCTCTTGAACCGACTAATATCCTGATGGCCGCCCTCGGTGCTTTCATTGGCACGATGGTCGGCGTATTACCGGGCTTAGGACCGGCATCGGCAATTGCTATTTTGTTACCGCTGACTGCCGTCTTACCACCTACGCAGGCGATTATTATGCTGGCAGGAATCTACTATGGGGCTATGTACGGTGGCTCCTCGACGGCAATCTTGCTAAACATTCCAGGGGAAGTTGCCTCTGTGCCTACCTGTCTTGATGGTTATCCCATGGCTCAACAGGGCCGGGGAGGGCCGGCGCTGGGGATCGCAGCGATTGGCTCGTTTTTTGCCGGGATACTGGGGATAGTAGCTTTGACCTTTTTCGCTCCTCTTTTTGCTGATCAAGCGCTCAAGTTCGGGCCGCCGGAGTATTTTGCGCTGATGCTCTTAGCTTTAACTGTAGTCATAAGTTTAGGGGGAGCGTCCATAAGTAAAGCGTTAGCAATGAGCTTTTTTGGCTACCTTCTTTCCTTGATCGGAATGGGAACAATAACTAATATGCCGCGTTTAACCTTTGGCAGTACAACATTATGGGGCGGTCTGGATGTCATCAGCATAGTCATCGGTTTGTTTGCCATAAGTGAAGTGCTCAATGGGATTGAAGAGAAAAAGGTTGCCATCTCGATGGGTAATATCGGTTCGGTTTTCCCAAGTCTTAAAGATTTGCGCCAAAGTGCTATGGCGATACTTCGTGGCAGTGGTTTAGGGTTCATCATGGGCTTATTGCCCGGGTGCTCCCCGGCTGTAACAACCTTTCTGGCCTACGATTTAGAAAAGAAATGTTCCAAAACCCCGGAACGCTTTGGTAAGGGAGCTATAGAAGGTGTAGCTGCCCCTGAGTCAGCTAATAATGCCACAAGTTCGGCAGGTTTTATTCCCTTGTTTGCGCTGGGTATTCCCGCCTCACCGCCTTTGGCTGTTCTTCTAGGGGGGCTGATGATTTACGGTCTTACTCCCGGACCGATGCTATTCGAACAGAATGGTAATTTCGTCTGGGCCGTAATCGCCAGTATGTTTATCGGGAATGTTATGTGTTTGGTTCTCAATCTCCCTCTGGTTGGCCTTTGGGCTAAGTTAACACAAATACCCTATGGAATATTAGCACCGATTATCTTACTGATATCTATTGTTGGAACCTATACGATCCGTAACAATATGCTTGATGTTCTAGTCGCTCTGTTATTCGGGGTACTAGGATACTTCCTAAACAAATATAAATGGCCAGTAGTTCCCTTAATAATTTGTTATATCCTTGGTCCGGTGTTAGAGAGGTCACTTATCCAGTCGTTTGATATGGCGTTTAAAAACCCTTTTATTTTCGTTCAACGCCCTATCTCCTTAGCTCTTATCATTATGACCGTTGTCTTTGTAATTATTTCCGTTAAACTTAGGCGGCGGACCCGCGACAGCATAGTTAACTCTGGGTATGCACAGGAATAAATGAATAAATGGGAGGCTTTTAAATGAAAAAGAGTATTGTTTGTCTCATTAGCGTCTTAATCTTGGCTTTGACAGTTGTCGGGTGTTCCTCACAACCAGCCCAAAAGCCAACAGAAACAGCCAAGCAGGAAGATCCCTATCCGACCAGACAAATAGAATTAGTAGTTCCTGCTGGTCCTGGTGGTCTCACAGATCTAACCGCTCGTGCTGTTGCCGATTATGCCAGCAAAAAATGGAATCAGCCTGTTCTGGTAGTAAACAAACCAGGTGCAGGTAACGTCACCGGCTTGCAATATGGTTTATTGCAAGGTAAACCCGACGGATATACTGTAATGGCGGATAATATCGCTTCTTCCGTATTGATGGTTGCCGGAATGACCAATCCGCCGATTAAACTTGAGGATCGCATTTTTGTCTCTAAATTTGTGGAAAATCCCATGTGTTTTTCTGTAGCAGCTGATTCACCTTATAAAGACATGAAAGAGCTTGTCGAGTGGATTAAGCAAAACCCAGAAAAATTAACTCATACCAGTTTAAGTAAGACGAGCATGAATGCACTTACAGCTGCTGAATTGTGTAACGCCATTGGTGTTGATTACACGAAAACCCAACCGATTCTGGTGAAGAGCGGCAGTGAGGGAATTACCATGATTGCCGGAGGCCATGCGATTTTAGGTGACCAGTCTGTACAAGAAACTTATCCATTGGCAACAGGTGGCAAATTAAGAGTTCTGGCTGTCGCCTCCAAAGAGAGAAGCCCACTATTCCCCGATGTACCTACTTGTCAAGAGCTTGGCATAGATATTGATGTTACTTGGTATGGAGGAATAAGTTTACCCAAAAACACCCCTGATTCCATCGTCAAGAAATGGGATGCAATCATCGCTGAAATGTCTAAAGATCCAGAATTTATTGCCAAGATGAAGGAAATTCACGCCAATATCAGCTATCTGAATACGACTGACTATAACAATTCAATCAATGAACAAGTTGAACACTATACTAAACTGTTTGAATCGATTGGCGTTCGGCAGTAGCCCTTAGTAGCTCACAGTCACGCTAAATATTGACTCAATTATTTATGAGAATGGGTTTTTACGAAAATCCATTCTCATTCTCATTCTCAAAATTCCCTGATGGGAAGGAAAGACAAGCAGGGTTGGTTTTTTGATACTACCTTAAAAAAAGGCCCCAAAAAAGGATCTGTTCTAAATTGCTAGAGAAAGTGGGATTAGTAGAAATGGGATGGTTTATAAATTTAAAAACTAGCAAAAAACTTTTTATATGTTTTTTACTGATGGCCCTATTAATCCTGTCCGTTGGGCTTACCGGGGTGTTAAACCTAGTTAAAGTCAACGATAACATCAAAAGAGTTACCCAGGAAGGTATCCGCCCTATTCTGATCTTGGAAGACTTGAATAAGAACTTCGCAAAAGGTGCTGCGGAGATGGCCAACGTAATCTGGAAGAGCCAGGTTTCCGAAGACTACACAGCGCTCAGTGATTCCAGAGAGGTTATTGAGCAGTCGATAGCTGATAATGACCTACTGATTCAGCAGTATCAAATGCTTAACTTAACTGAGGAAGAAAAAGGCCTGTTAGGGGAATTTAAAAGTGAGGTTGCCGTATACCACGATTTGAGAGAAAAGGCGATTACCACAGTTGAACTAAAAAACTATGCCTTAGCCGGAGACTTTAATCAGCAAGCCACCATGCAGCAAGCTAAGGTCGAAGAACTAATCAAAAGATTGATTGGTTTTTCCTTAGAGCATAACGAAGAGCTTCAGCGTGCTTCGGAAGAGGACTTTGCCGAAGCTAGACTGATTATTACGATCCTGACTGCTTGCGGTTTCGTGCTGGCCTTGTTATTCAGCTTGCTTATCGGCAGAATTATCAGCAGACCGATTTTAGCTGCGGTTGAGCAAGCCAAATTATTTGCCCAAGGTGATTTTTCAACAGATCAACAGAAGAACTTAGTGAGAAGGAAAGACGAAATTGGCGACTTAGCCCGGGCCTATGATGATATCGACAGTAATATGAGCCGCCTCTTGGAAAAGGTTGGGACAACTGCCGAGGAGCTAAAGATAGTCGGAGCAGAGTTATTGGCTTCAGCCCAGGAACTGAACACTCAAGGTCAAAGCATCAATGTCGGATCTGAACAGATTGCGGCAGGAATGGAGGAAACGGCGGCGTCCACGGAGGAAATGCTGGCCTCAGGGACGGAGATCAGCAACGGGGCCGCAAGGCTTGCTGCGAAAGCGGCTGAGGGTAATAGGCTCGCCAAAGAAATTGAGAAGAAGGCACAGCTGATGCGTGAAAATGCTGAAGCCTCAATGGGCGCGACCCGAAGCATTTATGGACAGAAACAAGCAGAAATCATATTCGCTATTGAAAACGGTGAAGTCGTTCAGGAAATCGGGATCATGGCAGAGACCATTGCTGGTATTGCCGAGCAAACTAATCTACTGGCTTTGAACGCTGCTATCGAAGCAGCCCGAGCCGGTGAACAGGGGAGAGGCTTTGCGGTTGTCGCCGAGGAGGTACGCAAGCTCGCTGAGCAATCGGCACAAACTGTGGCTGGAATCCAGGAGGTTATCAGCAAGGTAACCCAAGCCTTTAAAAATCTTTCCCAACATTCTTCGGAAATTTTAAAATTTATCGATGAAAAGATAATTCCTGACTATGAAAAGGTAGTGCAGGCTGAAGAACAATACGCGAAGGATGCCAATACGGTGGGGGCATTGGTAGAAGACTTCGCCACGACATCAGGACAAATGCTTATATCGATTGAAGAGGTCAATAACGCCATCCAAACTGTTTCCGCTTCAGTTCAAGAAACCACGAGTAGTTCCCAAGAAATCGCTCAAAATATGCACGAGATGGCCAAGGCCATGGATCAAGTGGCTAAGATTGCCCAGGTCCAAGCAGACCATGCTATGAACCTGAATGGAATGGTCGAGAGCTTCAAATTTTAATGCCTTTTAATTGATAGACTCAGCTTATCAATCGTTCTTAATCGTTAATTATCACACCAGATTAACTATAGTATAATTTTTATAGATGAATGGGAAGCAGTAGATGAAATATCGTGAATATAATCTCTATTTCCCGAAATTTGTTCTAGGATAAGAATTTAAGACGAAAGGATGATTATGAAAATGAAGAGGAAACCTTTAACAGAAAAAATTGCTGTTATCGGAGTAGATGGTTTTGAACCAAAGCTGGCCAAGAAATACTTGGACCAAGGCAAAATGCCCAATCTGCAAAAATTCATAGAAAAGGGTTCTAGCCGCGAAGACCTGGTTTTATTGGGGGCGATGCCTACTGTGACTCCGACCCTATGGACGACGTTAGCTACCGGTGCCTACCCGGGTACCCACGGTATTACCTGCTTCTTTGGACACAATCATGGTCATTTGGATAGTTTGGTTTATAATTTGGACTCCAGGCGTTCCAAAGCCGAACCTTTGTGGAATGTTTACGCTGAAGAGGCAAACAAAAAAACCTTAGTATGGCATTGGCCGGGCAGTTCATGGCCTGCCACTTCAGATAGTCCCAATCTTCATGTTGTAGACGGTACTCAGCCCCAGACCATCAATACGGGAATTGCCGGTGTCGATATTTCCAAGATAGTAGTTGCTTCAGACAAATTTAAAGAGACACAATTTCTGCCGAATACTTCCACTATTACGCCGGGTGCCGGTTGTATCATTGAGAATGTGGAGGAACTGCTCGAAGATGATGGAGAAGTGAGTTATTTAAGAGCGGCGATCTCAAGCGGTGCCAAAATAATTAAAAATATTGTCACTTGTGAAGAAGAAAACGAGATAAATGTATTGGCCAAAATGATCGCCGATTCAGTTAAGTCACCGATCAAAGAAGCTGTGGGTTGGGCTAAAGCACCAGCCGGAGCCAAGGAATTCACAATTATCTTAGGAAAAGGCATCGAACGCCGCCCTGTCTTGCTCTTAGCAAACGAACAAGGGATTTATGACACAGTTCAAGTTTATAAATCAAAGAAAGACGCCGAGCCGATGGTGACCATTGAAGCAGGGAAATCGGTTTATGACGTGGTTGATACCATCAAGAATGATCAAGGGGAAAGCATTTTATGTAATAGGAATTACCATGTCTTAACAATTAAGCCTGACGGTACTGAAGTCACGATGCTAATAGGTATGGCCTTAGATGTGAGCCGGGATGACTTGTTTCACCCTAAGAGTTTGTACAAGGAAGTTATCGATAATATCGGATATGTTCCTAACAGACCTGTAGTGAATGGCGCTAACGAAATACTTGTCGACAAGGTATTTATCCCAACCTGGGATCATTATTCACAATGGCAGGCTGATTGCTTAACCTATTTTATGAAAAATAAGAAATATGATATCATTTATTCCCATCTACACAATGTTGATAATGGCGGCCATCTTTTCTGGCATTTTGCGAAGCACCAGGAAACGTGGAAAAACAACGAGGATGCTTACCAGAAATTTATCGAGAGAATGTATGTTCAAACCGATGAATATATAGGGAGATTCTTGTCCTTTATCGATGAAGGCTGGACCATCATTATCACCTCTGACCATGGTCTAAGTTGTCAGGAAAATCATGGTGTGGAATTAGGTGAAGCAGGTGGAATCACTACCCAGGTCATGGAAGAACTCGGTTATGCCAAAATAATTACAGATGAGGACGGCAATCACGAATTTGATTGGGCCAACACCAAAGCGGTTGCCAGCCGCGGTAATCATATATATCTCAATTTGATCGGCCGGGACGAGCACGGAATCGTTGACCCGAAAGACCAATACGATTTGGAAACCCAGATCATCTCTGATTTGTATCAATATCGGGATCACAAAACCGGCAAACGGGTTGTGGCACTGGCTATGCGCAATAAAGATGCTGTCATCATTGGCTTGAGCGGACCGGAGTGCGGGGATATCGTCTATTTCAAAGAAGAGACTTTCAATGTTATTCATGCGGACTCTTTATCAACTCAAAACGGCTATGCCGATACATCCCTCTCCCCTGTTTTTGTGGCAGCCGGGCCAGGAATTAAAGAGGGTTATAAAACAGAACGGGTTATTCGCCAAGTAGACCTCGCGCCTACCATGGCCTTTCTGAGCGGTGTTCGCTTACCGGCACAGTCTGAGGGATCACCTGTTCATCAAATTCTTACCGAAGAAATATAAAGGGCGCCGGGGTTTCGATAAACAAATTGCCGGATTCAGCTTTCGCTTCTGCTAGTGGAAAATGAATCCGGCACAATCTTTTATACTCACAATAGCCCAAGACAAAAGACTAAAAGTTAGGAGAGAGAAACATGCGACTGACCAATAAAACAGTGATAATTACCGGTTCCGGTCGTGGAATTGGCCGGGCGATAGCCCTGGCTATGGCCAAGGAAGATGCTAAGCTTGTCGTTAACGACGTCAATCAAACTGCCATAGATGAAACAGTAGCCATGATCAAGGATTTAGGCGGGGATGCGATCGGTATTCTGGCGGACATTTCTGATGCCAGACAAGCCCAAGAGCTTGCCCAAAAGACGCTCGAAGCTTATGGGAAGATAGACGTTTTAGTCAACAATGCCGGTATTCTCCGGGATGCCATGCTTCATAAGATGACTCAGGAGCAATGGCAAAATGTTATCGCCATCAATTTAAATGGCGTGTTCAATTGTTCAAGTGTTATTGGCACCATCATGCGTGATCAAGGTTCTGGAAATATCATCAATATTTCTTCAGTGGTAGGGTTATATGGAAATGTGGGACAGACCAATTATGCGGCCACCAAGGGAGCCGTTATTTCCATGATGAAGACCTGGGCTAAAGAGTTAGGACGGAAAGGGATTAGGTCAAATGCGATAGCCCCCGGCTTTATTGGTACGGATATGGTGAAGGGTATGCCCGAGCATATCATCAATCAGATCGAAAGCTCCGTTCCTCTGGGAAGACTCGGCAAGCAGGAAGAAGTCGCTAGTGTCGCGGTATTCTTAGCCTCTGACGAATCAAGTTACATCAATGGTGAAGTCATTCGGGTTGACGGTGGGCTTTATACATAAGTTTGACGAACAACAGCTTCTTTTTTGTTCGAAAAAGAAAACTGTGGATCCCGAAGAATCCACAGTCGTTAATAGTTGAGCTATGGGTACGTTATGAGAGGTCTATTTGCACGTAAAAACACAATTCATGACGGACATGATTTCTTTGTCAATTGAGTAAGTATCATTCATGCCGTAATCAGATATTTCATCCGAGTTAACTGCTGTGATCTGAAATACGCCCATTTTTGCCGATTTCAGGTCGCTAAGCTTCGCACCTGAGTTTTCCGCTACTTTTTGGGCCCTGAGCTTGGCATCCTGGGTCGCTAAGGAAAGCATTTCCACTTTTAAATCGGCAATCTTGGTATAATAATAGCTTGGCGGCATAGACTGGAATTCTACTCCGTCCTGAATTAATTCTGTCGACTCCCGGGATAGGGTTGTGATTTTATCCACATCAGAGGACCGGATTTCGATCTGCTGGCTGAGCCTGTAGGCTTCGATGTTGTTGGAGTAGGAGCCGTTATCAAGAATTGTGTTGATAACACCGGTACTTACCGAGGAGACGGTATAATCTTTCTCTGTCAAGCCGTTTTCTGCTAAGTATTTTTTTACTTTGGCGAGATCACTCTGAAGGGCCTGATAGGTTTCCGACAAGCTGGCATCCTGCCTGCTGAAAGATGCTGTCCAAATAACATAATCGGACTTGATTTGTTTTTTCGCTGATCCTGTAACGGTAACCGTGTTGGGCTGATATTTCGTTTTTACCCAACCATACGTCAAAATGGATGCCGATGCAAATAAGCTGATCGCCATAATCGCAGCGGTGATCCAAATAATAAGGCTTTTTGGTTTTTCAATCATTGCATTATATCCTTCCTTTTCATTTGATAAGGTTTTACTCGCACATTCCCTGTGTTGTTTGAGTAATTCTTTCCTCTTCACAATAACAAGCGTTGATAGAAAGTTATTTACAAAATATTTAATAATAGTTTACGAAAGAGTTAAGATTAAAAGAATAAGTAGGACTTCCAAACCCCCTCGATATAGTTCATGAGAACATATCGAGGTTTTTTTACACTATCAAAAAGTATAAAAGCTTTCCTCGGTAGATAGTATAAGTGCAACAAAGGCTTCCGCCTGCGCTAAGGCAACAAGTGCGAAAGCAGTGCTTTCGTGGCGCAAGCCAAGTTTTCTTTAGTGCTGTATAACCGGGGTTTTCTTTAGGGAAAATTAATATAATTGATTTTAATCAATTTATATTCAGTAAAACACTGCTAGAATAAAGTCAAAGTTCAGGAATGATACGAAAAGAAAGAAGGAATAAGATATGTCAAAGCAATTAGCATTTAAAAAAGTAAAGGAAACCCATTTCAAAACCTTAGAACAATATGTACCGATTGTCGACAGGGTTCATGGCGGTAATCACCCGGAGTTTCATGAAGTTCGTAAACTGTTTGAGATGATTAAAATGAAAACAAAAGAAGCAGCAGAAAGCCCTGATTTAAATGAGGAATTTGCCAGATTACGTGAAGTTACCCATAACTACACGGTTCCAAGTGATGTATGTGAAAGCTATGAAGCGGTGTACAACATGTTAGCCGAAGTAGATAAGGCATACCAAGCTTAATTAGCACTATGTGAACCCAGAAAGCAATTTTGTAAATTGCTTTCTGGAAATCATTCGAAGGTATCTTGGAAACAGAAAATGCGGAGGAAGGAGAATTGGGATGCAGAGATTTATATTAGGTAAGAAAAATCACATAACATGGATCAGCGCAATTTTAATTGCCATCGCCTTTATAAGCAGATTTGCTTTTGAAAATATTGAATTATTTATTTGGTTCTTAGCTACCGCCTCAATACTGGGAGTTGCACCTATTGCTATCCAAGCCTATCAAGCATTAAGGGTGAAGGTCGTCAGCATTGATGTTTTAGTCACAATCGCAGTTGTCGGGGCATTTTTAATTAAGAACTTTGAAGAATCAGCTATCGTTACCTTCTTGTTCTTATTTGGCGCTTTTTTAGAGCAGCGAACCTTGAATAAAACACGTTCGGCAATCAAAGAATTAACTGAGATGGCCCCGGAAAGTGCTTTAAAACAAATGGAAAACGGGGAGTTTGAAGAAGTAGAAGTGGATGAGGTAGATGTAGGGGATATATTACTGGTTAAAACCGGTGCCAAAGTTCCTGTCGATGGCACAGTGTTAAGTGGGGAAGGTCATATCAATGAGGCGAGTATTACTGGTGAATCTGTACCGGTAAGCAAAAAGAAGGATACTCAAGTCTACGCCGGAACGATTTTGGAGAATGGAACCTTGCAAATTGTCGCTGATCGTGTCGGTGAAGATACCACCTTTGGAAGGATTATTGAGTTAGTTGAAGAAGCACAGGATTCAAAATCAGAAGCAGAACGGTTCATTGATCGATTCTCTAAATACTACACTCCGGCAGTTTTGGTTCTTTCGATTATCGTAGGGTTAATTTCACGAAATATTGAACTGGCGATTACCATATTAGTTCTGGGATGCCCAGGAGCCTTAGTTATCGGGGTACCTGTCTCTAATGTTGCTGGCATCGGTAATGGAGCGCGGCACGGTGTTTTACTCAAAGGTAGTGAGGTAATCAATGACTTTAGTAGGGTTGATACAGTAGTATTTGACAAAACGGGTACCCTAACCATAGGGAATCCTAAGGTAGCTGACAAACAGATCTATGCCGAGAACGTCAATGAAGTATTAGGTTACCTTACCAGTGTGGAAAATGAATCAGACCACCCCTTAGCTAAAGCAGTTGTAGAATATATTGGCAATACAAAATTATATCCAGTTGAAAAGACTGATGTTGTAAAAGGTGGCGGGATTGTCGCTGAGGTCGATGGACACCGAGTTGCCGTCGGTAATGTCGCACTCATGGAACAAGAAAGTGTCGAGCTAACTGATAAGGCTCGCGCAGATATTGCCAGCTTTGAAAAGAATGGAAACTCACTTGTCCTAACAGCAGTTGATGGTGAATTAAAAGCACTCATGGGTATTCGTGACCAAATTCGTCCCGGTGTTAAAGAAGATCTGCAGAAGCTGAAAAAGCTAGGGGTTAAAAACCTAGTCGTTCTTTCCGGAGATAACCAAGGAACAGTTGATCTAGTAGCGCGTGAGCTTGGGCTTACAGAAGCTCATGGGCACATGTTGCCGGAAGATAAATCAGCATATATTGGGGAATTACAAGCAAAAGGCCGAATCGTCGCCTTCGTCGGCGATGGAGTAAACGATAGTCCTTCCCTTGCGCTGGCCCAAATCGGTATTGCTATGGGAAGCGGTACTGATGTTGCGATTGAAACTTCAGATGTTGTCCTCATGAATTCAGACTTTAGTCGCTTGCCTCATGCCTTAGGCTTAACTAAGGCAACAGCAAACAACATGCGCCAAAATATTATTATCGCCGTGGGAGTTGTCTTAATTCTCCTTGCCAGCCTTGTCTTCAGTGAATGGATGAACATGTCTATAGGCATGCTAGTCCACGAAGCAAGTATTTTAGTCGTAATTTTCAACGGTATGAGACTCCTTCGCTACAAACTAAGATATTAAAAAGAGACAAAGCTTGATCTAAATCAATTTATATTAACCATAACCAGTGTAAAATAGAGTTATAGTAAAAAGCATAAGGGAGCGATGAAAATGCAAAAAGCAACCATTCAATTAGGAACATTAACTTGTCCGTCATGTCTACAGAAGATAGACAATGCAGTAAGAGCTATAGAAGGTGTAGATAAAGAAAGTGTCAATGTTTCATTTAACTCGAGCAAAGTAAAAGTGAACTTTGATGATGGAAAAATATCGGTAAAGGATATCGAAAATGCTATCGAGAAGTTAGGATATGAAGTGAAAAAGTCACAAGTAAAAGCACTATAAAGCGATTAAAGCAAAACAACCGGTCCTCGTGAGTTAGAACTTACAATCTAGCCATGGGGACCGGTTTTTAGATTGAGGCTCTATGCTTGTTGTATACTCCGCGTTCCTTATAGGGAAAATAAAGATGAAGATGTAGGAATGTTAGAACCATGGCAGAATCCTTGGTCTGGAGGTGTATCCATAATGATCTCGCGTAAATCAGTTATCACTTTCGGTATGGTCGCGATTCCCATCGCCATGTACACAGCTACCCAAGACAATGATATCCATTTCAATCAGCTGCATAAAGAGGACAAAAGCCGTATCAGGTATAAAAAGACCTGCGCTCATTGCGAAAAGGAAATTACGGCAAAGGATATTGTCAAAGGGTACGAGTACGATGATGGCAAGTATGTTGTGGTTACCGAAGAAGAGATCGAAAAGATCAAGACTGAAAAAGAGAAGTCTATTCAGATTCTGCATTTTGCCCAATTGAATCAGATTTCCCCCGTCTACTACAATAAAACCTATCAGGCCGCACCTGAGCCAGGAGGCGAAAAGGCCTTCGAGCTTTTGCGAGCCGCGCTGATGAACGAACAGAAGATTGCCATTGGGAAAACCGTCATGGGCACAAAGGATACTCTTATGGCGATTATTCCCCGGGAAGAGGGGATCCTCATTGCCACGATGTTCTACGCCGAGGATATAAAAGAGCTCCAAAAACAGTATTCAAAACCGGAAGTGTCCGAGCAGGAACGAAATATGGCCAAAACCTTGATCAATGCCATGGACACTCCCTTTGACCCCACCCAATATAAGGATGAATACCAGGAAAAGCTCCGCATGCTCATCGAGTCAAAAATCTCCGGCAAGGAGGTTGTCACTGCGGAGGCTGACAACACCGGAAAAGTCATCGACCTGATGGAAGCTCTCAGGGCCAGCGTGGATAAAGCCCAAAGAAACAAGGAATTAGCATAGTTTTATGACGACGAGGCTGAAGGAATACAACGAAAAAAGAAATTTTGCCAAAACGCTGGAGCCTGAAGGGAAAATAGATTCTGATGAGCAGTTAAGATTTGTTGTCCAACACCATCTGGCCCGCAAAGACCATTATGATTTGCGCTTGGAATGGCAAGGAACTCTTTTGAGCTGGGCGGTACCTAAGGGTCCTTCCTATAATACACATGACAAGAGGCTTGCTGTACGTGTGGAGGATCACCCACTTGAGTACAGGAACTTTGAGGGGACGATTCCTAAGGGCGAATATGGCGGCGGAGTGGTCATGCTCTGGGATGAGGGCTTGTGGGAGCCTCGTGGCAATGTGGAAGAAGGTCTGCATGAAGGTAGCTTAAAGTTCGTTCTAAATGGAAGACGCTTAAAGGGGAAATGGGCTTTGGTCCGACTGAAATCGAAGGACGGAGAGACGAAGGATAACTGGCTTCTGCTGAAAGAGAAAGATGAATACACCAAAGCCGAAGCGGGGATTGCCACATTTACCACCAGCATCCGGACCGATCGTTCCATGCTAGAGATCGAAGCCGGAGCCGAGGTGAGGATCACAAGGAATCCTTTTGAGAGGGCGGGGGTACAGCTGGCGAAGTTGGTGACCAAGGTTCCTGATGGTGAGGATTGGCTTTATGAGTTGAAGTATGATGGCTATCGGATTTTGGCGTTTGTGGAAGGCAATAGAGCTCGGCTGATGACCAGAAATGGTAATGATTATACCGGGCGGTTTTTAGGTGTAGCCACGACCCTTATCAATGGGGCCGCTGGCAGGGCAATGATTCTCGATGGGGAAATGACCGTTACGGACCTTGAGGGCAAGACGGATTTCCAGGCACTGCAAAACTACCTTAAGAACCCCAAGGAGCAAAGCTTAACTTATATTGTCTTTGATCTGCTGGCGTTGGATGGGGCGGATCTGCGAGGGCGTCCCCTAATCGAGAGAAAAGCGACCCTTGAAGCTTTGCTGAAGGATGCCCCCGGAAGCATCTACTATAGTCGGCATGTGATGGGTAAGGGGAAGGAAAGCTTTGCCGCTGCCTGTGAGGCAGGTATGGAAGGAATCATCGGTAAAAAGATGGATTCCTTATACAGCGCAACGAGAAACGGGGACTGGATTAAACTGAAATGTGAGCAAAGGCAGAATTTTATCATCGGGGGATATACCCTTTCGGACAAAAAGACCAGCGGAATAAGCTCGCTCCTTCTGGGGATCTATGAAGGTGAGGACTTCATCTATTGCGGACGCGCCGGAACAGGCTTCAGTGAACGTGAAAGAAAGAAGCTAGCGGAACAATTCAAAAACTTGCAAAAGGCGGAACCATCCTTCTCAGAAGCACCCCAACCAAGATCGAATGAAAGAATGACTTGGCTTGAACCTGAACTGGTCGCGGAAATTAAATTTGCCGAATGGACGGAAGATCAGCTTCTAAGGCAGGCAAGCTTTAAAGGCTTGCAGGCGGATAAGCATCCCCGGGATATCCAAAGAGAAGTCACGGTCAAGGAATTGGATACACCAAAAGAATGGGAGAAGCCAATGGCAACAAAAGGCAACAGCATCGACATCGCAGGGATAAAGATTACCAATCCGGATAAGGTGATATTTGACGAACCAGAAATCACAAAAGCGGATGTGGTCCGCTATTACGAGAAGGTAGCGGAGCGTATGTTACCCTATGTGGGCCACAGAATCCTTAGCATAGTGCGCTGTCCCAAGGGCATCTCACAGACATGCTTCTATAAAAAGCATCCCGGCCCGGATAACAAAGGAATCATCACTCTTCCGGTGACCACCGGCAGTGGAGAAATAGAAGATTATTTCTATATTGAGAACAAACTAGGGCTTATTTCGGAAGCGCAGATGGGGACCCTAGAATTTCACACATGGGGAAGTCGCATCGATGAGCTGGAAAAGCCTGATTTGATGGTTTTCGACCTCGATCCGGATGAGGGAATGGACCTAGGTAGAGTGCGTCAGGGGGTCTGGGATGTTAGAAGTATTCTCACCGAGCTTTCCCTGAATGCGTATCTAAAGACCAGCGGCGGCAAGGGCTATCATGTGGTTGTCCCTTTAAAGCCCTCCGTTTCTTGGGAGGCATTTTATAATTTTGCTCGGGGCATTGCCGAGGTCATGGAGCAAAAATGGCCCGACCGGTATACAAGCAATGTTAGAAAAGCTAAGCGTGCAGGCAAAATATTTATCGACTGGATTCGCAACGGCAGAGGAGCTACCAGTATTGCTCCTTATTCCTTGCGAACAAGAAAGGGAGCTAAGGTGTCTATGCCTATAGCCTGGGATGAGCTTGACACGATTGCCCCAGATAGTATCGATATGGCGGAAGCGCTAGCCAGGATGAGCCGTGCTGACCCTTGGCAAGATTTCTTTCAAGCTCAGCAAAAGCTGAAATGATTCGTGTCTATTTTATCTCCAATCACCTGAACATGTGGTTGGAGATTGTTGTATTTTGGGGTATCCTAACCTATCACTGCTTTGCTGCTTGTCAGCAGAAACATCCTAAGTTATAATATTAGTACCAGGTCGTAAAATGATAAGAGTGGTGGTATTATGACAAGACATCATAAACATGAACGCCATCAAGCGTTACGAGAGGAAATTGAAAATAATCCATTTTCCACGGATGAAGAGCTCGCTAAGCATTTTGGGGTAAGCGTCTCAACCATTCGCCTAGACCGTACTGAATTAAGTATCCCTGAGCTTCGGGAACGTACCCGAGCGGTTGCCCACGGAGCATATGATACCCTTAAGTCCTTAGGTGAAGCAGAGCTTGTCGGTGAGTTACGTGAGCTGCGCGTTGGCGATTCGGGATCAACCCTACTAAAAATTGAAGAGTCAATGGTCTTGAGCAAGGCGCGTGTGACGCGAGGACATCATTTATTCGCTCAAGCTAATTCCTTAGCCATCGCCCTTGTGGATGCGGAGATGGTCGTTACAGGAAGCGTCGATATGAAATTTTTACGCCCAGTCCGTTACGGTGAAGTGGTATTAGCAAAAGGGAAAGTATTGAGCCACAAAGACAATAAGTACCGGGTTCAAATTAAGTCTTATGTTGACCAAGAGGTGGTATTATCCGGGACTTGGGTTGTCTTTTCCATTGAAAAGCCCTTGGAAGAGTAAGAAGGGAGAGTAGCGAAATGAGAATCGCTGTGGATGCCATGGGAGGGGACCATGCCCCGGTTGAGATTGTCAAAGGCGCACTTCGAAGCGTCGAACAATTTGACATTGAAGTTGTTCTTGTTGGACAGACTGAACGTATCAAGGAGTGCTTGCCCCAGGGTGAATTGCCGAAAAGAATCCAGATTCAGGAGGCCTCCGAGGTCGTCGAGATGGATGAGCATCCTGCTCAGGCTGTTCGCAAGAAGAAGGACTCATCGATAGTTGTAGCTACGCGCATGGTCAAGGAAGGAACGGCAGATGCCTTGGTAAGTGCAGGTAGTACCGGAGCGCAGATGGCAGCGTCTTTGCTTGGTTTAGGTCGTATTAAAGGGATTGATCGTCCAGCCATCGTTACCGTGTTGCCTACCTTAGAGGGGGGGAAGCTCATCCTTGATGTAGGGGCGAATCCCGATGCCAAGCCCGAGCATCTTGTTCAATACGCCATGATGGGGAGTATCTATGCCGAGAGCATCCTCGGAATCAAAAACCCTAAAGTAGGGTTGCTCAATATCGGAGCTGAGGAAACGAAAGGAAACGAATTGACTCTGGCTACTTATCCACTTCTTCAGAAATCTCCCTTGAATTTTATCGGCAACGTGGAAGGCCGAGCTGTTCCTTATGGAAGGGACGCGGATGTAGTGGTCTGTGATGGCTTTGTAGGCAATGTGGTCTTGAAGACCACAGAGGGATTGGCTGGGGCACTGTTTCAGCTGATTAAGGAGAAGATCACCTCCACAACGGTACGCAAGCTGGGCGCCCTTGCCATTAAGCCGGGTTTAAAGGAAATCGCTAAGATGCTCGACTATGCTGAATACGGGGGAGCTCCTTTGCTGGGAGTTAACGGGATCAGCATTATTTCCCATGGAAGTTCCAATGAAAAGGCTATCTTTAATGCCATCCGGGTGGCCAAGGAATGTGTGGAGAGCAGCTTTATTGAAGAAATTAAGCAGGAACTTCCGCGATTCGCTTCCGCGCAAGCGGAGTAAGAGAGAACATAATTGCACTCGAGAAAGAAGGATACGTCATGGTAAGTGTAGGTATCGTGGGCACCGGTTCTTATGTACCGGAAAAGGTGTTAACGAATTTTGATATTGAAAAGATGGTCGACACGAATGATGAGTGGATCGTCTCCCGAACAGGAATCAGGGAACGGCATATCGCCGATGCTGAGACACCGGTATCAGAACTGTGCTATCAGGCTGCATTACGAGCTTTGGAAGATGCTAACCTTGCACCGGAGGAGCTGGATCTGATTCTTGTCGCTACCATTACGCCCGATTTTGTTTTTCCGGCCACGGCTTGTATTGTAGCCGAACGCTTAGGTGCGAAGAAGGCTGCGGGCTTCGATCTCCAAGCTGCCTGTACTGGTTTTCTCTATGGGGTTGCAACAGCATCCCAGTTTATTGCGACCGGCATCTATAAAAATGCGTTAGTGATCGGTGGCGAAACCTTGAGTAAGCTCTTAAACTGGGAAGATCGAGGAACCTGCATTTTGTTTGGAGACGGAGCAGGGGCGGCAGTTTTACAGCAGGTCGAAGACGGCTATGGATTTTTGGGCTTTGATTTAGGTATGGATGGCTCGGGTGGTCATCTCTTGCATGTGCCGGCAGGCGGATCCATGCATCCAACTTCCGCTGAAACCGTAGAGAAGAAGATGCACACCATTCATATGGCGGGTAGTGAGGTTTTTAAATTTGCGGTCCGCATCATGGGGGAGACAGCTTTAAAGGCTCTGGCCAAAGCAGGTTTGAATAAAGAGGATATTGACTGTCTTGTTCCCCATCAGGCCAATACGCGCATTGTTGATTCAGCTGTTAAACGCTTAGGCATCGATCCTGATAAAGTGATTGTCAATCTTGACCGCTATGGAAATATGTCAGCAGCCTCGATTCCGGTGGCTTTAGATGAAGCATCACGTAGCGGTCGTTTAAAGTATGCCGACATCATGGTTATGGTAGGATTTGGCGGAGGATTAACCTGGGGAGCCGCAGTTGTAAAGTGGTCCAAGAGAGGAGTTTAATCAGTGATAAAAACAAAGATTTGTGACCTTATCGGTATTGAGTATCCGATTTTTCAGGGGGGTATGGCTTGGACCGCTACAGGAGAACTAGCTGCGGCGGTATCCGAAGCGGGAGGCCTAGGAATTATCGGTGCTGGGCAAGCCCCCGCCGATTGGCTGAAGCAAGAGATCCATAAGATAAAAAAAGTGACAAGTAAGCCCTATGGGGTCAATGTGATGCTTATGTCCCCTTTTGTCGAGGAAGTCATGCAAGTTATCGTCGAGGAACGTGTCCCGGTCATCACCACGGGAGCTGGGAACCCCGGCAAATATATCCCGATGCTTAAAGAAATCGGCACCAAGATAATCCCAGTGGTGGCCTCGGTGGCCTTAGCCAAGCGTTTAGAAAAAGCAGGGGTCGATGCGTTGATAGCCGAAGGCATGGAATCCGGTGGTCATATCGGTGAAATCTGCACCTTACCCCTTGTGCCACAGGTAGTAGATGCTGTGAGTATCCCTGTCATCGCTGCCGGTGGAATCTATGATGGACGTGGACTGATTGCAGCCTTAGCGCTAGGAGCTGAGGGAGTGCAGATGGGAACTCGCTTTATGTGTGCGACAGAGTGTACTATTTCCCCGAAGGTTAAAGAGATGGTTATCAAAGCAAAGGATCGGGATACAGTCGTAACCGGACGTTCCACAGGTCATCCCGTTCGCTGCCTAGGCAATAAATTAACTCGTGAATTCGATCAACTGGAAAAGGCGGGGACACCGCCGGAAGAGCTGGAAAAGATGGGGGCCGGAAAACTACGATTGGCCATGGTTGAAGGAGATATCCAGAATGGGTCGGTGATGTCTGGGCAGATTGCCGGCGCAATCGTGAAACAGGAGTCCGCGGCGGAGATCGTTCGGGATGTGATGGAGGGGGCTGAGCGGGAGCTGGTGCGGCTTAGTGAGCGGTTCGGGAGGTAGCTTGGCTTTCGGTTAGAGCGCTTTGCTGTATTTGAGTAGGGGCTCTGGGGTTTGGTTTATGCTAGTAAGGTTCACCAGGACTTTAGTTTGTGCTAGCAAGGTCTCCAGGACTTTGCTTTACGCGTTCACTCTGTAAGCTACGCGCACCCGTTCTAACGCTCAAGCTCTCAGCTCCGTCGGGTGCCCAGCCAATTCGCTCCTGCTCAATGGCTGGTTGGAAACGTCCTGTTTCCAACCCGACTCCGCTGCAAGCTTTTCGCGAAGAACGGGTAGCTGCTCGCTTAGAAGCCGTTCTCTACTGTAAATCAAAGTCCTTGGGCCGCTTTTCTCAGAATTAGTAGTCGCTCGGTTAGCAGCTCGAGGCGATGCAGGGGCTGAACATGCTTCTGTCAAGACTTGCAGGCATAGCTCTAAGCATCAGTGAGAGGCTCTGTAGGTCCGGTGTGCGAAAAGCTACGCGACCCAGACAGCGATGGAAAACCTTCACGACCCGAGCAACGACCCGAAGATGCAACCCAAACGACGGAAAACCCGCCCTAGCGATCGACCCGAAATCAAGCCGAAAGGAGCAACCGATTTGACCAAAATAGCATGTATCTTCCCCGGTCAAGGCTCCCAATATGTAGGGATGGGCAAAGATCTCTTTGCTACCTCTTGGGGAAATGAAGTTTTAGAGACTGGTAAGCGAGTTCTTGGGGAAGAATTTATAAGGGTCCTCTTCGAAGGACCCGATGAGGAATTGAAAAAAACCGCAAATACCCAACCGGCGATCTTGCTGACCAGTGCGGCAGCCTGGCAGGGGATTCAGGAGTCAGGGCTGCAACCTGATTATTTTGCGGGCCATAGCCTTGGGGAGTATTCTGCTTATGTGGCAGCTGGTAGTATTTCCTTGGCGGAGGCCTTAAGCGTTGTGCGTCGACGGGGTGAGCTGATGCAAGCAGCTGTCCCCGAGGGTCAGGGGGCTATGGCGGCCATTCTTGGTTTAGAAACCCTTAAGGTGGTAGAAGCCTGTGAAAAAGCAAGGGCTGAAACCGGCGGAATTGTAGGACCGGCCAATTATAATTCGCCCGGTCAGATCGTGATCTCCGGAGAGACAGATGCGGTTCAAAAGGCATGTCAATATGCTAAAGAACTGGGGGCGAAGCGAGCCATGCCCTTGGCCGTCAGTGGCCCCTTTCATTCACCTTTAATGAAGGACGTAGGCAGGGATTTGCGCCCTGTGCTCGAAAGTATAAATTGGCAACAACTCAGTGCCCCAGTTATCTCCAATATCGATGCCGCTGAGGTTACAGATCTGGGTGTTGTTGTGGAAAGCTTAGTTCGCCAAGTGAGTGGAGCAGTGCTCTGGGAGCAAACCATCCGCCACCTCGGGGAGCAGGGGGTGGATACCTTTATTGAGCTGGGGCCGGGGAAGGTTTTAACAGGTTTAGTGAAGAAAATTCTTCCCGGAGTAACGCTGCTGAATGTAGAGGATTTAACTTCTCTGGAAAAGCTACTTGCATATTTAAAGGAGAGTAGATAAAATGTTGCTTGATAATAGCGTAGCCATTGTAACTGGTGGGGGGCGTGGTATCGGGCGTGCCATTGCCTTGGAGTTAGCTCGTGGGGGAGCTAAGGTCGTGGTGAATTATGCAGGGCATGCGGAAAAAGCCGAGGAAACCGTGCGTTCCATTCAGGAGATGGGTGGAGATGCTTGCGCAGTTCAGGCGGATGTCAGCCAAGGTGAGGATGTGGAACGACTAATTGAGACCACCCTTAAGACCTATGGTAAGATAGATATCTTGGTTAATAATGCAGGGATCACACGCGATACATTGTTGCTACGCATGAAGGAAGTTGATTGGGATGCAGTATTGGATACGAATCTTAAAGGAGTATTCTTATGCACCAAGGCTGTAAGCAAGTCAATGATGAAGCAGCGTTCGGGAGTTATCGTCAATATCACTTCCGTAGTGGGTATTAGCGGTAATGCTGGGCAAGCGAATTACTCCGCAGCCAAAGCTGGGATTATCGGTTTTACAAAGTCCGTGGCTAAGGAGATGGCATCCCGAGGGATTCGAGTGAATGCAGTCGCCCCAGGGTATATTTCTACGGATATGACGGAATCCTTAGCAGAAGGGGTAAAGGATCAAGTGCTAGGGCAAATCCCCTTGAGCAGAATGGGTAAACCCGAGGATGTGGCACAGGCTGTGGTCTTTTTGGCCTCACCCTTAGCGTCCTATGTAACCGGACAAATTCTTTCCGTCGATGGCGGAATGGCGATGTAGCACATCCCCATCCAGTATTGAGAGGAGGTGAACAGGAAGAATGAGCGCATTTGACAAAGTAAAATCGATCGTGGTGGATCAACTTGGGGTAGAAGAAGATGAAATTACCTTAGAAACAACTTTCGCAGATCTTAATGCGGATTCCTTAGATATCGTTGAACTTATTATGGCTCTTGAAGAGGAATTTGATCTCGATATTCCAGATGAGGATGCAGAGAAAATCCGCACTGTGGGGGATGCTGTAAACTACATCAAGGAAAATAAGTAGTCCAGAGCACATAGAGAGTCCCGTAGAATGCTGCGGGACTTTCTTATAAAGCTTTTTTTCTTTAAGTTCCGCGGGGGTTGCTAAGCTAAATTTAAGAGCAGGTCTTAATTTTATCCTCATGAGGATGGCAAGATGAATTGGCTGGAACTGAGAGATTTATATAAATTCAGAGCAAGGAATAAAAAGTCAACGATGAAAAATCAAAAATAATAAGTCAAAAATGATAAGTCAGAGAATAATAAGTCGAGAATTATAAGAAATCAAAGTGGAAGATATCGGTAGTAAACCTTTTGATTTGAATGGAGGAACTTAAGTGAAAATACCAGAACTCCACCTGGCCCATCATGTCGCCAAAATGCCCGTTATCCAAGGGGGTATGGCTGTGCGCATATCGATGGCCCCTTTAGCAGCAGCAGTTGCAGAGGAGGGTGGTATCGGCATCATTGCCGGGAGTGGTTTAACTGTTGAGGAATTAAAACAAGAAATCCGTGAAGCGAGAAGACGCACTTCGGGAATTATCGGGGTCAATGTCATGTTTGCCGTTAGTGAATTTGCCCAGCTAGTTAAGGCAGCCTTTGAGGAGAAGATCGATTTGCTCATCTCCGGTGCAGGCTTTTCGCGAGATATGTTCACCTGGGGTAAAGAAGCGGGCATTCCTGTGCTACCCATTGTATCTTCGGTAAAGCTTGCCCGTTTATCGGAAAAGCTCGGGGCGGCAGCAGTCATTGTGGAGGGCGCAGAAGCTGGGGGACATCTAGGCACGGATCGATCCATGCGGGAGATTCTTCCGGAGGTTAAGGAAGCTGTAAAAATCCCGGTTATCGGTGCCGGAGGGGTAGTGGATGGCAAGGATGTAGCGGATGTACTGCGGTTAGGGGCCGACGGAGTGCAGATGGGTACTCGATTTGCCCTAAGTACAGAGAGCAGTGCTGCGCCGGAGTGGAAGCAGCATCTTATACAGGCTCAAGATGAGGATATGGTCATTGTGCATAGCCCGGTCGGTTTACCGGGACGAGGGATTCGCAACCCCTTTACTGACGCTTTAGGAGAAGGCAAGGATATGCGGCGGATCGGTTGTGACCAATGCCTTAAACATTGCGAACGCAATTTTTGCATTATGGATCGCTTAATCAAGGCCCAGCAAGGAGATATGAACGAAGGCTTAGTATTCTCGGGTGCTCATTATACTCGGATTAAAAAGGTTTTATCTGTTCATGAAATATTTGAAAATATCCGTGAAGAAATCCTCAAAGCTTAATTCTAGATAAAGTAAAAGGAGGACAAAAATGAATAAGAAGCGAGCGGTAATCACAGGTATGGGAGTCGTTTCCCCTGTGGGCAATACGTTAGAGAAGTTCTGGGATAGCTTGGTTAAGGGACAATCTGGAATTGATTTTGTGACTCGATTTGATGTCAGCGAGATGCCTACCAAGGTAGCAGCCGAGATCAAAGACTTCGAACCTACCGATTGGTTGGATCGTAAAGAAAGTCGACATATGGATCGCTTTACCCAATTAGCTATGGCGGCTGCCAAAATGGCCATCAAGGACTCAGAGCTTGACTTAGATCAGATGGATAAGGGAAGGGCCAGTGTTATTATCGGAACAGGGGTCGGCGGAGTGACAACCCTTGAGCAACAAAAGGAAGTTCTGATGGAAAGAGGCCCAAGCAGAATCAGCCCCTTCTTTATTCCCATGCTGATTTCCAACATGGCGGCCGGTCATATCTCGATCGAGTTTGGCTTCCAAGGCTCTAGCCTTAGTGTGGCTACGGCCTGTGCTTCGGCAACGAACGCCATCGGTGAAGGAATGCGACTCATCGAGAACGGCTATGCGGATGTGGTGGTTTGTGGAGGAACAGAAGCACCGATTATACCGCTGGCTTTTGCCGGATTCTGTGCCATGAAGGCCATGTCTACGGAGAAGGATATTCCTCATGAGGGCTGTCGACCCTTTGATGCCAGACGATCAGGATTTGTCATGGGTGAAGGGGCCGGAATTCTCGTTCTGGAATCTGAAGAACATGCGCAGAAGCGTCAGGCCAGAATCTATGCTGAACTTTCCGGCTATGGTAGCACCTGTGATGCATACCATATTACTTCCCCTGCTCCAGGTGGCGTCGGAGCCATTCAGTCCATGAAGCTAGCTTTAGAAGGAGCTCAGATTCTCCCGGAGGCTGTGGATTATATCAATGCCCATGGCACAGGTACTAACGCCAATGATGCGGCTGAAACAGCAGCCATTAAGTCCCTTTTTGGGGAGGCTGCTCACAAGGTTGCCATCAGCTCCACTAAATCCATGACGGGGCATCTCTTAGGCGCCGCAGGAGCTATCGAGGCTATCGCCTGTGTCTTAACAATTAAAAATGGGGTGATTCCACCGACCATGAGCTATGGTGAGCCGGACCCTGAATGCGATTTAGACTATGTCCCAAATAAAGCACGGCAGAAAGAAGTCAATGTAGCGTTATCAAATACCTTTGGTTTTGGGGGACATAATGCTACAATTGTAATGAAGAAGTTCTAGGTTGAGTAAGGAGTTTTGAGCGGTGGATAATAAACATCACGGCACCGGAAAAGTGCCAAAGCACAATCTCCATGGGAATACACGCCATAAGTATCACGCAGACTCTGTGAAGCGTATTCCTGCTGGCATTGATTTGGCAAAACGGTTGGAGCTAGATACACCTCCTAACCGTTTGTTAACTACCGCTTTGACCCATCCTTCGTACTTGTTCGAAAATCCACAATCCGGTCTTGACAATAATCAAAGGTTGGAGTTTCTGGGTGATGCAATCCTAGATTTTGTGGTGGCAGAATATCTTTACCTGAGTTATCCCGAACGACCCGAAGGGGAATTAACCAAGATGCGGGCTGCGGTGGTCAATGAGAGCACTTTAGCCCGCACCGCAAAAAAGATCCAGCTCGGGAAAGAACTGCTTTTAGGTAAAGGGGAACAAGTCTCAGGCGGTAGGGAAAGACCTTCCATTTTAGCCGATGCGTGGGAGGCAGTGGTAGGAGCCATCTATCTGCAATATGGTTTTCAAGAAGCAAGGCGGGTTATCTTGACTCTGTTGAAGGATGAAATTACTGAAGTGGCACAGGGCAATTATGGAGATTATAAGACCATGCTTCAGGAAAAGGCCCAACGGAAAGAAACAGAGGTCAGCTATCGCATCCTAGCCGAAGAAGGTCCCGACCATAATAAACGCTTTACGGCCGGAGTCTATCTGCAAGGGAGCCTGCGTGGAAAAGGCACAGGACGAACCAAGAAGGAAGCAGAACAACGTGCTGCTCAGCAAGTGCTAGATGAATTAGGAGGAGAGAATAATGGCTAAGGCCGCAGCTCTCCCTGTTTTCTTGAAATCCATTACGATCCAAGGGTTTAAGTCCTTTGCGGACAGAGTGAAGTTGGAATTAGGTCATGGTTTGAGTGTTGTCGTCGGACCCAATGGAAGTGGCAAAAGCAACGTCGCCGATGCGATTCGCTGGGTGCTCGGGGAACAAAGCGCCAAGAACCTGCGCGGAAGCAAGATGGAAGATGTCATTTTTGCAGGAAGCAGCGCGAGACGTCCCGTCGGTATGGCGGAGGTGTCCTTGGTTTTTGATAATACCACAGGAATATTTCCTCTGGATTACCAGGAAGTCGTCATTACGCGGAGAGTCTATCGCGATGGCGAAGGGCAGTATTTTATTAATCGCTCCTCTTGTCGGCTAAAAGATATCCATGAACTATTTATGGACACGGGTGCTGGAAAAGAAGGCTTCTCCATCATTGGTCAAGGCCGTGTAGAGGAATTGCTAAACCAAAAGTCCGAAGATCGTCGAACCATGCTTGAAGAAGCCTCGGGAATCACTAAATACCGAATGCGCAAACGGGAAGCACTTAAACGTTTGGATGAAACAGAACGTAATTTGGAACGGATCAGGGATATCTTAGTAGAAATCGAAGGACAACTGGGCCCCTTAGAAGAACAAGCGGCCATCGCTAAAGAAGCAGTTGAGTTAACTACAGAGCAGAAGGCTCTAGAAATTGAGATTGTTGCTCATGACTTAAAAGAGGTGCGGACAAAGCTTAACTCATCGGCCCAAGAAACAGAGGAGCTTCAAGCAGCGATTGCTGAGACGGTAGCTGCTTTGGGCCAAAAGGAAAGTGAAATCCTCTATAGCAAGGTTAATCTCAATCAAGCCGATGAGAAGATTCAAAAGCAGCAAGAGACAACCTATGCGATCGATCAGTCGTTGAATGAAATCATCCAGGAGATACGACTTCGGAAGGAGCGGGAAGGTTATCTCAATGAGCAAATTTCCCGTGTCACAACGGAAGTTAAGGATAACGAAGAGAAGGTGCGCGGCAGTGCAGAACAACTAAGATCTGTTGAGAGTAGAAAATCCCTTCTCCTCAAGACCATCCAAGAATCTAATCAGACTTTACAAGAGGATGAGCAGCGTTTTGCCGAGGCGAAAGCCAAAAATGGGCTAGAAGAGCTAGAAGCTCTAAGGGGGAATCTAGCCTTAGTTCAGAAAGAACTCACGGAATCAGCAGCGGAAATAAGCCGGGTAACGCACCAAATAGATGCTCTCAGCGCAAGTCAAAATCAATGGGTTCGCGAAAAAAGGGATAAAGAAGCAAGTCTCGCTACTTATGAGCAAGAGGAAGAGGCTATCCTAGACCAAATCAAGGTCCAAGAGGATCGGCATCGGGAAAGTCGGCAAGAGTTAGAGGAAATCCAGCAGGATCTGATGCAACTCCGGGAGCAAAACAAGGTCAAGCAAAGTGAGCTTCGCCAGATGAGTGGCGAGTTAGAAAAGAAATCAGCCCGCTATCATGCTCTAAAGAATCTTGAAGATTCCTTGGAAGGCTATCAACGGGGTGTTCGCGAGCTCATGCAAGCAAAGAAGAAAGGCGTAGCAACCTGTCAACAGCTTTGTGGTACCTTAGCCGATTTGCTACAGGTGGAAGAACGTCACGAGGTGGCTATTGAGGTAGCTTTAGGCGGGGGAATCCAGAACATCGTCGCCGAAACGGAGAAGGGTGCTAAGGAAGCCGTCCACTTTCTAAAAACACATAATTTGGGCCGGGCCACGTTTTTACCCCTTGATGTAATCCAAGGGGGTCAAACTAACGTAGCGAAAGAGGTTGCCAACGATCCTGGATTTATCGGGTTGGCGGTCGATCTCATCACATTTCAGGAGAAATATCGTAAGGCATTTGAATCCCAACTGGGAAGAATCGTCGTGGTTACCGATATGGAGGCAGCGACCCGTGTGGCGCGCGCTTCTGGATACCGTGCTCGGATCGTCACCTTGGAGGGTGATCAGGTTCATCCGGGTGGCTCTTTGACCGGGGGTAGCTACCAGCGTAAAGGTTCCAATATCTTAGGACGATCTCGAGAACTACAGGAACTGCAGCAGGAATGCGAAGCACGACGTCGGCAGCTGCGGGAACTTGAAGAAGAAATCAATCTACTCAATACCCGGATGCAAGGGCAAGAGGAAGGCCTCAAAGCACTTGCCGGGGAAGAGCAAGAATTGAAATCCGCTCTAGCGGTACTAAGAACCCACCAGCTTAACCTTCATGAACAAATTCAGCGCCTGAAGGCTGAAATTACGGACCTCAATCTTCGTCTGGAAGGAATGAATCAAGAGGTTGAGGAACTGCTCCGTCAAAAAACAAGGAGAGAAGAGGAGCAGCTTCAGCATAAAGCACGCCTCCATGAAGCAGAGGGGGCCTTAAGCCTGCAAGAAGAACAAAATCAAAAGGCAAGTCTCGAGCTAGAGGTGCTGCAAGAGAGCTTGACCCAAGCAAAGATTCAGGCGGCTAAGTGGGAGCAAGAGCTTAAGCAAGCCACTGAGCGCATTGAAGAAGGACAGGCCATCCTCTTGGAAAGCAATCAACTCCTCGAGCAAAAACGCCAAGACCTCGTTGAGTTAGAAGAGGGGAAAGCTCGTATAGTCCAAGAGCAAAGGGATTGGGATACCCAACGCCAAGAAACGGCAGAGCTGCAGCAGCAAGCTCAGGAAAAACTGGTTGCCTTACGCCAAGAGCGTGAGGTTCTATCCAAGGAGCTCATAGAGCAGGAACGCTTAGCCCAAAGCCAAAGACAAGAACAGCAAGGCTTGGAGCAAAAGCTCCATAATTTAGAGGTGAGGCTGGCCCGCTGGGATGCAGAGTGGGAGACCGGTTATAAGCGCTTACAAGAGGAATTTGCTTTAACCTGGGAAGAGGCTCAGGCTTACCAAACAGAGCGAAGCCAAGGGGGATTGACTGCTAGGGTTCAAGAAATCAAACAGCGGCTCGAATCCTTAGGCCCTGTGAATCAAGCGGCCATCGAAGAATTCCCCAAGCATAAAGAGCGGTTTGAGTTTTTATCCGTGCAAAAGCAAGATCTCGAAGAGGCGAATGACTCCCTCCACGACCTGATCGGTGAATTAGATGTAACCATGGCCGAACGCTTTCAGGAAGGCTTTACGGCAGTCAATGAGGCCTTCCAGGTGGTCTTTAAAGAGCTATTCAACGGCGGCTTTGCCGAACTGCGGCTAGTCGATCCGGATAATCTTCTGGAGACAGGGGTAGAGATTATCGCCCAGCCGCCCGGGAAAAAGGCCCAGCTTCTTTCCCTGTTGTCCGGGGGAGAACGGGCTCTCACAGCCATTGGTTTACTCTTTGCTCTGCTTAAAGTCAAGCCGAGCCCCTTCTGTATTCTTGATGAGATCGAAGCCTCCTTGGATGATGCTAACGTGAGCCGCTTCGCTCAATATGTCCATCGTCTAGCTAATTCGACTCAGTTCCTAGTCATCTCCCACCGTAAAGGAACCATGGAAGCAGCCGATGTGCTCTATGGTATATCCATGGAGGAGTCGGGTGTATCCAAGCTTCTTTCAGTAAAATTAGCAGAACAAGATAAAGATACCCAGACGGCGTGAGGTGGTTGCGTAAGTTTGGAAGGTTTAATTAAGCCTAATAAATAGACGAAACAACAAAGGATACCTCTCTTCGCATTCCATTCCGGAAAGATTGAGAACGAAGAAATTACTTTATTTAAATATATCAATAAGACCACGTCAATCACCTGACGTGGTCTTAAATATTAAATCACATTAAATTTCCAGCTTAGTAAACGCCTCTATTCAAAGCATCTTTGATAGCCATGAGAATCTTGCTTCCTCTAATTGTAGCACCACTGTGGGTGTCGATATCCTTGACAAAATCTCCGGGCTTATAGAGATCATAGATTGCGGATAGGGGCTTGCCTTCTAGATACTCTAGTGCTTGAAGGTTTTGCTGATACACCGGATAGAGGGGATCGCCTTCCTTCATTTTGAGATAGTTGTTTCCGTTATGAGATAACAGTCGGAAATTGATATCCTTTATAACATTGCCCACTAGGTCAAACTGAATGAGTACTTGATCTTCGAAAACACCTCTATATCTACCGTCTTCATATTCAATGATCGTCCCCACAAAGCCCTCTGCTGGCTTATAAGGTCCTCTATTTAAACCATCATTGACAGCGGAAATGAGTTTGCTTGATCTAATGGTTGATCCACTGTAGGTATCGATATCTTTGACAAAATTACCTGGAGTATAAAGGTCCTTGAGAGTGGACAAGTGTTTACCCTCTAAATGAGCGATTAACTGATTTTGTTGCTCAACAACCGCATATTTAGGATCCCCTTCTTTTAGTTCAAGGTAATTGGTGCCGCCATGTTGTAATGCACGATATTTTACATTTTTCAAGGTATTGTTTTCTAAGTCAAACCCGATGAGGACTTGGCCTTCAAAATTACCTCTATAGGATCCATTTGGATAGTCCTTAGTATTAGCGCTTACATCGGCAACATTATCTGGTGTGTAAACTCCTCTGTTCAGTGCATCATTGACAGCGGATTGAATTTTACTTGTTCTAATGGTAGCTCCGGTAAAACCATCGATGTCATCGATAAAATCCCCGGGTTCGTCGAGGTCGACAAGAGCTGAGAGGGGTTTGCCGGTTAAATACTCCAAGGCTTGATTGTTTTGGACAAGAATTGGGTATTTCTCATCTCCTTCTTTGAGATCCCGGTAATTGGTACCACCGTGCTTTAAGGTCTGAAAAGATATTTCAGTGATATTGTTGTCTGCTAATTTAAAGCGTACTACTATTTCATCACTATAAGAGCCTCTGTACAACCCATCGACGTACTTTGGACCCTCGTCTTTAGCACCGGCATCCTTTTCTGTATTTACTGCGGTAGCTTGGCCCTGTTGTCCAGCATTATTCGTACTGGCTTGGTCCGCTTTAGTGCATCCCGTGAGTGTTAATGTGCTCACTAGTACTACAGAAAGCGCGGCTAATAAAACCCTTTTCATCGATACATGCCTCCCTGAAATTTATATGTGATCTCCTACAGGATTAGCTTAGCATTGAATGAAAGAGGGCGAAATAGTTACTTTTGTCACTAAATAGGTACAAATGTACCTATTCGAATTTATTTCTAAGCCAGTAGCTGGCAGCTTCTGTTCGATTGGATACATTAATCTTCTTAAACATTCTGCTAATATAATTACGCACTGTGTTCTCAGAAACCCCAATTTCTAAAGCAATTTCTTTGTTGATCATACCAAGAGCAATCATTTGCAATATTTTGGTCTCCTGATTGCTTAGATTATGATCACCTCTGTTCTTTTTAGTATCGATTCGCAAGTGATTAAATATATCTTCCGTCGCCGATGTATCGATAACATTTTCTCCCTCATAAACAGAGATGATTGTCTCTATGAGCTTATTGCTTTCGATATCTTTAAGCAGATAGGCGTCTACACCAGCTCGAATGGCTTCTACCACAACCCCATCATCCGTATAGGCCGTTAACATAATAACTTTTGTCTTGGGAGATTGGGTCTTAATGTTGATGCAACCGATAATCCCATCTCCATCGGGCAGCTTATAATCCAATAAAACGACATCAGGTTTCCATTGGGCGGACATACTCACAGCTTCCTTCAAGGTTGCTGCTTCAGCACACACCTCCAAGCGGTCATTCGCAGCGAGAAAAAGTTTCAGGCCTTTCCTCACAACGCTATGATCATCGACAATGAGTACCTTTATTTTATTTGTGATTTCCTTGCTCATAGGGCACAATTAGCTCTACCTCCGTTCCTTTCCTAAGCTTTTTTATACTAAATAATCCATCGATTTGTTGCGCTCTCTCTTTCATAGACTGAATGCCATATTTATCTTTACTATTCAAATCGCTGAGCGAAATACCTATACCATTGTCAATGACCTTGATATGCAAGTATTCGAGTTTAAAATCCAATAAAACTTCAGAGTGTTTAGCCCTTGAATGTTTGACCACATTATTAATGGCCTCCTGCACGATATAATAGACCTGACTTGATTTTCTGGTGGACAGACGCCTTGAAGTAGATAAATCTGCGCGAGCCTTGAGGATGAACTCGATAGTTTGATTCTCGTTAAATACTTTTACTAGTCGTTCAATTTGATCCTTCAAATCTTCCAAGGGTATCGTTTCTAAGGTGGTTTTTGAAATAAACTCCCGTGTCTTCTTGATAGTATCTCCTAAATCCAACTTTATTTCTTGTAACAATTCGGTGGTTTTTGTTTCCTGAGTTGTATTATCTAAAACATATTGCAATTTCAGGCTTGCAGCATAGATGTTTTGGATAATCCCATCATGAATTTCTAAGCCGAGTTTACTTCTTTCTTCATCGATAATTTTCTGTTGTTGCAGCTGCTTAAGTTTCTCCTTTTGCTCCCAGCCAAAAGTTTGCATGACTTTTGACAATAAATATATTACGCCGATGCCAATGGCAATATTGACGAATTTGATCGAAAAACTAAATTCGGCAAGAAATGAGTTATTAATAAGGTTAGCAGGAAAGAAATCCATTTCTTTTAACAATAAGCCATCGATTAATCCATAAACTAAAAAAATATATGCCAATCGTTTGTATCTTTTCTCGATTTCCGGGGAATTTATCTCCCCCATCAATTTAGCATTCATATATAAAGCAAAAGCAGAAGAAATGCTCCCAGTGAGAGCCATACAATAACGTAATAAGAATACATTAATTTTTGGATTGGCAATGAGATAGGCTATTTCGTGTTTAGATAGGGTGATAATGATATAAATAAGCCAAATAGTAAATAACGAAATCGGCAATTTATTTAAGACGCTCTTAAATCTAGTTTTATTTGGTAGCAGGCTAATGCCAAAATACATCAGAAAGGCAAAGGAAATCGCTTTTAGGACTTGATTTGCTAAATATATGTAACTGTATTGATCATGGTATAAGTCAATAATCATGACCATGGCCAGCCACTCGGATAAGCCATGGGTTATGCCAAAGACCCCTAAATATTTCAGGGATCTTACCAAGGGAATATGACTAACTTCTTTTTCTTTTTTGCCATAGGCAAAAACACCCATGAGGATATAAACCATTCCATACATGAGATATAAGAAAAATTTTTCCTGCTCCATTGAACCACCTCCGGTAGTGCCCTAAGGACATTTTCACTAGCTAAGGCTATCGGACTAATTGTAACATAGTTTGTTTGTATGCTCTACCGCACACTATTTTGTAATATTCGGTAGTGCCTTAGGATGGCTTTTGTTCGAAGAATGTTAAATTTGTGGAGATAATGAGAATTAATCTATTTTTTTCAATGATTTTGCGGTATTCTTACTTCAAGCTATATATAGAAATTTCTTGACGAGGGAGAGTGGGTTTGGATGCAGAAGACCAAGAAGAATTATAAGTATGAACCATTAAGACTATGTCTCACCTATTTTCTTTTAGGTGCTCTCTTGATTTTTGTCATAAATAGCATCGCAGCTAACTTAAGACTCAACAATCATGAAGTCTTTGACGGGATGAGTATCTATATTGGTTGGGTATATTTATTGGGCACAACGCCGATTATCTATTATATTCTGCATAGGAATTTCAAAAGCATGGTCCAAGCTGATCTAGCTGAGGAAAAGTTGCAAAAAGGCAATCAGGAGTTGCTGGCGACTTATGAAGAGTTAGAAGCAATGAATGAGGAAATTAAACAACAATATGATGAACTAAGGATCTATAGCACGGAGTTAGCAATTAACCGTGATCGTTTAAAGCGAGCTCAGGCGATTGCCCATGTGGGGAACTGGGAGATTACGCTCGCCGCCAAAGAGATGTGGGCGTCCGAAGAATCCTTTCGCATTTACGGGTTTTCGTATGATTCGCCTATCTTACCGTTGCAAGTAGCTCAAGAGTTAGTGCAAAAGAAAGACCGCCCCAAAATGGACGAAGCCTTGCAGAAATTGATTAAGCTCGATGAACGCTATGATGTGAAATTTAGGATCAATAGACACTCTGATGGCGAGGAAAGGATTCTTCATTCTGTTGCAATTTTGGATAGGGATTCTGATGGAACACCTCTGAAAGTCATCGGAGTCTTGCAGGATGTCACTGAACAAGAGCGCACGGAGGAACAGATGCGCTTTTATGCAGAGCACGATATTATAACGGGTCTCCATAACAGATGGTATTTTGAACAGGAAATCGCGGATATTATGATCAATGCGAAGTCAGTGGGTATCATTATGTGCGATATCGATGGTTTAAAGCTCATCAATGATACGTTAGGCCAGGAAGCTGGAGATCAGTACTTAGTCGCCTTTGCCAATATCCTTAAGGAAGCCTGCCCGCCCGAAGGTGTGGTGGCTAGGATCGGTGGCGATGAGTTTACGGTTGTCCTGAAGGATACTGCTGAAGAAGAGGTAGAACAAATATACCGTTTGATCAATACCGGGGTAGAACATTTTAATCGCAAAAAGCTATCGATGCTTCTTAGTGTTTCGATGGGTGTGTGTTATCGTGAGTTATGTGAACAGGTAACACTGCCTAATGTGCTTAAAGAAGCCGAAGAGCAAATGAACTTCCATAAGCTACTACAAGGTCAAAGCACTAGAAGCAAGACAGTTGATATCCTTATGAAAACCCTAGAAGCCAGAGATTATATCACTGAGGGACATTCGGATCGTCTGCAGCAAATGATGGTAGAGGTCGGAAGAAGAGTTGGCATGGATGAGCTGGAGAAGAGCAGGCTGACGCTATTTGCTCGTTTTCATGATATTGGTAAGGTGGGGATACCCGATTCCATCCTCTTTAAGCCGGGGAAACTCGATAAAGAGGAGTTTGAAGAGATGAAGAAGCACAGCGAGATTGGTTACCGAATCGCCAATGCTTCCCCGGATCTGGCTTATATATCTGACTTTATTCTCAAACACCATGAATGGTGGAATGGCCAAGGGTATCCCTTGGGACTTGACGGTGAGGAAATACCTTTAGAGTGCCGGATTCTGTCCATTGCGGATGCATATGATAGTATGAGCAACGACCGGCCTTATCGGAAAGCGATGGCCTATGAGGATAGAATCGACGAATTACGGAGATTTTCCGGTATCCAATTCGATCCTAACCTCGTTGCCATATTCATTGACCTACTTAATGAATCTCCTGAAAACGGAGGAATTACAACTTAAGAATAGCCATATTCCCAAACGTTTGGGAATATGCCCTGGATATACGGAGAATCAAAGACTTGGGTCATAAAGCAAAATAGCCGAGGCATATAGTAATAGAGGTTGATTATTATAGCCTTGGGGGTGAGAAAGGTGCTTTCACCAAGTATGGAGGACTATTTAGAGGAAATTTATCGGTTCTCCTTGGCAAGGGGTGTGGTTCGGGTGACCGACATCAGCAAGAAGCTAGGGGTCTCCCTTCCTTCGGTATCTAAAGCACTACAAAGGCTTAATAATCAAGGCTATATTAATTATCGACCCTATGAGGAAATCGTCTTAACCGAACAAGGCTGCCAGAAGGGGAACTATCTGGTGGAGAGAAACCAGATGTTGCAAGAGTTTTTGTTTCTCATTCATAGTCAATGCGATATCCCGGCTGAGACAGAGGCCATCGAACATTATATCTCCGATTCCACAATCCAAGCCTTGCACAAATTAGTGGGTTTCTTTAAGCAGAACCCGACCTGCTATGATAGCTTTCTTGGCTTCGAAGGAGTAAAAGACGAAGCGAAGAACCCATAAAAGGGTAAGAGATTAAAAGAATAGAATGGGAAATTGCCCAGATGGGATACCTGATAAGGTTTCAGAATTCTGAAGCCTTTTTGTATTGCATGGGGCATTTTTTTGTGTGGAGTAACACTTTATTTGCGAATTTAATACAGTATTAAAAACGTTACTCGCTTTGAAAATGAAATCGGTGTAAAAGTTAACTCAGTCTAACAATGAAGGGAGAGACATAGGATGGATTCACAATCGCTTGTTCCCTTATCGACCCTTAAACGCGGGGAAAAGGCTTATGTCGTTGATCTGGCCTTGAACGGATTGTTTCGGCGTCGACTTCTTGATTTAGGTATCGTTCCCGGAACCTCTCTTAAATGTTTAGGCTCGGCACCGGCGGGGGATCCCATTGCTTACTTAGTTCGTGGAACAGTAATTGCTCTAAGAAGTGAAGATGCACAGGCTATTCGAGTAAATTCAACTTTAGTATAGAACGTGTTCTTTGCAAAATATGAATACCTTGGAGAGTGACTGAAATGAATTTGAAAATTGCCGAAGGTCAATGGGTCATTGCTCTGGCCGGAAACCCGAATGTGGGGAAAAGTACCGTGTTTAATGCGCTAACCGGGCTCCGCCAACATACAGGCAACTGGCCGGGAAAAACAGTGAATAATGCCCAAGGGTATTTTACTTATCATCATCAAAAATTTATGTTGGTGGATTTGCCGGGTACTTATTCCTTGCTCGCGCATAGTGTCGAAGAAGAAATTGCCAGAGATTTTATTTGCTTTGGTCAACCGGATGCCACGGTGGTGGTTTTAGACGCCACTTCTTTAGAGCGCAATCTTAATCTAGCCTTGCAGATTATGGAGATTACCCCTCGCATTGTCGTGTGTATCAATCTCATGGATGAAGCCAGAAAGCGAGGCATCCATATTGATATTCCTGCCCTGCAACAGGAGCTCGGCGTACCGGTGGTGGCCACAGCAGCTCGCCACAATCAAGGACTTCAAGAATTGCAAAGGTCGATCTATGAGATTGCCGTAGAAAAACAAGCGACTCAGCCAAAACAGATCGTATACTCTGATGATGTGGAAAAGGCTATTCGGATGCTGCAGCCCAAGATTGAGAAAGTGGGGATGGGAAGCATACTGAGCCCACGCTGGCTGGCTTTGCGACTTTTGGATAGTAATCCCGCATTTATCGAGGAGATTGGCCGTTTTGTTTCCTTACAGAGAGAAAGGGAGGATCAGCCTAAAAAAGAGGAGGGAAGAATGGCGTTATGAGCAGTATCAATCCTGTAGATCCATTCTCAAAACTCTATAAGGATAGCGAAGGGATTCGGGACACTTATGGACACTCCCTAGGGGATCGAGTCGTCACGGATATATTTTCTTACTCGGAAAGGTTAGCTAATCAGGTTGTCTGCCGTGAAGGGAAGAAGGAAAGTGAATGGCGATCGCGCATTGACCGGATCGTTATTTCCAGAGCCTTTGGTTATCCTATTATGCTTGGTCTGCTGGGCCTTATCTTTTGGATTACGATTGTGGGTGCTAACCTCCCCTCCCAGCTCCTTGCTACGGTACTGTTTGGCTTCCAAGATGTACTTAGTCAAGGGTTTCATGCTGCTGGGGCTCCTGCCTGGCTTCATGGGGTAATCGTTCTGGGTATGTATCGCACCTTAGCTTGGGTTGTCGCGGTGATGCTACCGCCCATGGCTATTTTCTTTCCTCTTTTCACTATTTTAGAGGATTTAGGGTATCTGCCCAGAGTTGCCTTTAACATGGATCATATGTTTAAGAAAGCTAAGGCCTGTGGCAAGCAATGCCTGACGATGTGTATGGGCTTCGGCTGCAATGCTGCCGGGGTAGTATCCTCTCGGATCATCGACTCACCCAGGGAGCGGTTGCTTGCTATCTTAACTAATAATTTTGTTCCCTGTAATGGTCGCTTTCCGACCCTGATCGCTATTGCGACGATTTTTGTGACGGGCATGGCGGCATTCTCTCAGTCGATCGTGGCTGTGGGATCAGTTGTCTTAGTCGTGATCGTAGGTATTTTTATGACTTTTGCTGTTTCTTGGGCGCTCTCCATGACGCTCTTAAAAGGAGAACCATCCTCGCTGGTTTTGGAATTGCCTCCTTATCGGCGACCAAAAATCCGAGCAGTGCTCTATCGTTCCATGCTGGACCGGACTCTATTTGTTCTGCGCAGAGCCATCGTTATTGCCGCACCGGCTGGGGCTGTGACCTGGATTCTAGCCAATATTACGGTAGGTGATGCCAGCGTTATCAGTCATATGGCAGCTTTTCTTGACCCCTTGGCCAAGGCCATAGGCTTAGATGGATTTATCCTATTGGCGTTCATCTTAGGAATACCTGCTAACGAAATCGTAATTCCGATTCTCCTCATGAGCTACTTAGCCACCGGGCAGCTGACCGACTTCAATAGCTTAATGGAGTTAAAGGAAGTGCTTCTTGCTAATGGTTGGACCTGGCTCACTGCCTTAAACGTTATGCTCTTTTCACTACTGCATTGGCCTTGTGCCACGACCTTGATCAGTATGTATAAAGAAACGGGGAGCAAAAAATGGACCGCTTTGGGCTTTTTGCTGCCGACTGTGATTGCTTTTATTGTGTGCTTTACAGTCGCCCAAGTTGCTTATGGTCTGGGCTTGGTTTCGCCAAGCATTATGGTGGCTCCTTAGGTCTTTGTGCAGCTTTCGGCCGCATTGCTGGTCAAAGTGCTGCAGCGGTAATTCAAGCTTAGTGAAGTGAATGCGTTTCTACTTGCCCTTCTTGCATTTTAGAAAGCCTATATTTCATGTACGGAATATAGGCTTCTTTAATTGTATGAATTCAGTTTGAGAGCCTGACCAGAGTGTGGTACAATAGCATCGAAGGTGTGCCTACATAAGGAGGAAGTCCAGTTGGCAGGTTTTTTTTCGAAATTGAAACAAGGATTATCAAAAACCCGTGATCAATTCGTGGGTAAAGTTGAGGAAATCCTTACAGGAAGACGCAAAATTGATGAGGAACTATATGAAGAGCTTGAGGAAGTTTTGATTCGTTCAGATGTGGGAGTGAATACTTCCTTTGAGCTGGTTGAAAGGTTACGTAAAGAAGTAAAGAAAAGAAAACTTCAGGAGGCAGAGGAACTCAAGGAAGTTCTTCAAGAACTTATGGCTGAGCTGCTGGGAACAGAAGAGGCCATGAATTTTGCTGAGCATGGACCAAGTATCTTTCTAGTTGTTGGTGTGAATGGTGTGGGGAAGACGACGACCATTGGCAAATTAGCCCACTATTTCCGGACGGAAGGGAAGAAGGTCATTTTAGCAGCCGGAGATACTTTTCGGGCGGCGGCTATTGATCAGCTCGAGGTCTGGGGACAGCGAGCTGAAGTGGAGGTTATTAAGCAGAAAGAGGGCGCAGACCCTGCTGCCGTTGCCTATGATGCACTTCAAGCTGCAAAATCTCGGGGAGCGGATCTGGTGATTATGGATACGGCCGGACGGCTCCACAATAAAGTGAATTTGATGGAAGAATTGCGCAAGGTCAGACGTGTGATTGAACGTGAAGTTCCCGGAGCACCCCATGAAGTGTTGCTAGTTTTAGACGCTACAACCGGGCAGAACGCACTTCAACAAGCTAAGCTTTTTCAGGAAGTAGCGGGTGTCACTGGCATTGTACTCACAAAGCTGGATGGAACAGCAAAAGGCGGCGTTGTCTTAGGTATCCAAGGAGAGATTAATATTCCGGTGAAATGGATTGGTGTTGGGGAAGGGATGGAAGATTTGCGTCCCTTTAATCCTCAGGACTTTGCGGAGGCTCTTTTTGACCGTTCGCCTGAAGGGGTTGAAGAGGGCTGAATAGCTATGCGCTCATCGGGGGAACAGGCCTAGAAAATTTAATGCTTCAAGATTCTCACCCAGAAACAATTGCTACTCCTTATGGGGTGGTTACGGTGGATATAGGACATCTTGGGGAGCAGGAGGCTCCGCTTGTTTTTATGAGTCGCCATGGTAAGGGTCATACCTTACCGCCCCATTTGGTGAATTATCGAGCTAATATATGGGCTCTGCAAAAATTAGGTGTCCGTAAAGTTATCGCGACCGCAGCGGTAGGATCCCTTACTTCTCGTTTGCAATTGGGAGATATCGTACTTATGGATCAGTTTCTTGACTTTACCAAGAGTCGGCCGCATACCTTTTATGAAGGGGGAGAACAGGGTGTTCTCCATGTGGATATGACTGAGCCCTATTGCAGATCTCTGCAAGCAGTCATTCGCGCAGCCGGAGAATCCGTAGGTGTTCCTTTACAAGAAGGTGCGACCTATGTATGTACAGAGGGACCACGCTTTGAGACTCCGGCGGAGATTAAAATGTACCACATGCTTGGTGGAGAATGTGTGGGAATGACCAGTGTACCTGAAGTAGTCCTCGCTAAAGAATGTGGTATGTGCTATGCCACGATTGGGATGATAACCAATGAAGCGGCAGGGATTGCCGATCATCCTTTGACCCATGAAGAAGTGATGGTGAGCATGAAAGCCACTGGAAAAACCGTGGCCCAATTGATTCAAAAAACATTTCGGATACTTCGCCCCGAACAGGATTGCCGGTGTCAGTTGGGTAATGCAGAGGTCGGTAAATTTTAGAAAGGCGGTACGAATGTGAAAGCACTAGAATGGATGGGGAATTCTCTACAAATATTAGATCAGACACGCTTGCCCGTTGAGATAAATTATCGGCTGGCTACGACCTATGAAGAAGTAGCTGAAGCCATTGAAACCATGGCAGTCCGGGGCGCACCGGCGATCGGTTCAGCAGCTGCCTATGGCTATGCTCTCGGTGCCCTGCAATATTCAGGTGAACTCGAGGGATTACTGAGCCATATGGAGCAGGTGAAAAACCGTTTGGCTGAAACTCGCCCTACCGCAGTAAATCTTTTTTGGGCACTACGCCGCATGGAAGATCGTTTGCGAGAACAACATGGAGAAACTGATCTGGCTAAAATTCGTCAAGCACTGCTCAATGAAGCAGAGACGATTGCAGAGGATGATCGGCGCGTGAATCGCTTGATCGGTGAACAAGGCAACCCCATCGTTGCCGAAGAAGCTAATATTCTCACCCACTGCAATGCAGGCTCCTTGGCGACAGTAGAGTATGGTACTGCCCTTGGGGTGATACGTACTGCCCATGATTCAGGTAAGAAAATTCATGTTTATGCGGATGAGACTCGGCCTTTTTTGCAGGGAGCTCGTCTAACAGCTTTGGAATTGATGAACGATAAGATACCGGTGACTTTGATCGCCGATAATATGGCTGGATTTTTGATGCAGCAAGGAAAGATTGACTTGGTGATCGTCGGCGCTGACCGTATCGCAGCCAACGGGGATACTGCAAATAAGATTGGCACTTATTCCTTAGCGGTATTAGCCCATGCTCATGGTATTCCTTTCTATGTGGCTGCTCCTACTTCGACCATCGACTTGAAGGTTCCCAGCGGACAAGATATTCCCATCGAGGAAAGGAATCCCCAAGAAATGCGAGAAGTGTTTGGGGTGCAGGTGGCACCGGCTGATGTACCTGTATATAATCCAGCTTTTGATGTAACCCCATCCAAATTGATTACGGGGATTATTACGGAGAAAGGGATTGTTTCCTCCCCTTATTCTGTGAATCTCTTAAAAATGATGGTGCGTTCTTAATGGAAAAAAGGGATATCATCGCGGCGGGTCGAAAAATTGTTGAGAGCGGAATGGTTGCCGGGACTTGGGGCAACATCTCGGCTTGGGATTCATCCCGAGATGGGTATTGGATCACTCCCAGTGGGATGGATTACTTTGCTCTGAGGGAAGAGGATCTTGTTCTTTTGAGCATTGGCAACGTAGTATTAGAGGGAAGCCGCAAGCCCTCTTCAGAGCTGCTGCTCCATGCCGAAATTTATAAGCAACGACCAGATGTCAAGGGAATTGTCCACACTCATTCTCCCTATGCAACAGCCCATGCGGTCTCACGAGTTCCTCTGCCCGGAATGGTCGAGGATTTGGTGATGATTGTGGGGGGGCAAGTGGAGGTGGCGCCCTATTGTCTGCCCGGCACCTTACAATTAGCAGAAGGTGCGGTAAATGCTCTGCAGGAGAGATGTGCTGTGCTGTTGGCTAACCATGGTTTGGTCGGCGTGGGCAGTTCTGTAGAAGAAGCCTTAAAAGTATGCCAAGTCGTAGAAAAAAGCGCTCAAATCCATATTATGTCTCGCCTCTTAGGTGGGCCGGCCCTGTTGAGTCAAGAGGATATTCAATTGATGTGCCGTTCTTATCGACAAAGCTATGGACAATGAATGAAGTAGATGAGACCCCCAATTCCTTGGGGGTCTTTTATAAGCAAGGAGTGAAATATATGGCCAAAATACTCATTCGGGCGATGATTCTGCCCATGACCGGAGCCGAGGATTTCTACCCTGAGGGAGAAATCGCCATTGAAAATGACCGGATTTTTTTCGTGGGCGAGAAAGGGTCGACACCGGACAGTTTTGTTCCTGAGCGCATCATCGACTTGCCTGACGATGTGGTCATGCCGGGGTTAATCAACACTCATACCCATGCGGGGATGACGATGCTGAGAAGTTATGCCGATGACTTGCCCTTGATGCCTTGGTTGCAAACGAAAATTTGGCCCTTTGAAGATAAGATGTTTGATGAAGATATTTATTGGGGAACATTGCTGGCGCTTGGAGAAATGATCCAATCAGGAACCACCACTATGCTGGATATGTATGCCTCGATGAATCATGTAGCCAAAGCTGTTTTAGAAGCCGGAACACGCGGTGTACTAGCTCGCGGTTTGATTGGCAATGCACCGAACGGCGAAAAGGCCTTCGCAGAAAACATCGAATTGGTTCGGAAGTATCATGGGGCAGGCAAGGGGAGAATTCAGATCATGTTCGGCCCCCATGCACCGTATACCTGCTCGGGAGAGTTCCTCCAACGAGTCAAGCAAGAAGCTGACCGGCTTGGGGTAGGGATTCACATTCATGTAGCCGAGACGGAGGATGAGATCGGGACGATCAAGGAGCAATATGGTAAGACACCTGTGCAATGGCTGGATGAACTTGGTTTATTCGGTGGGCATGTGGTTGCTGCCCATTGTGTACATCTCACCGAGGAAGATCGAGACATTTTGGCGCGAAGAAAGGTCTGTGTAGCTCATAACCCCGAAAGCAATATGAAGCTGAACAGTGGTACTGCCCCTATTCCCGAACTACGCTCACGGGGAGTTTTGGTGGGACTGGGTACCGACGGAGCCTCCAGCAACAATAATTTGGATATGTTTGGGGAAATGCGTTCGGCTGCTCTACAACAGAAGCTAGCCAAAGGGGCCACAACCCTACCGGCCTATGAAGTACTGCAAATGGCAACTGTGGATGGGGCTCGGAGCCTAGGGTTGACGGATGTAGGGATGCTTGTTCCTGGCTACAAGGCAGACCTGATATCGATTAATTTTGATCAGCCCCATTTTTATCCGAGATTTTCAGTACCGGCTCATTTGGTGTATGTTGCCCATGCCGGTGATGTGCGTACTGTCATGGTAGATGGAGAACTATTGATGGAAGAACGGCAATTAAAGACCATTGATATTAAGCGAGTGTGTTGCGAGGTTGAAAAGCGGGCAAAGGCGATTGCCGAAAGCTTTTCAGACTCTCCTAATTCTAAAAACTAAAAGTTTCCTTCATATAATATATCGTATTATTTTCTTAAAATAAGATATGGGCGCAAATGAGTTTGGGCGAAATAAGAAATGAGTGCGATTTCAGAAGGTGCTAGGTGCTCAAATTGACATTTGCATTTTTTAGTGGTAGGAAAGTAAAATTACTTGACAAGACCTTGAATATAGCCTAGAATAGCACAGTAAAGTAAAAATCCTTGACGGGAGGGTTTTTGCCGTGGAAAGATTTGCAAAAATGGCATTGCTGGCAGATTTTTATGGACCACTGTTGACTCCTAAGCAAGGGAGGATATGGGATCTCCACTATGAGCAGGATTTCTCCTTGGTAGAAATTGCTGAATCAGAAAATATCAGCCGACAAGCAGTTTATGATTTGCTTAAAAGAACAGAAAAGATCTTACATGGATATGAGGATAAACTAGGACTCATACGTCGTTTTGTGGTCGAGCGCAATAAGTTATCCGAAGTCCATCAACAGATGCGGGAATTCGAAGAAAAGGATTTTTCCAACGGGAATGCCTGGGAACGTCATCAATCCATTAATCAGAAGATTGATGAAATCTATCGGGATATTGAAGCTTCCTAGTCTTAGAGTAAGTCCGGAAAGTGAGGGCTGGTATGTTTCAAGGTCTAAGTGAAAAATTACAAGAAACCTTCAAACGCTTAAAAAGCAAAGGCAAACTCACAGAAGCGGATGTCAATGAAGCAATGCGCGAAGTTCGCATGGCTTTATTGGAAGCTGACGTGAACTTTAAGGTTGTTAAGGATTTTGTCGCCAAAGTCAAGGAGCGTTCTATCGGACAAGAGGTTCTTGAATCTCTCTCTCCTGGGCAACAGGTGATTAAGATTGTTAACGAGGAAATGATTGCCTTAATGGGCGGCGTTTCCAGTAAAATAAATATTTCCTCAAAGCCACCGACGGTTATTATGCTGGTGGGCTTGCAAGGGGCCGGTAAAACAACGCATGGCGCAAAGCTCGCCAATATGTTAAAAAAGCAGGGCAAGCATCCCTTGCTGGTCGCCTGTGATATCTATCGTCCTGCAGCTATCAAGCAGCTTGAAGTTTTAGGGGACCAAATTAAGGTTCCGGTGTTTTCATTAGGACAGGAAAATCCGGTGAAGATTGCTTCAACCAGCCTGCAGCATGCTCTTAGTCAAGGCTTAGATGTGGTCATTATTGATACAGCAGGACGCCTGCACATCAATGAAGAGTTGATGGGAGAGCTCAAGGATATCAAAGCTGCTGTCAAGCCTCACGAAATTCTTCTGGTCGTGGATGCCATGACGGGGCAAGATGCAGTTAATGTGGCGGAAAGCTTCCACGGTGATCTTGGGATTGACGGAATTATCATGACCAAACTCGATGGCGATACCCGGGGTGGGGCGGCCCTCTCCGTTAAAGCTGTCACTGGCTGTCCCATCAAGTTTGCCGGGACTGGGGAAAAGATGGATGCCATTGAACCCTTTTTTCCGGACCGGATGGCTTCCCGTATTTTAGGAATGGGCGATGTTCTAACCCTGATTGAAAAGGCTCAAGAAGCTTTTGATGAAAAGCAAGCTCGGGAGATGGAGCAAAAACTCCGCAAGCAGGAATTTACTCTCGATGACTTCCTCGATCAGATGCAGCAGATTAAAAAGATGGGGCCCTTAGGCTCGCTGCTGGAGATGATTCCCGGTGCCGGGAAGCAGTTGAAGGATGTCCAGATCGATGAGAAAGATATGGCCCATGTGGAGGCTATCATTCATTCCATGACCCAGGAGGAACGTCGAAAGCCAGCCTTAATTAAAGATTCTAGAAAGCGCCGCATTGCCAAAGGAAGCGGTACCAGCATTCAAGAAGTGGGTCGTTTGCTTAAACAGTTTGAGCAGATGCAAAAAATGATGAAGCAATTTGCGGGTGCGCCGGGTATGGGCATGATGGGTAAAGGTAAAAAGGGTAAAAAAGGTAAGAAATTAGGCTTGCCGTTCCCCTTTAAATAATCACGATACAATACATTCGGTTAGCGGATAAAAGTATCCTGATGAGGAGGTGAAAAACATGGCAACAAAAATTCGTCTTCGCCGCTTAGGTGCCAAGAAGAATCCCTTCTATCGCTTAATCGTTGCGGATTCCGATTCACCACGCGATGGTCGTTTCATCGAAGAGATCGGTACCTACGATCCTACGAAACAACCTGCAGTTTTAAACATTGATGAAGAAAAAGCATTGAAATGGTTAGCAACTGGTGCTCAACCTTCAGATACAGCGAAGTCTCTGCTTCGCAAAGCTGGAGTTTTGGCTAAGTACCATGAGTCCAAGAAGTAATTGGATTATTGGGGGTGTTCCTGTGAAGGAACTCGTTGAAGTGCTGGCAAAAGCTTTAGTCGATCGCCCGGATCAAGTGCTTGTGGCTCAATCCGAAACGGATCGATCCGTTCATCTGCAGCTCACAGTAGCTCCAGAGGACATGGGCAAAGTTATTGGTAAACAGGGTAGAATCGCTAACGCCATTCGCACGTTAGTTAAAGCTGCTGCGGTCAAAGATGGACGCAGAGTACATGTTGACATTGATCAGTGATGTTGAGAAGGGCCTTGCGCCCTTTTTGACGTTTCGGATTCGACGCTGAGGTCGGTTGTTCGCGGCTTTTCTTAGTTTTGTTTGGGGTCATTTAGGGATTGCTTTCAAGATTCGGGTCGTGTAGCTTTTCGCACATCGTTCTCTCACTAGCTCCAGGGCTCGCACACTCGCTTTCGAGGGAGCTCCGCCAAACCTCAGGGTAATACCTGGAGTGAACCGGCGGCTCCGCTACCCCCCGAAAGCATCGTTTGCCTAACCGCCCCTTCGCTAAAATCGTTCACTCTTGTGCGAAAAGCTACGCTTAGGGGTCTTTGAAGAAAGCCTCCCGAGCTTCTCTTGAAGTAAAAACTAAGGGACTTCTGAATGAAAAACTCCTGAGCTTCACTTTAAGTGAAGTCTTCGGAGCCTCCTTCAAGAAAAACTCCTGAGTCTTTCCTAAAGAAAATACTATCGGGTCTCTCCCGTGCCCTTCTAAGAATACATAACCTGAAAAAAGCGGCCCAAGGACTTTGCTTTACAGCAGAGAACGGCTTCTAAGCGAGCAGCTACCCGTTCTCCGCGAAAAGCTTGCAGCGGAGTCGGGTTGGAAACAGGACGTTTCCAACCGGCTACGAGGCAGGAGCCGATTTAGCCGACGTCCCGCCGGAGCGGTAAGCTTGAGCGTTAGAACGGGTGCGCGCAGCTTACAGAGTGAACGCGTAAAGCAAAGTCCTGGAGACCTAGCTTACTAAAATTCTAATCAAGTACTTTCCTCAAAAAAAGGAGAAATGCCTCTTATGGACAAGGTTACAATCGGTGAAGTCATCAAGCCCCACGGCGTGCAGGGCGAAATCAAGGTGCATCCCATTACGGATAATCCCAAGCGCTTTAAAAAGCTTCAGGAAGTCATACTCGTGCAGAATCAGGTCCAACGCCGCTTGAAGGTGCTGAATGCTAAGGTTCAAGAATCTGAGATATACCTGACTTTAGAAGGAGTAAACTCTAGGGACGAGGCCGATAAGTTACGGGGCTGGGCAATTAAGGTGGATCGCTCGGAGGTACCGCCCCTTAAAGAAGGCTGGTATTACTTCGAACTTGAGGGTATGCAGGTGTATGAGGGTGAGACCTTATTGGGGACTTTGACCCGTGTGATCGAGACGGGCGCCAACGATGTTTACCTTGTGAAGGGAAATGGTAGGGAGATCTGTGTACCGGCTCTGAAGAGTGTGGTCAAGCATGTTGATGTGCCAGGGCGACGGATGGAAGTAGAATTACCCCTTGGTTTGCTGGATGGAGAAGAGTAAAATGATGCAGTTTACTATTTTAACCCTTTTCCCGGAGATGTTTGCACCACTACAGGAAAGTATATTAAAGCGAGCCCAGGCAGCCAACCTGATGGCTGTTAAGCTGATCAATTTCCGTGATTATGCTCTCAGTAAGCATAAGAATGTGGATGATGTGCCCTATGGCGGTGGAGCAGGAATGGTCCTCAAGCCAGAGCCTATCTTTGCAGCGATAGGGGATTTGCCTCCCTCCCGAGGACAGAGGAGGGTTATTTTGCTTACTCCTCAAGGTGAAGTCTTTCAGCAACGGAAGGCCAAGGAATGGAGTCAGCTCGATGAACTGATCTTTATTTGCGGGCACTACGAGGGATTTGATGAGCGCGTTCGTAGGCTTGCTGATGAGGAGGTATCCCTTGGGGACTTTGTCCTTACGGGTGGAGAGCTGGCAGCCATGGTGATGATTGATGCCGTGGCCCGATTATTGCCTGGAGTGTTGGGAGAAAAAGCATCCGCAGAGGAAGATAGCCATAGTGATGGGCTTTTGGAGTATCCTCAATATACTCGCCCACCTGTTTTTAACGGAATGGAGGTTCCGGAGGTTCTTTTATCTGGACACCATCTTCATATCGAGGGGTGGCGCCGTAAGGAATCCTTAAGACGAACTTTTTTAAAACGTCCCGATTTATTTGTACATACCGAATTTCAAGGAAGTGACTACACTCTTCTTGAAGAATTGTGCCAAGAACTACCTAACCTCGCAGCGGAGAGATTCCGCTGGCAACATCTCAAGCCAAAGCCGAAAAGGTTGAGAAAAAGACCTCAGGCTTCGTTTAACGATGAGGAGGAATAATCATGGGCGACTTATACATCGCTTTAATTCATGCGCCTGTTTATAATAAGAACATGGAAACGATCGCTACCTCTATTACGAACTTGGATATTCACGATATCGCTCGAAGTTCGACGACTTATGGGGTTAAGCGTTACTATATCGTTCATCCTGCACAAGCCCAACAAGAATTAGCCCGGCGAATTATGGGTTATTGGCAAGAGGGTTTTGGTGCGGAATACAATCCCAATCGTCAGGAAGCCTTTGCTCGGGTCAAGTTACTAAGTGAGCTAGCTGAGGTTGAGGAAGAAATTTATCAAGAGCAAGGACGTAAGCCCTTGAGGATTGCTACAGATGCCCGAAGGTATCCCAATACCTTAGATTATGCTACGGTTCGTGCTAAGATTGAAAAGGGTGAGGACCCAATGCTTTTGCTTTTCGGAACGGGATGGGGGCTGCACAAAGACGTCATGGCAAGCTGTGATATCATTTTGGAGCCGATTTATGGTCCAGGGGAATGGAATCATCTCTCGGTACGTTCGGCAGCAGCCATTATTTTAGATCGCCTAAGAGGACATTAAAATTTAAGTTGCGTCCAAACTTTAATTATGATATGATATCACGGTAAAACGGATGGTCCGCTCACTTTGAAAAGCTTGTTTTTTATGGCAAGCTCAGTGTATGAACATCTATGCAAGGAAGGGGGGAATCAATAATGGATTTTATTCGCATGATTGAAGAAGAACAGATGAAAAAAGATCTTCCTGCCTTCCGTCCTGGAGATACTGTACGCGTACATGTAAAAGTTGTCGAGGGTACTCGGGAACGTATCCAGGCTTTTGAAGGAGTTGTCATCAAGACGAAAGGCGGCGGTTTGCGCCGGACTTTCACTGTTCGTCGGGTGACTTATGGTGTAGGAGTTGAACGGACATTCCCACTCCATTCTCCTCGAATCGACCATATTGAGGTTGTACGTCGTGGTGTTGTGCGCCGTGCTAAACTCTACTACCTACGTGAACTTTCAGGTAAAGCTGCGCGGATTCGCGACCGTCGCTAGCAATGAGATGGGCCGGAGCAATCCGGTCCTTTTTATTATTCATTTTTATAAAGCTATTATTTATTGAATTATTTACTTATGCTCAACGAAATTGGCAAATAGCGTTAACTACTACGGATGGATAATTTTAGATGTATTTAGACAATTGATACACTGTATGCTCCTCAAAATTTCTGCTCATACTAGTGAAGAATTTGAAAAGGAGAGGAGAAAATACAGTGATGCATAAGACAAGATTCGGGTGGGTAATCTGGGTTCTGGCAGCAGTTGTGGTTATTGCTGCGCTTTTGCGTTTGTTTGTGCTACAACCTTATGCGATTTCCTCGAATTCCATGGAGCCTACGTTGCTTAACGGCGATAGAATTCTCGTCAACCGTTTTGCTTATCAATACGGAGCCCCGGCGCGGGGAGATATTGTGGTCTTTGCTTATCCAAAGGATACCAGTCGTACTTTTGTCAAACGAGTAATTGCAGTAGAAGGAGAAAGTGTGGAGCTCAAAGGAAATCAAGTCTACGTCAATGGGGCCCTTGTTCAAGAGCCTTATCTGAAGCAGGGAGATTATTCGCCCTTTGAACCAGAGACTATTCCCGCTGAGAACATTTTTGTTTTAGGTGATAATCGCCGGGAAAGCGGTGATTCTCGCGAATGGGGAGTTTTACCCCAAAGCTATATCATAGGAAAAGCATGGTTGGTTTATAATCCGCTCCAAAGATTAAAGTTCTTTTGGTAGCGATAGTTGAGGATTAAGAAGGTGTTTCCTTGAGTATTCAATGGTTTCCAGGTCACATGACGAAGGCAAAGCGGCTGTTGTTAGATCAACTCCGTTGGGTCGATGTGGTCATCGAGTTAGGCGATGCTCGTTTGCCGGAAAGTAGTAGAAACCCTCTGCTTCAAGAGATGTTAGGTGATAAACCCAAGATCGTCATCTTAAACAAATCAGACTTGGCTGATCCTATCCAGACAGAACTCTGGGTAAATGTGCTACGTAAAGTGAGCCCTGTTTTAGCCGTTAGTGCGGCGACCGGAGCTGGGGTTGGCAAAATCGTACCTACCCTGGAGCGTCTCATGGCGGATAAGATTGAGAAATGGGCAGCCAAAGGAATTAGGGCCCGTGCCATTCGGGTCATGGTTGTCGGCATACCCAATTGCGGAAAGTCGTCTCTAGTGAATAATTTGATCGGTAGTGCAAAAGCTAAAACAGGTAACAAACCTGGTGTAACCCGCGGAAACCAATGGATTCGCATTCATGACAAAGTGGAGCTGCTGGATACACCAGGCTTACTTTGGCCTAAGTTTGAAGATCCTGAAGTGGGTATCAAGCTGGGAACCGCAGGTGCAATTCGCGATGAAGTACTGAATCTGGAAGAATTATCGATTTGGCTATTAGCTTGGTTGAAGCAATACTATCCTGATTCATTGAAACGCTATACAGAAAATGTCCAAGACTTAGATCTGGAAGGAATTGGCCGTAAAAGGGGCTGTCTTGTAAAAGGAGGTCAAGTGGATATTTTAAAAGCGGCTCAGATCTTTATTAGAGAATTTCGGGCGGGCTCCTTAGGAAGGTTTACCTTGGATCATATAGAAGAGAAGAGTAGGAAAGAAGAGGATAATAGTTTTGAAAGCGATATCACAAATGAGCATTCGGGAATTGAGCGAGATGCTCAAAACTGAACCCTCGGGTGAATTTCTTAAGGCGTGTGCTCAAGACTCGCGTCAGGGAGTTCGACAACTGATGATCCGCTATCAAAAGGACTGTGAAGTCCGCAAAGCAGAGGCTGTACGGATTCAACACTTGTTAGTGGAAGAAAAGCAATTATGGCAAGCTGGTTATCTCCACATCGCAGGGATGGATGAAGCGGGACGAGGTCCTCTAGCGGGACCGGTGGTGGCTGCCGCCTGTATCCTGCCGGCAAAATTCAATTTACCGGGACTTAATGATTCGAAGAAGTTGTCAGAGAGTAAGCGGGAAAGACTGTTTCAAGAGATAAAAGAACAAGCCTTAGGCTACGCAGTGGGCAGTGCTGAATCCGCGGAGATTGATGCTCTAAATATTCTCCAAGCCACTAAACTGGCTATGAAGCGAGCGGTAGAAAATCTCAAGATTCGCCCCCATTTTCTGCTCATCGATGCCTTAGAAATACCCCTCAAGATCCCGCAAAAAGGAATCATTGATGGAGACGCACTCAGTGCAAGTATTGCGGCAGCTTCCATACTTGCTAAAGTCTCACGAGATCACCTGATGGATGAGCTGGATACGCTCTATCCTGTCTATGGATTTAGGAAAAATAAAGGCTATGGTACACGCGAGCATCTTGCCGCTTTACGTCGCTATGGAGTATGCCCGATCCATCGCCGAACCTTTGCTCCAGTTAAAAATCAGTTGAATATTGTTTGAATAAACTTATAATTTACATTTAGAAGATAAAGCGTACATAATTGTTGACTATTCCTAAACAAATATGGCACAATGAGTTTGGTTTATGGGAATAAAATATTTTTATTATGAAGGGGGGTAAGGAGATGTCAGATAATTTTGCTGCTGTTGGGATAGCACTTGTGGTGGCAATTGCCATTAACATGATTATGATGTTGATGCCCAAACTCTTAGCTCCAAAAAAACCAGTTCCAGAGAAGTTAACACCGTATGAAGGTGGTAACAAAACAATTGGACGTACCTGGTTAGGGTTCAAAAGCAATTATTTTCTTTATGCCCTTGTTTTTACGGCATTTGACGTAGAAACAGTCTTCCTGTTTCCTTGGGCGTTATCGTTCCGACAACTTGGAACCTTCGCTTTTATTGAAATGTTTGTATTCATCGTCATTCTCTTAGTTGGATTCTGGTATGCTTGGAAAGAAGGTGCATTAGAGTGGATGTAGCAAAAGAGAAAGAACTTCGCGAAGCCGAGGCGCTCATGGAAAAAAATGTTCTACTAACCAGTATTGATAAGCTCTTGAATTGGGGTCGTGGACATTCTTTTTGGCCTGTAACCTTCGGTTTAGCTTGCTGCGCTATCGAAATGATGGCGGCAGGTGGTCCGCGTGTTGACATCTCTCGTTTTGGATACGAGGTCTTCCGGGCATCACCTCGCCATGCAGATGTCATGATTGTCGCTGGAACATGTACTCGCAAAATGGCTCCCCTTCTGCGGATGATTTATGATCAGATGCCTGAACCCAAATGGGTTATTGCTATGGGCAGCTGTGCTAGCGCAGGTGGTCCTTTTGCGGATTCCTATTCCATGTTGACAGGAGTGGACAAAATTGTCCCGGTCGATGTTTATATTCCCGGCTGTCCTCCTCGGCCGGAATCCTTAGTATATGGGTTGCTTCAACTTCAACATAAGGTGAACCACCCAGATAAGGTGAGGTTATTGAAACATGGGAAATAATGATGTGTTAAGAAAACGTGTGGATGAGTTAGCAGCGCGTGTTAATGGCAAAGTCGAAGAGATGATCGACACTTTGGTACTTACTGTGCAGGGCGCTTATATTACAGAAACCCTTACAGCAGCAAAAAACTTCGCGGATGTACCATGTGACTTTCTCCACGACATCGCCGGAGTGGACAAGGTAACCCATATTGAAGTTGTCTATCAGATGACAAGCCTTCGTGGGCCACAAAAGCTGCGCGTTAAAGCGATCGTCGATCGCGAGAAACCGGTAATTGATTCTGTGACCCGAATCTGGGCAGGCGCCAATTTTATGGAGCGGGAAGCTTATGATATGTTTGGTATCCAATTCACAGGTCACCCGAACCTGAAACGGATTTATATGTGGGATGATTTCGAAGGATTCCCACTGCGTAAGGATTATGTCACAGAACCTGTGGAAGTTCGCAATACTATGCGTGTACGCAGAGATGATGAGTAAGGGGGTAAAACCATGTCAGAAATGTACCAAGAAGGAACAGAAGAACTTCTTTTAAACATGGGCCCCCAACATCCGAGTATGCACGGTGTATTTCGGATGATCGTTCGTTTGCAGGGGGAAACAGTAACAGGAATTGAACCAAAGATTGGCTACCTCCATCGTGGGTTGGAGAAGCTTGCGGAGAGTCGGACATATACTCAGTTTATTCCGTACACCGACCGCTTAGATTATCTTGCTTCACCACATAATAATATGGCCTATGTTCAGGCCGTAGAGAAGTTAATGGGAGTTGAGGTTCCCGAGAGAGCAGAGTATTTACGGATAATTTTTGCTGAACTAGCGCGATTCGCTAGTCATCAAGTGTTTATTGCCAGTGCTGCTTTGGATATAGCGGGCTGGACAGCGTGGGGATATCCTTTCCGTGATCGGGAGAGAATCCTCGATCTGTTTGAAATGACATCAGGTAGTCGCTTAACCGTCAATGCTATGCGGATCGGTGGCATGAGCTTTGATCCTACTCCAGAATTTTGGGCTGCCTTAGAATCGTTCGTAGATGATATGCCGGAAAAAATCGAAGAGTATTATAACATCTATCTTGGCAATGAAATTACCCAAGGCAGATTGAAGAATGTCGGAATTCTTTCTAAGGAAGCGGCAGAGAATCTTTGCATTACCGGCCCAGCCCTTCGTGCATCAGGAGTACAATACGATGTGCGTAAGGCAGAACCTTATGGAATCTATGATCGTTTTGATTTTGATGTCCCTGTACTTTATGGCTGCGATTCATTCGACCGAAACATGATTCGTTTCTTGGAGATGAACGAAAGCCTCAAAATTATTCGTCAAGCGATGCGGGATATCCCCGAAGGTCCGGTTATGGCGAAAGTACCCAAAATCATTAAGCCCCCTGTTGGGGAAGTGTATCACCGTGTGGAAAATCCCAAGGGTGAACTCGGTTTCTATATTGTAAGCAACGGAACACCGAAGCCAGAACGGGTGAAGATTCGGGCAGGCGCCTTTGTCAATCTTCAATGTTTAGAGGAAATCGGTGTTGGGACCTATATTCAAGACCTTATCTGTAGTTTTGCGTCATTAGATGCAGTACTTGGTGAAGTGGATAAGTAATACTCTCAACGAGGGGAGAATAAGATGGACGCTATAAATAATTTGCCAGTGAAAATTGCGGATGTGATCCGCGGTTTGTTCGCAGATCCTAACTCCATCTGGGCCGACCTCACTATGACTTTAATCGGGATGATTTTGGTCATTGTGGTCATTGTAGTTGCAGCACTTTTTCTAGTTATTTTAGAACGTAAAGTGGCTGGCTGGGCTTCGCAACGCCCCGGTCCAAATCGATTGGGTCCTCGCGGATGGTTTCAGACCATAGCAGATGCCCTGAAGCTCTTGGGTAAAGAAGATTTTACGCCAGGGAATGCTGACAAAGTAATGTATAAAATTGCCCCTATGTTTGTTTTTGGTATTCCAATTTTGACCTTGGCCATCGTGCCTTTTGGCTACGGAATGACGGTAATCGACTTAGAACTGGGAATATTCTTTTATCTGGGGGTCACCTCAGTATCTACCTTGGCATTCTTAATGGCCGGTTGGAGTTCTAATAATAAATATTCCTTAGTTGGTGGCATGCGTGCAGTTGCGCAAATGATCAGTTATGAAATTCCCTTGATTTTCTCATTATTGGGTGTTGTCATGCTGACTCAGACGTTCAACTTAACGAAAATCGTCGAGGCACAAGCTACAATTCCATTCATTTTCTTACAGCCATTAGCATTTATTATCTTTTTGATTTGCGGCCAAGCTGAAGTCAACAGAGCGCCGTTTGACCTTTTAGAGGCTGACCAAGAAATTATCGCCGGGCCCTTTACGGAGTATTCAGGTTTGCGTTGGGGATTATTCTACCTCGGTGAATATGCAAACTTGGTCGCTATGTGTGCCTTGGCTGCAACAGTCTTCTTAGGTGGTTGGCAAGGGCCGGCAATACTACCAGGTGTGGCTTGGTTCTGGTTAAAAGTAGGTCTATTGATTTTTGTTTCTATGTGGGTGCGTTGGACATTCCCACGGATTCGGATCGACCACTTGATGCATTTTGCCTGGAAGGTCTTGTTACCGCTCGCGCTTCTCAACATTTTGTTGACGGGTTTGGGGATTTATATCTATCAACTCGTGATTGGAGGGTGACAGAGTGTTAGGTAAAGGGTTATTTAAGGGTATGGGCATCACCATCAAAAAGATGCTCGGACCAAACATCACAGAATTCTATCCAGAGGTTTTACCAAATCTTCCTAAGACGGTTAGAAGCTCCATGGGATTGGAACCGGAAAAATGCATTTCTTGTTCCTTATGTGCAATGGCCTGTCCAAACGAAGTTATTACCTTAACCAGTGAAAAGAACGAGAACAACAAAAAAGTTCTTCAAACTTACCACATGGATGTTGGACGGTGTTTATTCTGTGGCTTATGCACAGAAGCATGTCCGACAAATGCACTTACCGTGACCCAGGAGTTTGAGAATTCGGTCTTCTATCCTGAGGATTTGGATTGGGATATGATCGCGCGTTCCAAACGCAATCGGAAGGAGGGCAACGAATGAGTACTATGGCGACCGTTGTGTTCTTCATTTTCGCCATAATCGCCGTGGCTTCGGCTTGGGGAGTTGTCACCTCGAAAAACATTGTGCACAGTGCCTTTTTCCTGGCACTTTCCTTTGCGGGAGTAGCCGTCCTGTATATTTTGTTAAACGCTGAGTATCTTGCAGCAGTTCAATTACTTGTTTATGCAGGTGCTATTTCGATTATGGTGATTTTTGCAGTGATGTTAACCTTAAGGGGAGATGTCGCGGATAGTAGTCCGGTGACCAAAAAATGGGCTTCTGGTGCTTTAGTCGGCTCCCTTGTGTTTATTCTTTTAGCTTTGGTGATTTTGACTCACAGTGATTGGCGTATTCTGGCCATGCCAGCTCTTGCCGGAGGGACGACTGTTGAGCTCTCCAAACTGCTTTTGACATGGTATATGGTACCCTTTGAAGCGGCAGCCATCCTGTTGACACTAGCGCTCATCGGGGCAGTGATTATCGCGAAAGGAGGGCATGAAAGCAGATGAGTATAAGCGTTGGGCTTGGATCCTATTTATTAGTTGGAGCGATGCTTTTTTGCCTAGGGCTCTACGGAGTTTTCGTGAAACGAAATATCATTGCTATTCTTATGTCTATCGAATTAATGCTTAATGCAGTCAATATTAATTTTGTGGCTTTTAGCCGGTTTGCCCCCTGGGCTGATCCTGGGACAAATCCACTGATTGGACAGGTTGCCGCAATCTTCGTGATTGTTGTGGCCGCAGCTGAAATTGCCGTGGGCTTGGCTTTAGTTATTGCCATTTACCGTAATCGCCGCACCACAAATGTGGATGAGTTCAATTGGTTGAAGTGGTAGAGAGTCAATGGAGAGGTAGGTGTTCAAGGAAATGAATGATCTTTTTCAATGGGCATGGTTAATCCCGTTTTTGCCCTTTCTGTCGTTTCTGCTCATAGCCTTAGTCACGAAGCGATCCAAAAGACTGTCCTCCACCATTTCAATATTGGCGATTCTTACTTCGTTGGGATTGGCCATTGGTATCGGTATTGGTGTAATTCAGTCCGGTTCGCAAGTCGTTGAAAACCCTGTGCTGACCACGGTGAATTGGCTCAGCATAGCTGGTCTTCAAATTGACTTTGGCACACTCATTGACCCAATGAGTGCGATGATGCTTTTTGTTGTTACTTTGGTAGCATCTATGGTTCAGATCTATTCGATCGGTTACATGCATGGAGACCCAGGGTTTTCACGCTATTATGCATTCCAATCCTTATTTGCTGCTTCCATGCTGGGCATGGTCTTAGCAACAAATCTGTTACAACTGTTTATCTTCTGGGAATTGGTAGGACTATGCTCTTATCTGCTCATTGGCTTCTGGTTCTTTAAGGTATCTGCTCGCGAAGCTGCGAAGAAGGCCTTTATTACCACCCGGGTTGGGGACTTTGGTTTACTCTTAGGAATCTTGTTCCTATACAACCAATTTGGCACCTTAGATTTCTATGGTCCTGGTTCCTTATCCGTTCAGATGGCGACGAGCTTTCAAGATTTTGCTCTGATCGGTGGGGTAAGTTATCTTACTGTCATGGCAGTCTTAGTCTTCATTGGACCCATTGGGAAATCCGGTCAGTTTCCTTTACATGTCTGGTTACCTGATGCCATGGAAGGTCCTACACCCGTCAGTGCCTTGATCCATGCCGCTACCATGGTTGTCGCCGGTGTGTACTTGGTTGCCCGGATGTTCTTCCTGTTTGATAACGCATCACCTTTTGCCCTGCAGCTGGTGGCAGGTATGGGAGCCTTTACGGCGATCTTTGCCGCGACTATAGCCATTGCTCAGGACGACATTAAACGGATTTTGGCCTATTCAACCTTAAGCCAATTAGGTTATATGATGTTCGCTCTGGGGGTTGGCTCCTTAACTGCTTCTATGTTCCACTTAATGACTCATGCTTTCTTCAAGGCCTTGATGTTCTTAGGAGCAGGTTCTGTGATTCATGCTCTCCATGAAAAGCAAAACATCTGGGATATGGGCGGACTTTGGAAGAAGATGCCGATTACCGGTACCACCTTCTTTATCGGTGTCCTAGCGATCTCAGGTATTCCACCTTTTGCTGGATTCTTCTCAAAAGACGAGATTTTGGCCGCAGCGCTGCATAATGGTCATCCCGTGATTTTTGCTGTGGGCTTGTTTACCGCATTTTTGACAGCCTTCTATATGAGCCGTCTTTTCTTCGTAGCCTTTATGGGCAAGGAAAAACCGGAGAATCATCCCCACGAATCTCCTTGGGTAATGACTTTGCCGCTGATCATTTTAGCATTCTTCAGCATCGTCGGCGGATGGGTTGCTTTACCTGAGCACAATTTTGGTTACTTTGTCCATTATGGTGAATTCCACCATGAAGGGATTGATTGGACGATAGCTTCTATATCTATCCTTGCCGGAGTTCTTGGTATCGGCTTAGCTTATATCACTTACGTGACCCGAGCTATCAAAGCTGAGAATGTAGTGGCACGTTTTCCTGGAGTCTATAAACTCCTCAAGAATAAGTATTATATCGACGAAATCTACCTCTGGTTCATCCATAAGGTTATGGATGGTATCGTTGCTAAAGTTCTTTACTGGTTTGACCTGTATATTATTGATGGCATTGTCAATGGGTTGGCATTCCTCACTCGCGGTTCTGGTCGTGTACTTCGCAAGACCACAACAGGTCAGCTACAAACTTATGCCTTAGTCTTCTTCTTTGCGGTCGTCGTCATCTATATTGTCTTTGCTCTAGGAGAAGGACAGCTTTCGACGCTTAATCCCGCAGCTATGCTAGGAGGTGTTAAGTAATGTCGACATTGGCGCTTCAGCCCGAAGTGGGCTCTTTGATTCTGCCATTGGCACTGTTAGCACCCATTCTAGCAGCACTCGTAATTGTCTTCCTTCCTAAGGAAGAGGGGAAAACGATTAAGTTAGTGGCAGCACTAGGTACTCTCACTTCCTTGTTGCTTTCGCTCTATGTATTCTTTGCATACGACCGCTCCTTGGCAGGTATGCAATTTAATCTAACGATTCCGCTCATTCCTGATATCGGTGTTAACTTAGCGTTCGGAGTTGACGGTATCAGTATTCCCATGCTCCTACTCACGAACTTGATCGCGTTTACAGCGGTGTATTCTTCTTGGAATATTGACAATCGTGTCAAAGAATTTTTCGTTCTACTTTTAATATTGGTTGCCGGAGTTATGGGAACCTTTATTGCTCGCGACTTGTTTATCTTCTTCCTTTTCTATGAAATCGTGGTTATCCCTATCTATATCATGGTTATCATCTGGGGAAGTACGAAACGAGTGTCCAAAGAATATGCGGGTATGAAATTGACCATTTACCTTTTGATTGGATCTGCCTTCTTGCTCGTAGCGATGGTTTCCATTTGGGTTAATGCTACGAATCAGTTTGCGGCCATGGGTCAAGGACCAACCTTCATGTTTGATCAACTGGCAAGGCTCCAGTATGATGAGACCTTCCAGATTATCATCTTTGGTCTCTTAACCTTTGGTTTTGGATCATTGATCTCCATGTTCCCCTTCCACTCTTGGTCTCCCGACGGTTATGCTGGCGCTCCTACAGCAGTCAGTATGATCCACGCTGGGGTCTTGAAGAAAATAGGTGGCTACGGCTTAATTCGTCTAGGACTGTTGTGCTTCCCTATCGGAGCGAAGTTCTGGGCGCCAGTGATTGCGGTTTTAGCTCTTGTTAACGTTCTTTATGCTGCGTTCATTGCTTTAGCACAAAAAGACCTCAAGTATGTTGTCGGATACTCATCCGTCAGTCACATGGGATATGTCCTGATCGCCATTGCGGCCTTGAACGTCACCAGTGTTACGGGTGCAGTAGCCATGATGTTCGCTCACGGTGTCATGTCAGCTCTCTTCTTCTCCATGATTGGTTTTATCTACGAGAAGACCCATACCCGGAATGTTGTTGAACTCGGCGGGCTGGCCCATCAGATGCCACGTCTGGCTGTTGGGTTTTTGATTGCAGGTATGGCTGGTCTTGGCTTGCCAGGAACTGTGAACTTTATTGGAGAGTTTACCATTTTCATTGGTACAGTTAAGACTTTACCGGTCCATGCGATTGTCGGGGTTGCCGGGATTATCATCACTGCAGTTTATTCCCTTCGCCTTATTGCCAATGTCCTATTTGGACCACGTCGTAAGGAATGGGATCATTTGAAAGACCTCCACGGTCCGGAGTTAGTTCCGTTGGTCATCTTGGTCTTTGTCATAATCATAACGGGTGTATTCCCGAACACCGTACTGCAACTGATCGACACCGGGGTCCATTCCTCAGGATTAGCCAAGGTGCTTGAAGTCGTGACTCAGGCGAAGATTGGAGGGTTGTTCTAATGGTGACTTTTGAATTATCTTTACTCACAACAGAAATCATTATGGCAGTCCTTAGCCTTGGCTTATTTGCAGTAGGGCTCATCCTCCCACGTGGTTCAAGAAAAGGCATGTTTCCTCTCACGATATTTGCCATATTGGGGACCCTTGCTTATGCTCTCTATGATTTCTTCTATGGGGGGAATGCAGCATTCCTCAACGGAATGTATATGCATGATCAATTTGCAGGTTTCTTCAAGATTCTCTTCTTAGTGGCGGCTCTGCTTGTTGTACTTTCAACAAAATCCTATGTTGCCAAATTTCAAGCGTATCGCGGAGAGTTTTATCCTTTGCTGCTGATTGCTATTTTGGGCATGATGCTTATGTCTGGAGCAGGGGATCTAATCACGATGTATGTGGGCTTGGAGCTCATGACCATCACCTTCTATATTCTTGTAGCTTATCATCCCAATGATCCAAAATCCTCGGAGGCAGGTATTAAGTATTTAGTCTTGGGAGCTACTTCCTCGGCAGTGCTTCTCTACGGCATCAGCCTCATCTATGGATTGACAGGATCCACGCAGATGTTTGCAGTGGCTATGGCTCTGGGTACAGATGTCAACGCGGTGACAATTCTTGCAACCGTGATGCTGCTCGCTGGATTCGGCTTCAAGATTAGTTTAGTTCCTTTCCATATGTGGGCACCGGATATTTACGAAGGAGCTCCTTCCCCGGTAACTGCCTTCCTAGCAACAGCTTCCAAAGCAGCCGCTTTCGCAGCCTTGGTGAGATTCTACCTCTTGATGATGTATGGTCAATCCTTCGCTGAAACTGGGCTGGTTCTACTCCTTATTTTGGCTGCTTTGACTATGATTATCGGTAACTTGATGGCTTTCCCACAGAAGAACATTCAACGCTTGATGGCGTACTCGGGGATTGCTCAAGCGGGTTACATCATGGTTGGTATCATTGCAGTGGCCATTCCAACGGTTTCGGTCTTTGTGGATGGTATCAAGGGTGTGCTCTTCTACCTGATGATTTATGTCGTCGCCAACTTAGGTGCCTTTGCAGTCATTACTCATGTGGCTCAAAGTCAAGGTAGCACGGAGATTAAAGACTATTCCGGTCTTGCCAGACGCTCGCCACTCGCCGCGGCTGTGCTCACTATATCTTTCCTTTCCTTGGCTGGTATTCCACCACTTGCAGGGTTTGTGGCTAAATTCTATCTCTTCTCGGCGGTGGTCAATCAAGGTTTTGTTTGGATTGCAGTGATTGGTTTCGTGATGAGTATGATCTCAGTCTACTACTACTTGTCCGTCGTTAAGGTCATGTATTTGGGAGACGGTGAAGGATTGCCGGAGGCACCTGTACATGGTGCAGCTAAGTTTGGCATGTTGTTGTCCATGATTGTAACCGTCATTTTGGGAATCTATCCTACACCGCTTGCTCAAATGGCTATTACAGCGGCAGCAAGTTTGGTAAAATAGATTCTTATCAGTAGAAATAGTTTTACAGGAGCCTCAGCATTTGCTGGGGCTCTTTTATTTATGCAGTCTTAGTACTTCCTTCACTAATACATGAAAAATATCTTTGTCTGGATCTAGTAGCTTATCCACAGTGAAATCGCTCTCTACTGTATGTTAAGCTACGCTCACGGGCCATTTTTCTGGGTAGAGATTTTGGAACATTAGGACAGGCAGGGAAAGGAGACTAGTTTGGAGAAGGTAAGAACAGATGAAAGAAAGCAAAACAAATGATAGTAAACTGGGATTCACGTTAAGCATCAATCTGGGGTAAAGATAGGCAAAGAAAAGAGGAGTCGCAGGTGAGTGAACAGAGAAGGAACCTAGGGATGTTTGGAGAGGAACTCGCTGTTAAACATATTATGCAAGCCGGACTGACTATTCTTGACCGTAACTATCGCTGTCCTATGGGAGAAATGGATATCATTGCTCGAGAAGGGGAGACTGTCATTTTTATAGAGGTTCGGACACGCACCACCGGTAAACGCGGCTGGGGTGAAGAAAGTATAACCCCGCAAAAAAGGGCTAGACTGAATCGTATCGGGACCCATTTTTTAAAATATCACAACTATAAAGGCTGGCCTCCCCTGCGCTTTGACTTAATTGCCATACGTATCCCGGATCAACCGGACAATCCTGCGGAAATGTTGTGGATCCGTGGTATTTAGGAAAAAGTATCGTATTTGTAAGAATATAGAGGTATGATAAAATGCATATAGAGGACTATGCTTAAGGAGGACAGCTATGAATCCGATATTAGTAATCGATGATGAAGAACGCATTCGCCATTTAGTGCGTATGTACCTCGAAAGAGAAGGATATAGTGTCGATGAGGCTGACAATGGGCGTGAGGCGCTCGAGAAAATTCAAAAAAAGGAATATGCTTTACTCATTATCGATCTCATGATGCCTGAGGTCGACGGATGGAAAGTATGCCGAGATGTTCGGGAGAAATCCGATATACCCATCATCATGCTAACAGCTCGTGGAGAAGAGTTTGACCGGGTTTTGGGATTTGAATTGGGTGCAGATGATTATTTAGTCAAGCCCTTTAGCACCAAGGAGCTAGTAGCGCGGGTTAAAGCCCTTTTAAGGCGTTCCGGGGGTAACATAACGGCTAACTCTTCTGATTTAGTCTATGGATCTTTAAAAATTGAGAAGGATAAGCATCGTGTGTCCATCGATGAAGAACAGATTACTTTTACCCCTAGGGAATTTGAGCTCTTGTACTTTCTGGCGAAAAATCCCAGTCGTGTATTTTCCAGAGAACAACTTATGGAGACGGTTTGGGGCTATGATTTCTACGGAGATGCACGGACGGTGGATACCCATGTTAAAAAAATCAGGGAAAAACTGGCAGATCCCAAAATTAGAGGCATGCTTGCAACAGTGTGGGGTGTAGGCTACAAATTTGACCCCGAAGCAATTAATGAATAAGTGAATTTTGAACTCGGAAAGAGGAGAAAAAGTTGAAGTTTGAACTTCGTCCGCGTAGTATCAGTATGAAATTATGGGCTGCCATTACCACTTTTATTCTCGTAGTTTTAGGTGGTTTAGGGGTAACCATTACTCTACTATTCGGTGATTTTTATTTTCAGCAAACTTTAGACACTTTAGGTGACGAGGTCAAGGAAATATCCCATTACCTTGGCGATCAGCCTAATTGGTCGCAACGCTTATTTGCTATCGATGAAATCCGCTTATCTTCAGATACTCAAATGGTTGTCATTGACCGCTATAGTGAGATTATTGCTATCAAAGGGGAGAATGTCGGAGCGAGCTTTGGTACGAATGACCGTATTGGTTGGGGTGATGCTTCTGGCGAGATGAGCTGGCTGATTCGTTCCTTATACCCATCCGATTTTTTAACTCAATCAGATATAGCTGAAGTATTAGGCGGAAAAGTAATCACCATTAAGGCCATTCCTCGGAATCAGACGGGTCAAGCTATGTTAATCGCGGCGGCGCCTATCGGGGATCCTAGCGAAGCCATTGTGGTATTGGGAACCTCACCGGCCCCAGTTCAAGCTAGTATAGATGCGTTTCGTCGCATGACCTTATATGTTTCCCTGGGGGCGGTTGTATTAGCGACTCTCGTCAGCTTGATTTTCGCACGCCAATTTACCCGTCCCTTAGCCCTCATGCAAAAAGGAGCCAGTCAAATGGCTAACGGTGACTTCCAACCGATCACCGGAGTCAGAAGTCGTGATGAGTTGGGTGAACTCGCCAACGCATTGAACTCCATGGGCGAAAGTCTAAAAAACCATATGACCTGGCTTTCTGAAGAGAGGAATCTCTTGCTGGGGATTGTGGAAGGGATTAGTGATGGAGTAATTATGCTTGATGATGAAGGTGGTATTCTCTATTGTAATGAACCGGCGAAGGCCATTTGGCAGGGGGCAGGGCAAGAAGAAGAGTTATCCACGCGAAAAGGACAGCTAATGGTCTTTTTGCGCGAATTTATGGGTAACAGCGACCTTGACCAAAAGATGCATTTTAATTTAGGGACCCAAGTTCTTCAGGTAGCGATGGCCACAACTCAGTCAGAAGATGGTAAGCAAGGTTATGTGGCAGTGCTGCGAGATATTACGGCATCCTTACGAGCTGAAAAGGAACGGCGTGACTTTATGGCCAGTGTCACCCATGAATTGAGAACTCCACTCCATCTCATCCAAGGATATTTAGAAGCGATTCAAGATGAGGTTATCCCCAAGGAGGAGCAATCGGAGCATATTGATTTGGTATTGGAAGAAGCTAAGCGCTTAGCAAAGCTGGTTATGGAGCTTCAGGAACTGGATCGCTTTGATAACTGGAGAAACTTTGACAAGAAAGAGATCGATTTGGCTAGCTTTCTCCAAGAGCTACGCTATCGTTTTCAAGGGCGGTCCGATGATTTAGGTATTCACCTAGAGATTGAGACCGGCTCAGGGGTTATCTTTGCCAACCGAGACCGGCTGCTGCAAGTCTTCATTAATCTGATGGAGAATGCCTTCCGTCATACCCCTGTAGGCAAGTGCGTACGAATTAAGATTAAGGAATGTGCTGAACGGATTCAGTTCAGCGTCGAAGATGAGGGGGAAGGTATTCCTGATTCAGCTCTACCGCACATTTTCGAACGATTTTACCGAGTGGATAAATCGCGCTCACGCAAAGAGGGTGGTATGGGCTTAGGACTATCCATTGTGGCGCTCATCGTTGAAGCCCATGATGGTGAAATTAGGGTTGAAAGTGAAGTCGGTAAAGGAACCACCTTTAAAGTTATCCTGCCTAAGTAATAATAATAGTAATAGTATTGGGGGTGTTACTTTGCGCATAGAACAACTTCAGCATATTATCGAAATAAACAATAAGAAATCCATCTCTGAAGCAGCGAGGACATTCTTTATGGGTCAGCCACAACTTAGCCATTCTGTGAAGAATCTTGAAGATGAGCTGGGCTACAAAATATTTCGGCGCAATCGAGCGGGCTTAATTCCAACTTGCCTAGGGCAAGAAGTCATTGGTATGGCCCGAGAAATCATTAATAGTATTGAAGTACTTAAGTCTCTGGCAGGAGGTGAAGCTAATCTAACCGGAAATTTCAGTCTGATTCTTGCCCCGGGAGTGTTCAATTCTTTTGCCGGGCTTCTGATATCGCGTTTTCATGAAAAATATCCCAATGTTAATCTTGTGCTTACAGAGGACATAGGCATTGGCATCGTAGACAAGGTAGCCACAGGGGCATGTTTGATGGGGGTCACAGTTTGGACTAGTAATTATGATGAGACAATGCGCAAGCTCCTTGATGAAATGGACATGGCCTACGAAGAAATAATTCAGGATGATATGTGCTTGATTATTGGCTCACATCATCCTTTAGCAGCTAAAGAGACCATAAGCTTGGCAGAATTAGAAGGAATGACTATCGTCGATTATCGCGGCAGGTATCGAAATTCACTGCGAAATTGTGGGATTGATACAACGAAGAGTGAATTTCTGATTATTTCTAATCGTGAAGTCATGAAAACAATCATTGCTAAGAATCAGGCATTGGCTGTCTTTCCCCGTTTCTTTTTTTACAATGATCCTTATTTCGAACAAGGGCTACTGAAATATTGTGCTCTTGAAGGGGTAACCGATGAAATTAAAATGAAAATGTATCTTGTCTATTCCAAAACTGAACCTCTGTCTCATTCGGCAAAGCAACTAAAGAAGATACTTATGGATACAATTATCGACAATTGTAATTAAAGGAGAAATTCCTATGCGTATCGAACAGCTTGAGCAAATCGTAAAAATTGATGAATATAGATCGCTGTCTAAGGCGGCCAATGCTCTTTTTCTCAGTCAACCCTCCTTGAGTGTATCCATAAGTCGACTGGAAGAAGAGCTGGGCCTAAAGATCTTTGAACGCAGCAGCACAGGCGTTGTCCCTTCAGAACTAGGGGAAAAACTGTCCTAGAGCTGGCAAGATACATCTTAAACTTAAGTGAAAAAATCAAAGGAATCATGGAAGAAGAAAACGTCCCGATCCGTAATCTTCAGATGGCTGTCCCGGGAGCCTTTGCCAATGCCATAGTCCCTGATTTACTTATGAAATTTCATTCTCTTTATCCAAAAGTTCGTCTAGATATTCATGAGACACCTTATTATGAGATTGTAGAGAGCATGGATAAGGGAGCCTATTCCATCGGTGTAGTAACCTGCGATCCAGAAGGTAAGAACAATTTACTCAAGCAGTTAAAAGAGGTAGATATCGAATGTGAGATTATTTCCGGAGGTCAGACTAGATTGTTCGTTTTTTTAAGCAGTAAGAACCTTCTGTCCGATCGAGAATGGCTCAGTTCCTCCGATCTCAAGTCCATGAAGATGATTTCCTATAAAGAAAACTATATCCAGGTTTCCAAAATTTTGAGACATCAACTCAATAAACCAATTATTGTTGAAGATATTGAACTGCTTAAAAAGCTTATCAGCGATGACTTCGGATTCTCGATTTTTCCTGAGATTTTATCTTTTAACGACTTATATATGAGCAGTGGGATGATTAAAGCCATACCGGTTCAGGAGTTAAGTGAAGAGTTTGATATTTTTATCTTATACACGCCCTACGAATCCCTATCATATATCGAAAAGGAATTACTGGCCCTGGTTAAGGAATTGATTCAGGATAATATGGTTAAACAGAAGCAATAAGGAATGTAATAGACAGGTGAATGGATATATGCACTATAATAAGTGCATATATTTTTTTTCACATGTCTAGCATACCAAAACCTATATTTCACAAAGCATACGAGATAACCTAGAATAAAATTAATCTATAGATTCTATTTGATTTAGTTATCCTTAAACGATTCTACAAAGTCTTAAAGGAGGGGTTGTGAAAGTACGGCCTTTCTTCATGGCGGCACAGTATAGTATAGGCACATTATGAAAAGGATGTGGAAATGTATGAGTTTAGAAATTAACCCCGGTAAGGAAACTTTAGTTTCCGGTGGACCCAAAGTCAAGAAACTGAATAACTATTTTGATGGACTACCAGTGTCCAGACAACACCTGTTCTTATTTATCATTATTGTACTATCCTACTTTTTTGAGCAAATGGATAATAACAACTTTTCCTTTATCGCTCCAGCCCTTATTAAAGGCGGATTTTTCCAGCAACACCAACTTGCCACGATTACCTCTACCTATTTCCTTGGTATGACTCTTGGTGGATTATTGGGTGGGTTTGTTTCTGACGCTATTGGACGTCGTAAAACCTTCTTGTTAGCAATGTTGATTTTCTCATCTATGTCTATTCTTAACGGTATAACAAGTAACTTTACCGTCTTCGTATTTGCCAGAGCGGCTACAGGCTTCGGAATTTTCATGATGATGGTCACTTCGATTGCTTATATCGCGGAAATGGCTCCCGGAGAAAGTCGGGGTAAATGGCAAAGCTTGACCGCTGCTGGTGGATTCATGGCTATGCCGGCTATTGGATTTATCTCCAGAGCGATTATTCCTACAGGTCCAGAAGCCTGGCGGATTATTTTCTATCTGGGTGGTTTAGGCTTTATAAGCTTCGTTTTGGGTTTCAAATACCTTAAAGAATCTCCTCGATGGCTAGTAAGTAAAGGCAGGATTGCTGAAGCTGAGAAGGTTGTTGAAGAACTAAGTGGTGTCGCTGTCGATTTATCAGAAGCTGCAAAGCATACTCCTCCAAAAGTAAGCTTTGTTGAACAGTTTTCAGGAATGTTTAAAGGGAAGTATCTTAAACGTACTCTTATTTTGCTAGGCTTTGGTATTCCTATCAATATTGCTAGCTTTGCAACATCCGTCTGGACACCGACCCTCCTGACCATGAAAGGGTTTACTCTCGAGCAGAGCTTAACGATCGGTACAGCATTTATGCTGGGCGGCCCGGTGGGACTGTTCCTCTCCTCACCCTTCTCTGACAAAGGTGGTCGAAAGATACCGATAGCAATTGGTGTTTTAGCAGGTGCTATCACAACCGTTATTTTTGCCAGCTTGGGCAACACCTATATGGTCGTTATGGTCGTAGCATTTATGTTAAACGCTTTAGGTATGGGTACTGGTTTTATTGCCATGGCTTATGTACCAGAACATTACCCGACAAAAATGCGCAATACTGCTGTAGGCATTGTCAACGCTTGCCAGCGTCTTGGTGTATCAGCTTCTCAACTCTTTATCCCCCTCATTATGGCAGGCTACGGCTTTAAAGGACTATACCTCGGGATTGCCGGTTTAATGACATTTGCGGGCCTGTTCATACTTGCCCTAGGTGCGCGTACAGGTGGGAAACCGCTGGAGGAAATAGACTAAAATCACGGAGTTCGAAAAGTAAGGAGTGTTGAACAATGAATCCGATTAAAAGTGAACAAATTCCCCATATTATCCATAAGCAAAGGGATTTGGAAGAAGCTTTTTTAGCTGAATTCTCAGCAGGTAGCTATACCATTGCTAACCCCCTGATCAAACTCGATCCTTATGATACTTGCCCCCTAACTGCTATGGTATTATTTGAAACACCGGCGGCCACTGAAGCGACGATTATCGTGCGTGGTAAAGAGCATGCTGGGGATATTCGCCATACCTTCCCGGCAGGTAAGAAGCATATTCTGCCCATCTATGGTCTCTATGCTGATTACGAAAACAAGGTCGATATCGTTATGGCTAATGGTCAGAAGAACACGATAACGATCAAAACCGAACCACTTCACCCCGATGTCCCAGTAGCCACCTCAATCAAGACGACGTCTGAATACATGGGGAACAATCTGATGTTCCTAACTGCCGCTATGCGGGCAATGCCTGTCGGCTATGACTATGCAGGAGATGTTCGTTGGTATGCCACGAAGAACTTCGCTTTTGATCTCAAGCGGCTACCCAATGGACATATTCTTGTGGGCACTGAACGATTAGTGAAGATGCCTTATTTCACTACTGGTCTTTACGAAATGGCCTTTAGTGGGAAAGTATTCAAAGAATATCGTCTGCCCAGTGGCTACCATCATGATCAATTCCCTATGGAAGATGGCAATATCTTGGTTCTCAGCTTTGATTTCTACTCGGGTACGGTAGAGGATATGTGCGTATTGTTGGATGCCAAGACAGGAGAAATCCTGAAATCTTGGGATTATAAAAAGGTCCTGCCTCAGGATGTAGCCGGTTCAGGAAGTCAAGATGAGCATGACTGGTTCCATAATAACGCTGTTTGGTACGATAAGAAGACGAATAGCTTAAGCTTTTCCGGTCGCCACCAAGACGCTGTCATCAACATCGATTATGAGACAGGGGAATTAAACTGGATTATCGGCGACCCGGAAGGCTGGCCTCAAGACATGGTGGATAAATATTTCTTTACCCCGGTTGGTGATGGGGAATTTGACTGGCAGTATGAGCAACACGCTTGCGTCGTTTTGCCTGATGGGGATATCATGCTGTTTGATAACGGCCACTTCAGAGCAAAGAACAAAGAAAATTACTGGCCTAACAGCAAGAACTTCAGTCGTGGCGTCAGATACCGCATAGATACCGAAAAGATGACCATCGAGCAAGTATGGCAGTATGGAAAAGAACGGGGCGCCGAATTCTTCTCTCCTTACATTTGCAATGTGGAATATTATAATGAAGGTCACTACATGGTTCACTCCGGTGGCATCGGCTATGAAAATGGTAAAACCTGCGAAGGTATGGCGGTTATGAAAACAATGCTGCCGGAGTTTAAGGATAATGTCTATACCTTCAATTCCATCACCTGTGAGCTCAAAGACGATGTGTTAATGTATGAATTACATGTGCCGGCGAATTGTTACCGCGCTGAAAAATTACCGCTCTATTATGCAAACGAAACTGTGGAATTGGGCGAGGGAGAAATCCTTGGTAACTTAATTATGACCAAAGAAACAAAAATGAAGATAAAGGCTGAAGAGACAGGTGCACCGGTGCCCGAGCATTATGTAGCATCCATCACCGAAGAAGAAGATCGAATTCTCTTTAACGCCATCTTTGACGCTGGCGAACTGGCCCAATTGCTCCTCGTAGATGAAGCCGGTGGGGTAAAACGATATCCGATCAATACCGTACCCCAGGCATTCCAGGCCATGTGCGTAGGAACCTTCCAAAAGGCAGACCCACGCAACATTGATACCTATATTAACAAGACTGGATTATCTGGAAAATATGAGGTGAAACTTGTCGCCGATGAAAAAGTCTATGAGACCGGAGTAAGTTTCACAGCATAATAATGCTAATAACAAATAAAAATAGATATAAAAAGTACTAGAAATTAATAAAAAACGATATCGATAACAACAATAAGAACCGGCGAGAGAATAGAGGTCTGCACCTATTCTCCCGCCGGTTCTATTTTTTTGGGGAAAGATTCTTCGCTTTATGGGGAATACAATGACATTCCGAGGTCAGTAGGTAACTGTACGATCTAGTGCCCTATATTGAAGAGCTTCGGCGAGATGACGGGGTAGGATATAGCTCTCGCTATCTAAATCGGCAATCGTGCGGGCGACCCGTAGTATTCGATCATGGCTACGGGCGCTCAGGTGTTGTCGATCAAAGACATTGCGCAGTAACTGCTCACTGATGGAGTCTAGGCCGCAAAATACTGATGTTTCCGCCGCACTCATCTCAGCATTGGTTTTGCTTTCGCCCAGACGAGCCCATTGGCGCTGGCGAGCTTGAAGAACCCGGGCCTGAACAGTTTGGGAAGACTCACTATCTGGATGACTGTGTAGTTCGTCAAACTCCACTCGCGGAACTTCAATATGTAGATCAAAACGATCAAGTAAAGGTCCGGATATGCGCCCCCGATAGTTATCGATTTGTCGCGGTGTACAGATGCAGGAACGCTTCGGATCCCCATACCAACCACACGGACAAGGATTCATACTGGCGACAATGCTCAGACGGGCAGGGTATTTGATGCTGCCTCGTTGACGGGTAAGGGTTAACTCACGATCTTCTAAGGGCTGGCGTAGAGACTCCAGTACTTCCCGGGAAAACTCCGGCAATTCATCAAGAAAAAGAACTCCATGATTAGCAAGAATAAGCTCTCCGGGTTTCATATCCCGCCCGCCCCCCAGAATACCAGCCGCTGTTGCCGAATGATGAGGTTGGCGAAAAGGCCGTGCCTGAATAAGCTGACCGTTGTGACCGAGCAACTCGGCCACACTATAAATTTTGGTAACCTCCAGGCTCTCCGCGCGTGTAAGAGGGGGGAGGATCCCGGCATAGGCTTTGGCTAGCATGGTTTTTCCAGAGCCGGGAGGTCCAAGCAAGAGGAGATTGTGACCCCCGGCAGCGGCAATTTCTAAAGCTCTTTTCGCTTGCTGTTGCCCACGTATCGTATTTAAATTGATGGTATCATCCGAAGGTAGTTCTCCGGGGGAAGATTCTGCTTGAGGTTGGGCAAGAAACAGATCCTTCTCTAAAGAAGAGATGAGCTGTGCCAGATTATCCGTCGAATCGCTAGTAATTTCTTCAATTAGGTTGGCTTCCTGTTTGTTCTCGGGAGGAACGACCAGGCTAAAGGTGGAGTGCTGGGCTAAAGATACAGCCATGGCGAGGACTCCGGGGACCGGTCGTAGTTGCCCCTCGAGGGACAATTCGCCGACAAAGACTGTAGTGGCAAGGCTCTTCGTTGAACATTGCCCAGTAGCCGCCAAAATACCGATGGCAATAGGCAGGTCCAGACCGGAGCCGTTTTTCTTCAGATCAGCCGGAGCTAAATTGACCGTAATGCGCTGTAAAGGGAAATCAAACCCGGAGTTTTTAATGGCCGAACGCACGCGCTCCCGTGATTCTCGGACTGCCGTATTGGGAAGGCCAACAATATCAAACCCAGGCAGACCGTTGGAGACATCCACCTCTACCCGAATTAAATGAGCCTGAATTCCGGAAACCGCCATACCATGCACAGAAGCAAACAAGCTAATCCCTCCCATAAGAGGAAGAATTCGACAGTAATCTGTATTTTCCTTCCAGAACAATTTGTGGATTAATTGTCGATTAATCTATGGTCTTTATCAAGCGATGATATTAACAAATATACAAAAAAAGTATCGTAAGAAATTGCCTAATTATCAATATGGTGCTCCATAGCCTGTAGATATTGATTTGGGCAAGGAGCGGACAGTTTTATTGAATAGGTTTTATAGAATTCCTACCCGGTATTTGACTTTATTCTTCCTTAAGTGATAACGTTGAAAAAGGGATAGGTTAACTTATAGTGAAAAAGATTGCAGTGAAAAAGATTGCTAGGACTAATATTTTTGAAGGAGAGTTGATGATAATGGACGAGGATAAACGCGAATGTAAGATTACAATTATCAAGGATGGCCCCTATATTGTCACCGGAAATGTACCCTTACAGGAAAGCATCATCACACCTAAGGGCAAAGCCTACGAGTATCTACCGGGGCGGGAGTTGCCACAGGCTGAAACCTATGCCTTATGCCGCTGCGGTAAGTCAAAGAATCCACCCTTCTGTGATGGTTCACATGTCGATTGTGAATTTCATGGTACAGAGACTGCTTCCCGAGACAAATTTGTCGACAGGGCTGAATTATTTGAAGGACCGGAATTGGATCTTTTAGATGACAATCGCTGCGCCTTTGCGCGTTTCTGCCACAGTGAAAAGGGGAATGTCTGGGAACTGATCGAAGAATCCGACAAGGAAGGGTTCCGAGAGCTGGCAATAAAAACGGCTGTTGAATGTCCGGCCGGAAGATTGCAGGTGATGGATAAAACCGGCAAGGTCATTGAACCTGAATACGAGCCGTCCATAGAAATACTCCAAGACCCTGAGAGGAAAGTCAGTGGCGGGATATTTGTCAAAGGCATGATTCCCCTTGAATCAGCAGACGGATCTATTTATGAGATCAGAAACAGATATGTCTTGTGCCGTTGTGGTAAGTCAAGGAACAAACCTTTCTGCGATGCGACACATGTGCCTATGAAATACAAAGATAAGGAATAATATGCGGGGCTGTCGCCAAATGTTTGTGAGAAAATGTTGGTGACAGTCTCTCTTTGAGAAAGGTTGTGCTTTCAAAATCGGATACGTGTACGATTTTGAACGTGCGAGAAGTGAAGCATACGCATACTTGAAAAATTAAATTACCACGGAACGAAAGTGAGAAGGATTTTTAGTGGAGATAGTCTAATTTAAGGATAAGAGTGAGATTATTGACGATGGAAGGGGGAATATGCTTGAGGAACCTAAAGCCAAAAGGCACTGAGGCACTCCTGAAACGCCCCCGTTTGTTGGATAGGATTGCTCTTCCCGGCACACAGCTTACCTACATACATGCTGATGCAGGCTATGGTAAAACTACCCTCCTGATGCAATATGCAAAAGGACGTGACGATGTCGTCTGGATGGCTTTGGATGGAAAGGATCAAGAGCTGTTATTCTTTTTGCAGCATCTGGAATCTTCGCTTAGGGAGAGACTGGTTGAGTTTGAGTTTCATGCCACGGACTATATTCCCTTTACAGGGAGTGCTACCTTTGTTTCAGTTGTTCTCGCGGCATTGCTGAAGGCTATCGGTAGCAATACCCTGACCATTATCTTCGATGATATGCATCTGATTACCAACCAGCAGTTAATAGAGCTTCTCTCGGAAATGGTCAAGGGCTGCCCCCCTCAGATTACTCTGATCATGGCTAGCCGTCATGAACTATGGAGTGGTCTTTTTCGCTTAAAAATGGCCGGTGGAGTTACGGAGCTAACCAAAAAGGATTTGAGCTTCAACGAGGAGGAAGCGACAAGACTATGGGGATTTTTCGACGAAGCGGCCTATTCGGCCACTGAGGGCTGGACCTTAGCTATTCAATCCTATCGTTTGGCAACGGAGGGCAATAATGAACTCTCTTTAGCAAAGCTTGAGGCTGAGCGAGATATCAGTCGCTATCTGTTTAATGAAATATTTATGGGGCTGACGGAGGAATTCCAGGATTTCTTGAAAGCTACTTCCCGGCTCCCGGAGCTGGAGGTTGTAACCTGTAACCATTTATTAGATATAGATCATGCTCAGAAAATTCTCGAAGAACTTGTCCATAGGAATCTTTTTACATTAAGAACTTCTGACACTACATATCGCTACCACACCTTATTCCGTAGTTTTTTACAACATAATGATGAGGGCCATGGCTGGCGAATCCTACAGAAGGCTAAGGAAAGATACTATGTGAGTGGAGATTATGGGCGGGCTGTTGAGTACGCCTTCTTGGTTGAGGATGGGAGAATCATTCAGAACTGTATTAGTGCGATGGCAGGAGAAATCATCGCCCAAGGGTGCAGCAGAGATTTGAAAAGGTACTTTGATTTTCTCCAGGTTCGCCACGTTGAACTTACCCCAAGAGTTCAGCTAATCAAAGGGATTTACCTTTCTGATCGCGGTGACTTTTACCAAGCAGAAAAATACCTCAGAGTAGCAATGCCCCAGTTAATAAGCGAAGAGAAGGATTTGTATATACTGGCCATGACCCATTCAGCAAGAGTACTGCGCAATAGGGCTTCCTTCGCGGAGAGCAATGCGTGTCTGGATAGCCTGCTACCCCTGCTGGAAGGCGCACCCATGACAGCTTGGTACGGAGTTGTAATCGAAAAGATTCACAACTTAACTCTCATGTCCCAGTTATTCGAGGCCATGGATTTAACGATGGCGATGATGAATAAATGCTTAGTGAATGGTGACTTAAGAATTAAGGGCTGGTTTGAGCGCTATCTCACGGTGATTTATTTTTATAAAGGAGATTATAAAAATTGTTTGAAGGCTTATGAAAAGTCTCTAGCCATTCCGCAAGAAGAGCAGGACCAGCTGATGCGCCATGGCGTGGGAGTCTATGCGGCTAAAGCTTATCAGATTGTCGGGCAGGAAGAAAAGGCATTACTCCTGCTAAATACGGAGCTTTATCGGATGCGCCAATTGGGACTTCATGAAGAATTTAGTATCAATTATCTGTTGTATGCCGAAACCCTTAATACCGCAGAGCAGTTAAAATATTACTTGGGAGAAGCTACTGATTTTTCAGTCTCTGATCGTTATCTGAACATGGCGGAAGAATATGCTATATTAAATCGTAGCACTCGCGAGCACTGGCTATTTGTGAAGATATGGAAGGCTTGTGCGGAAATCTTGGAACATCGGGATAAAACTGAGCAGATTATTGCCGAGATACATATGCTTATCGAAGATACCACACCCTTTTTTCAGACCGTGGCTTATGGGCGGATGGCGAATGCCCTGCAAGTGCTAAAGAAGGATAAGGAGCAGTATATAGAATACTATAAAAAATCGATCACTATTGGCGAGAGAATTGGCTGCTATGCCTATGCAACCCTTGCTTATGGCAAGCTAGCGGCCATCTATTTGGCAGAAGGTGACGCAAAGCAGGCTCAGAACTATACTCGCCGCTTTCTGGAGCTTTCCCGCCAATATGATCACCGCTACTACATGCGCTTTAAGCCGCTTTTTGCAACTGTCTTGAAGCAAGCAGCAGATGCAGGCATCATGCCGGAATATACCCGCGAGCTCCTCAACTATGGAGGATATATTAGTGCTCGGGTCTATATCAACACCCTAGGGACCTTTTATATTGCACCTGCTTATGAACGGAAAAGCCCGATTAAGATCCGTACTCAGAAAGCTCGTGAGCTTTTAGCTTATCTATTAGAGCATCGTGAAGGAGTCAGTAAAGAAAATATTTTCAACGACCTGTGGTGGGACAGCGAAGCAAATGTGACTAGTTTATTTCATACCCGCCGCGGTGAAATAAGACGGGCTTTTGAGAGCGTAGGTGCCGGTAATCCCATCGTATATGAGCGTGGTTTGTACCATCTAAAGATGGCTGAAATTAGTTGTGATCTCGATGCTTTCCAGCAAGCCGCAACTGCTTTTGTCCAGCAGCCAAGCTTTGGCAATGCCCAAAAGGTTGTGGAACATTACACCGGTCGCTATCTGAATGACTTGGAGGCACTTTGGGCAGAAAGTTCAAGGCTTCGCCTGGAGGAACTCTTTCTTAGTGCAGCGGCAGTCCTTCAGGAAGGCTATGCAGAATCAGGGGAGAAATCCAAAGCTAGAGAGTTGACACGGCGGTGTGCGAAGATGGGGCATTCCATCGCGAGCAGTGAAAATTAGTTATTAACGAAAAGAGTAACTCAAAGTGTAACATAAAAGGAGGAAGACCAGAGATGGTGTTCCTCTTTTTATGTTATACCCCGGCACCTGTCGTCAAAATAGGTAAATTAAAGAATAATAGGGTAATTTGCAAAATATGGTGGCACTTTTGGTGGTAGTTGGTTTTTTATAATCAGACTACGCACAGAAGTTTTCAGATCGAGGGGGGACCGGCCATATTTACTCAAGGGTCAGGAAGAGCGTTGATTGAACTTGCCGAAAAAGATGAGACCTCCTTTACAGATTTATACAGTTGTTACTTTCCTAGGATTAATAATTATGTACATTATCGGGTGGCTGATTATCATGACGCCGAAGACCTGGTAAGTCAAATCGTCGAAAAAGTGTTTGCTAAAAATCACTATTACCAAAAGGACAAAGCCCCTTTTTCTGTCTGGCTTTTTCGTATTGCCCGGAATACCATCACAGATTACTATCGAAGTCGCAAGGGAGTACATATTATTTCCCTCGATGAATACACCAAAAATATTGCAGCTCGTGAGCCGGATCCGGTAACTATTGTGGAATTAAATGAGATCCAACATCACCTCCTTAAGGCCATTGCTTGCTTAAGCCAACGTGAACAAGAGATTATTGCTTTGAAGTTCTGGAGTGGCCTAAGTAATCGTGAGATCGCCAAGCTTGTTGACATCAGCGAAAGCAATACAGGTGTTATTCTCTTTCGGGCCATGCGACAGTTGCGCATAATCTTGGCAAGCCAAGGGATGTGTATCTATGAATGAGAGGCAGCAGGCGGAAACTTATATGATTTATCTCGAGCAGATTATTGCCGGAGAAAAAGACCTAGGACTGGTGGAGGATCCTGAAATTAGAAAGCTATTATTCCTAGCTCAAACGATGCTGACCCATGACTTAAGTGCTAACAGTAAGGTACGCGATAGCTTAAAGGAGAAAATTTTAGCCCAATTAGACCAAGCCAAACCGGTTGACTTAAGGGAATTCAGTGGAGATGAAGAATTAGGTGAAGAGGATTTGGATTATGTTGCTGCAGGTTTTTCTCAGCAGCTTAGTTGGCAAGAATGTCCGAGATGTGGTTCAAGGTCAAGGAATATTACTGTGGACGGCCGATGTCCAAACTGTAAATAACCATTGTGAAAGTCAAAAAGTTTTGTCTTAAGCTATTGTAATACTATCCTGAGAAAATCGTATTAACTGTTGAAAAGGTTAATCTGTGTACAGGGTACACAAAAAATAGGAGGGAATATTAATGAGTATCGAATCCGCAAAAGCATTCATGGAGAAAATGAAAACCGATCAGGACTTTGCCAAGAAAGTTATGGCAGCCAAGGACGCGGAAGAGCGTAGGGTACTGGTAAAAGAGGAAGGCTTCGATTTTAGCGCTGAAGAACTAAAGGATCTAGGCGACGAAATGAGTGACAGTGAGTTAGATGCTGTTGCCGGGGGCGGTTGCCTTCTAGATTCCTGTGGCTTAAGAGAAGTATTCTAAGATTCCCTAGCGACAACCCAATGGACTGAGTCGATTCAAGCAGGGTTAGTCTAGTAGAACAAAGGCGACCACGGGTCGACCCTACAACGTAGGTATACCAATATGTAGAGAAGCATCTCTGGTCGCCTGTTTACTACACATTAACTACCAATGAAAAACAAAAAAATGTACTTTCTTATACGTATAAAATAAGGGAGCTGTGTGAAATCACAGCTCCCATGTTTCATGTCCGACAATTGTCTGATTGCCATTTATAATTATAAAAAATCTAGAGGGCAGGGTTTGGGAGGAATAATTTGTTCATTGACCAAAAAAGCTTGGTCATCAGGGCTGAGGTTTGACACGATGACGGTTGCCAGTTCAAGTTCACGACGTCTTAGGCGGCAGATATCTTCTGAAGGAATATATTGGGAGCCGCTGGAGCTAAGATTATCGTGCAGGCAGCCACCCGCACAATAGTGGCTGGCAAAGCAGGATGCGCAGTTTGCCTGAGAGACTAGGGGCCTTTGGAGATAATCATCTCGGTTGAATTTCTCATCACCCACATGGCCCATTTTATAGTCATCATTGCCTACAAAGCGATGACAGGGATAGATATCTCCCGTTACAGATACACCGACCATCTTGCGACCGACACCACAAAAATGATATTTATGGCGATTGTGTAGCAAGGCTACCATACCAGGGTAAATCCCATAGCCAGCGCTGCTTGCCTTTAAACTTCGGAGGATATCTTTATCTCTACTCCGGATATGGAGTAACCAGGTTGCCGCTTCTTGCTCTAAAGCTTGGAGTTGTACTTGAATTTTGTGGATGCTGTTGTTTTTATCAGACTCATCAGTGAAGAGGGAGTGGGAAGCTGGAGCAAGGGAGAAGGTGGTAAATCCGATGTCTTGCAGGGTGTCCTTAATAAGTTGTGGATCGGTATCACCCCAAAGAACTGCATGTCCGGAAGTATTAGGAGCGAGAGCTAGTAGTGTTTTGATTTTCGGCACAACCGAGTCATAAGAACCCTGACCGTTGGCAAAAGGACGTTGGGCATCTTGGATCTCCTTTGGTCCATCAAAGCTAATCTGGACGGAAATCTGTTGCTCATTAATGAAAGACATTTTTTCCTCATCTAACAAAGTAGCATTGGTTGTCACAAAGAATTCGACTTCTTTATGGGCTTCTTGAGCTTTTTTGTTAGCATATTCCACAATGGTTTTCATGAGGGGGAAATTAATTAATGGCTCACCACCAAAAAACCCCAAGTAGATTTTTTTCATTTTCCCCGACTTAGCGATCAACCAATCCACAGCTTGTCTGGCCGTGGTGTTGTCCATACTGCCGCCGGTTCCGTACTCGCCACCATCGCCATAACAGTAAATACAGCGAAGATTACAGGATTGGGTAAGGAAAAGATACATATAGGTGATGGGGGCGGGTTCCATATTGGGGACTGAAGTGTTTTCTTTCGTGCCTTCCCGAATTAGATCCCATGACCTGAGAAGTTCTTCTTGACTTACCGGAAGAGTTGTTTTCTGCTCCCGGATACTATATAGGATCGATAAAAGTTCCGTGCTCACTCGAAAAGCCGCCATCTTTTCGATATTTAGCAGATAATGATCACCTCGGTATTCAAACAGATGAAAGGGACTGACTTCCTTTTTGCTCATGCACTTCTCTCCCCAATGTTCATTTACTAGTTAATACGTTAAAAGCTCTGGTGCATTACAGTAATTCCATGCATTACTGGGCCACGATAAATAATAGTATAATTCTCTGGCATCCTGAGTGTCAGCTAAGAAGCTAGATTCCCCATTAGCCTATCCCTCAGGAGGACACAGTGGCTAGTTGCTATTATCAAAGATTATTGTAATGGTTGATCAAATCTAACGTATTAAATTGATATGGATAAGTCTGCGGTTATTTGTAGACTTGCTAAATTTTAACTTGAGATAATCTTTAACCTATGGAGTTAAATCCTTTGGACTTTCTTAGGCTAACACGGAAGAGAGAATAATTCAGAGAGCAAGGTGTAGATATGCTGAAGAGTAGAACGATCAAAAAGTCTATAGTCATAATGCTCTTTTTAGGACTCAGTCTATGGCCACAGGGATGTACTAGGGTCAACACAAGTGAGGAAGTCCTCATCGGTGTTGCTTGGCCGTTTGCCTCCTTAGATGATTTGTTTGAAGAAGGTCTTGATCTAGCCGTTCAAGAGATTAACGATCAAGGCGGCATACAAGGCCGCAGACTGAGCCTGCTCAAAGCTGATGATGAGGCGGAGCTGGAAAAGGGACTGGCCATTGCTCAAGCCTTCGCGGATAATGAAGGGATTCGAGCGATCATCGGTCATCGCAATTCCTTTATCTCGATTCCGGCATCCTCGATTTATGATCAAGCTGGGTTGGTGATGGTATCCCCCGCCTCGACTTCACCGGAACTTACACAGCACAATTATACCCATGTCTTTCGCAATATTCCCTCTGATGAGGAAATCGCTCGGCAACTGGCAATTTACCTTGCGGAGCAGGGTCATGAACGGATGGTTATTTATTACACTGATGACTCGTACGGCAATGGTCTGGCTAATGCTTTTGAAGACTATGCTGGTGCTCAAGGAATAACGATCGTGGATCGTTTTAATTACTATGGCAATCTGGAAGATTTAGAACGTTTGCACGATAAGTGGCAGGCTTTTGGTTTTGATGGAATTTTCATTGCCAAGATCGCGGCGGAAGAGGGAACTCAATTTTTGTTGGATGCTAGAGCTGTAAACATTGAGGTGCCATTAATCGCCGGGAATTCATGGGACTCACTTTCTTTGACCAAAGTCACCGAGGTTAAGGCAGAAGGGTTACTGGTGGGTTCCTTCTTTAATCCCAAACTTCCTAGTTCCAAGACCCAAGCCTTTGTGGAAGCCTTCCGGGAGGAATATCAGCAAGCACCCACCTCTTATGCCGCAACAGGCTATGATGCGGTCAATTTGCTAGCAGCTGCCTTAGAAAAATCTGATTTGGCTAACCCTGCTACAGTTGCCCAAGAATTAAGAAATTTGGGGGCATGGGAAGGCGTGATAGGGGTGCACCAGTTCAATGGGCGGGGTGATGACATCGGCGACCTGGTAGTGCTGAAGAAGGTCAAGGACGGACGTTTTGAGTATCTTAAGCATTAATGGGAGGTGCAGATGATGAGGCAAGGGTTATTTCGTGATGTTTCTTTGACAAGACTATCCTCTCCGGAGCAACTTGATCAACGTATTCAGGTGACTTCACCGAAGGCTTGGCTGGCCTTATTAGCCATCGGCCTGATTCTTATAAGTGGGGTCGCTTGGGGACTATTAGGGAGCATCCCCACGAAAATTCAAGGACAAGGAATTCTTCTCAATAATGGGGGTGTATTTTCTCTGCAGCATCACGTCTCTGGCCGGATCAGTGATATTCGCGTGAAGGTTGGGCAGGAGATAAGGCAAGGGGATGTCGTTGCGAGAATTGAGCAACCAGAATTAATTTCTCAAATCAATGAACTCTTAAGCAACCAAGCTGCTATGGAGAACAATGGACAAGGAGAAGATCCAGCTTATGCCGAAATCGCAACCCGGATACAGCAGCTCCGCAGTGAACTAGTGTACCGAACTCAAATAGTATCAGAAATTGATGGTCGTATCTTAGAGATAAATATGACCAAGGGAAGCATTATCAAACCAGGAGATACGCTGGCGACCCTTGAACAGTATGGTGATACAGTCAAGCTAGAAGCAGTAGTGTATGTTCCTGCCGAACAAGGTGGACTGCTCCGTCCCGGTATGGAATGTCAGATTTCCCCGACTACGGTCAACAAAGAGGAGTACGGCTACTTATTAGGGAGAGTAAATACAGTCGCAGAGTATCCGGCGACTGCCCAGAGTATGCTGCAAACCCTGGGCAATGAAAACCTGGTTGCTTTATTAGCTGGGCAAGGTGCTCCCCTATTGGTGAAGATTGACTTGGTTCCCGATAGCGCCACTGAAAGCGGCTATCGCTGGTCATCTCCCACGGGCCCCCCTATGTCCTTTCAGAGTGGGACCATCATAACCTCAGAGATTATCACACAACGGGAGAAACCCATTCAGAAAGTCATACCCTTTTAAAATAAGGGGGCGGAAGGGAGGGAGAGATTAGGTGATAAAGAAGAAAATCGTTAAGGTCCCTACTGTACTGCAGATGGAAGCGGTAGAGTGCGGAGCGGCGTCTCTGGCTATGATCCTAGCTCATTATGGGAGGTATACTACCCTAGAGGAATTAAGAATTGCCTGTGGTGTATCCAGAGATGGGAGTAAGGCCAGCAATCTCCTCAAAGCCGCCCGGAGTTATGGTCTGGAGGCAAAGGGATTTCGTAAAGAACCGGAAGCGTTGCGAGTGATGCCTTTGCCCTTAGTCATCCACTGGAATTTTAGTCATTTTCTTGTTCTGGAAGGCTTTCATAAAGGAAAAGTATATCTAAACGACCCGGCGGCAGGCAGAAGAGTCGTAACGGAGGAAGAATTCAATCTAGCCTTTACCGGTATTGTTCTCTCCTTCACCCCAACCCCAGAATTCCAAAAAGATAGTAAAAAACCCAATTTAAGCACTGCCTTAAAGAAGAGGCTTAAAGGTTCAGAGAAGGCTTTAATCTATATCATTTTGCTGGGTCTGGCCTTAGTTATTCCCGGCTTGATAATACCCATGTTTTCCAAAGTATTCGTCGATGATATTCTCTTGGGCGGATTCGATTCCTGGGTGTTGCCCTTATTACTGGGAATGGGCATTACGGCAATGCTCAGAGGGATTTTAACTTGGTTGCAACAGTATTATTTGCTTCGCTTGGAAACGAAGATTGCCCTGGTCACCTCCGGACAGTTTTTGTGGCACATCTTTCGTCTGCCCAGTGAGTTCTTTTCGCAGCGTGCGGCAGGTGATATCACTTCCAGAATACAAAGCAATGATAAGGTAGCAAAGCTCTTATCTGGGAAACTGGCGACTACGGCACTCAATGTTCTTATGATTATATTTTACTTTGCGTTAATGCTCGCCTATAGCTGGATTTTAGCCTTAGTAGGGCTGGCAATCGCGTTGATCAATGTAGTTTACTTGATTGCGGTATCTGCCCGGCGAGTCGATCTGAACCGCAAATTACTTCAAGATGAGGGGAAACTGATTGGCTCGAGTATGGCGGGCCTGCAGATCATCGAAACCCTCAAAGCCACGGGATCAGAAGACAACTTCTTTGCTCAATGGTCAGGATATCAGGCGAAATTGCTCAATGCAGAACAAGAATTGGGGGTTTCTTCTCAGTTTTTATCCGTATTCCCCACCTTTTTAACCGGTATCAATAACGCACTCGTCTTAGTGATCGGCGGTTTCCTGATTCTCGATGGACAAATGACTATCGGCATGCTGGTGGCTTTCCAAAGCTTAATGAGTAGCTTTATGACGCCGGTCACCGGGCTGGTGGGCCTTGGAGCTGAGCTCCAGGAGATGGAAGGCGAGATGAATCGTTTAGACGATGTCTTAAAATACCCCCTCGATCGGGAACTCGAGGATCATGAGGGTAGCAGGGGCAACGCATCGGTCGCTACCAACGATGTCAACAAGGCTCACGATCCACAGGAAGGAAAGGCTTCATTTTCGACAGGGCAAAAGCTCTCGGGTTATGTGGAACTAAAGAATATCACCTTTGGTTATAGTGTTTTGGAACCGCCCCTGATCGAGGATTTCAACCTAAGCCTAAAACCCGGATCACGGGTAGCTCTGGTCGGCGGCTCCGGTAGCGGTAAATCAACCATTGCCAGGATCATTGCCGGCATTCACCATCCTAGGTCAGGCGAGATTCTTTTTGATGGACAGCCCCGCTCATCTTTCTCCAAGGAAGCGATCTGCAATTCCTTAGCTATGGTGGATCAAGAAATTTCTATGTTTCAAGGAACGGTCAGGGAGAATATTACGCTCTGGGATGGAACCGTTTCAGAATTTGAGATGATCCGGGCGGCTAAGGATGCATGTATCCATGATGATATTACTGCTCGCCCGGGGGGCTATGAGCAAATGGTGGAAGAGGGCGGTAAGAATTTTAGCGGAGGCCAGAGGCAGAGGCTGGAAATAGCCAGAGCCCTGGCCCAAAACCCGGTTATTCTGATTATGGATGAGGCTACCAGTGCTCTCGATCCAATAACTGAGAAAAATGTGGATGAACATATTCGTTATCGGGGGTGCACGTGTATTATTGTCGCCCATCGCCTTAGTACTATACGGGACTGTGACGAGATCATTGTGTTGGAAAAAGGGAAGATAATTGAGCGAGGAACCCATGGGTCGCTGTATGAGGCCGCAGGGACTTATGCAAAACTGATCGCCACGGGTTAAGCAAAATAAATAGTCGTGATCGGCAGGTGAGCGAGATAGATAATTGGGAGTCGGTTAAGCAAAAGGGAATAAGAGTCCCTTTGGATGGTCAAAAAACGTTTTTCCTTCAGGACAATCACTATATTTGGCTCGTAGAGCAGGGGAAAGCGGCTGTTTTTTTAGCGACTATGGATGATAAGCTACAGGCAGGGACCAAAACCTTCTTGTTTGAGGCCTATCCTGGCGATTTGCTTTTCGGAGTAACTCCTGAAGGCTCTCCTTGCAAAAAGGGACTGTTGGTCTCTGGACTATTGGGTTCGAGCCTCCTGAGAATTGACATCAAGGAACTGAGGGAGCTGCTTAGCAACAGAATAGAAGCTGATGAAGAAGGTGGTAAGGGTCTCCAAGGGGCATCTCGTGATGAACAACAAGTTTACGAGGCTATAAGTCAATGGTTGTATACGTTAGCCAAGATTAGTCGGAGTGAAAAATACTCAGAGGAAGAAGTTTCTGCTCTCAGTCTCGGATTTTCCCAGGATGAGGTTGCTTCCGCCGCCTCTGAAGCTATTTCTGAATATGAGTATTTAACCAATGATTCCCTCCGTGCAGGGTACCATTCGCAAGTGCTACAAGCGGCGAGTGATACCTGGGACGAAAAAAAGGAGTCAGAGCAGAAAAGGCTGGAAGAGAAAAGCAGATCCGATCAACGATTGATGACCAACGCTATTTTCAAGCTGGCGGCCATCACTCAAAAAGTGGAAACCAAGGCGGCTTTAGAAGATCAGACTGGAGATCCCTTACTGGATGCTTGCCGCCTCTTGGGTCAAACCATGAAGATGAAGGTCATCGCACCTCCAGAAGCTCTAGGGAACCAAAGAGAGTTGCATCTGGATGATATCGCCCGGGCTTCACGGATGCGGGTGAGGGAAGTAGCCTTACAAGGCGATTGGTATACACAGGATAGCGGCCCTCTTTTAGGCTATATGAAAGAAGACCATCGTCCGATTGCCTTAATCCCTTCCGCACCAACAAAATATTTACTCCACGATTATACCCAAGGGGTCACCAGGCCTGTTGATCGAGAAACAGCAAAGGAGATTGATGTCTTTGGTTTTGTCTTTTACCGTCCCTTTGCTGAAAAGAAAATCACGGCACGTGACCTACTAACCCTAGGCCGGGAAAATAGCTGGAGCAGAGACTTGCTCATGATCCTTTTGATGGGTGTTTTGGGTGGTATCTTAGGGACAGCCATCCCTCTAGCCACAGGAATCATCTTTAGTACCATTATTCCTGAAGGGGGGAGGGGGCACTTAGTCCAGATTGCATTTTTTCTGGGAGCTAGTGCCTTAGCCACGATGATCTTCCAGTTTGTGCGTAGTTTAGCGACCTTACGGATTGAGGGAAAAATGGAAGGAGCTATCCAAGCAGCTATTTGGGATCGCTTGTTGAGTCTACCAGTGCCGTTTTTTAAACAGTTTCCTGCCGGTGAATTGGCAATGCGGGCCATGGGCATTAGTCAGATTCGCAAAATTCTTTCAGGTGTCACTTTAAATACAGTTCTCTCCAGCATCTTCTCAGTTTTTACCCTTGCCTTAATGTTCTATTATGATCGTAAGCTCGCTGGTGTGGCTACGGCCTTACTAGCTTTAGCCCTGATGGTCATGGGATTTCTAGGCTTCCGGCAAGTGGGCTATGAACGAAAAATATTAGATATATCGAACCGTATTTCGGGGATGATGCTTCAGTTGATCGGCGGTATCACGAAGTTTCGGGTAGCTGGAGCTGAGGCTAGAGCTTTTTACCGCTGGGCTGAGAGGTTCAGTGAACAACGTCAGTTCGTCTTTAAGAGGAGACTTCTGGGTAACTGGCAGACGACCTTTCATGATATTTTCCCCCTTCTGGCCAGTATGATTGTCTTTTATACTCTTACTGCCGGACATAGCCTGCTATCTCCGGGGGAGTTTATCGGCTTCAATGCAGCTTTTGTATCCTTTACCCTCTCCGTGACTTCCTTGACAGAATCGATTATAGGTGCTTATATTGTGATCCCTCTCTATCAACGGGCGAAACCGATTCTAGACACCCTGCCGGAGTATGATGAGACAAAAGTCACCCCTATCCCCCTGCGAGGCTCGATCGAAATGGATCATATCTCTTTTCGCTATAAAGAAGATGGGCCTCTAGTCTTGAAAGACGTATCTTGCCATATTAAGGAGGGGGATTATGTCGCTTTAGTCGGCACTTCCGGCTGCGGAAAGTCGACGTTGTTAAGGATCTTGTTGGGCTTTGAGAAACCAGAGACTGGCAAAATATACTACGATGGACAGGACTTAGAAAAAGTCGATATACGGGCGATCAGGAAGCAACTGGGCGTGGTGTTGCAAAATGGTCAACTCATGTCAGGGAATATCTTCACAAATATTGTGGGTGCTAATCCTTATCTGACGATCGACGATGCTTGGGCAGCAGCCCGAATGGCCGGAATTGATGAAGATATCCAGGCCATGCCCATGGGAATGCATACCATGATCAGTGAGGGAGCTTCGACGATCTCCGGTGGACAAAAGCAACGTTTGATGATTGCCCGAGCGATAGTCAACCAGCCTAAGATACTCTTCTTTGATGAAGCTACCAGTGCTCTGGATAATCGAACTCAGGCCATTGTCAGTCAAAGTCTCGACCGGTTGAAGGTCACCCGGATTGTCATCGCCCACCGCTTGAGTACGATCATTAACTGTAATAAGATCATCGTAATGGATCAAGGAAGAATCGTTGAGAGTGGTACCTATGATGAACTGATGAGCAAGGGCGGAGTTTTCGCGAACCTTGTACACCGACAACTCGCTTGAAATCTAGGCAATACCGCCACCGTTCAGCAGCATAAAAAAGTGACACCAATCATTAACAAAAGATTGGTGTCACTTTTTTACCGTGGTAAAGCACATTTATCCTATGACTACCGGCGGTAAAGCTCCAGATTAGTTGACTGATTTTACTGAACATGTTCAAGAATATAGGGAAGCACTTCATCCGGTGAAATATTTAATGCTAAGGCAAACTCTTCGTGCAGATTTTTTTCTGCAGCTTTCATAATGTCGTCGTCGGCTTTTGCTAATTTCTTGCCTGCTTCGAGCCGTTCTTGTTGTTCCATATATAAGGCTTTGATTACTTTTACCCATTCTTCGCTTTGACCCGTTTTAAGAGCCGCTTTGTAGCTTTCGTTCTTATGCCGATCATCGCTAGCCAAGATGGGTTCCAGTTCAGGCATAGTTGCAATTAATGATAAAACATCTTCTCTGGTCATGATGGGGCGCATCAAAACCTTAGGATTGTTTACGGGGGTCTTGATTGTTATATTGTTGTGATAAGCCGGTTGTAAAACATAGTATTCTGTATCATTATCGCTTATATCCTTTTCTCTAACAATATCTACGATTTCACATGATCCGGTTGAGCCGTATACCACATAATCATTAATTTTAAACATTTGTTATTCCTCCTTCTGGGTAATCTAGTATTAATACCTGTCCATTGCTAACCACCACTAATGCGTTTACCTGATTAAGCTAGATAAGTGGCGATAAGCCTCGGACATAGAAAGCTAGCTTGCTGTGCAAACTTTAGCTGACTCGTCCACGGAGTGGATAACTCAACTAAGCTTCAGATGAAGTGGAAACTCCGTCTGAAGCAAGTTTTCCATATACAATAGAACCGAAGTTCTGCAACTGTTATTTAACAATTAATTATAACACAAAATTTCCTGCCAAGTAATTGCCTGTTATTTACATTTCTTATAAATGCTTGATAACGGTATGATATTATCAGCAATTGCCATACTAGATTTGAAATGAATTAAGCAAAAATGAAAACATTGAGAGGTGAGAATGATGCCATTAGCCCCTTATGACTCTTTTCGGGTGCTTGACCAGTATTGGGATGATATAAATCGCAATCTCCTAAGGGGAAGAGGAAAGGAGGACCTTGCCCAGTTATTGTATCGAGTCGATGTGGAAGAAACTTCTTCGCAAATTTATGTCACAGCCGAAATACCGGGTCTTGAAAAGAAAGAAGATCTTCATATTGAAATTGACGAAAATCAGTTGACCATTAGTGGAGAAATTAAGCGTGCAAATACGGGAGAAGGACGTTCGTCACATCGTGTAGAACGGTATTATGGGAGATTCAGCCGGACATTAACGCTTCCGGCAGTGGTTAAGGCCGATGGAGCGCATGCTAGCTACAAGAACGGGGTACTAGAGTTGTCCTTCCTTAAGGATAGTCATCCCGCTGCCCGTACAATCGAAGTAGATTTTCATTAATTTAAAAAAGAGATGCACTATTAAAGGGATTAACTCTATAATGTGAGTTAATCCCTTTGAGTTACTTTCTATACATCAGGACATACGACCAGACATATTGCGTTCAGCAATCTCAATCGCTTTCTTTACCATATTTCCACAATCCTTGGATGAAACTCCGCTGAATCCTTCTTGTTTTAAGGTGTCCGAAAAACCAAGCTCTTGCGCGATTTGTTGTTTGAGGTTATCAGACATAGTACTGCGGCGTCTGGACATCTAGATTCCTCCTTTCATTTCAGGCAAACGAAGATGTCTTGCACTTCAGCAAGTGATTCTAGTTTGTGTCACCAGCCCTTTTTTTATGTGAAGTAAAAGATTGTTTCAATATAATCATCAACAGTATAGATATATTGCAGAGGCTAGGGCTACAAAAATTGGTTGTATTGGTTAAAACATGGTATTCTGGGAAAAAGTCTAAGTCAATTCTAACGGAGATTTCTCACGGGAGACTAATGAGGGAGGGATTTATTTGCCGTTGTTATTTGGTACTGCCGGCGTTCCGATATCGTGCCCAGAGCGGTCGACGGAAGCCGGGGTCAAGAGAATCCGTGAGCTTGAACTGGATGCCATGGAAATAGAGTTCGTGCAAGGTGTCCGGATGAAGGAGGAAAAGGCTCGCAAAATTGCCAGCATAGCGATTGCAGAACATGTTGCTTTAAGCTGCCATGGTCCATACTGGATCAACTTCAATTCTCGAGAACCAGAAAAAGTAACTGCTAGCCGTGAACGCCTATTGCATAGTGCACGAATCAGCAAAATACTTGGGGTAAGAAGTGTGGTTTTCCATCCGGCTTTTTACCATGACGATGAGCCCCAGGTAGTGTTAGAGCGAACCGCAGGGGAACTCATGAAAGTTCGTGAGATTCTGGATGCGGAGGGTAATGATATCATATTAAGACCGGAGACCACAGGAAAACCATCACAGCTCGGTACCCTTCGCGAGGTTTTAATTTTAGCCCAAGAGGTGCCCGGAGTGCTCCCTTGTATTGATATCAGTCATCTTCATGCACGCAGTAATGGACAGATTAATACTTACGATGAGTTTTGCCAGGTTCTCGAAGAATCCGCTCAAACTCTTGGAGATCTATGGGTGAAGAATGCGCATTTTCATGTTTCAGGTATAGATTACGGACTAAAGGGCGAAAAGAAGCATTTGGTTTTGGCTGATGCCGATCTCCGTTATCCGGAATTGATGAAAGCACTGCACACCTTCGGGGTTGAAGGCTTAGTGATTTGTGAAAGCCCCAACCTTGAAGTCGATGCTTTACTAATGCAAAGGACCTATCGTAGCCTGCGTGACAGGTAGAATAGAAATCGCCTAAATATTTTAGAAGGAAAAACGTAAGGAGTGCAAGAATTAGAGAGTTAATAATAAATTAACGCTCTAGGGTGCCATAAGAAAAGACAAATGAGCGTCAAGGGAGGAAAAGGGAATGAATTACTCGGCTGCCCATGATATTGCTCTAGCCAAACTCCGCGAAACGACATTTGACGATATAGCGGAGTACTCAGGTTATCCAATCGATGGAAACAGGATTAATATCGAATTCCTTGGCCAGAAATTCTCTGTAGACTATCCATCAGGTCAGTTTTTCAAAGACACGACAAGCGATGGAGAAATATCTCTACCACTTCAAATCCTTATTCTTCATTATTTAGCAAATCGCTCCCTTGCCATGCAAACAGGCCAGTTTATAACCTTCAAGGAGCTTCCGGGTGGAAGTATCTATAGTCAGCCCTTTGCCAACCGAGCCATTAATCCCTTAGTCAAGTTCTTTGGTCACAATCCTCAAAGCTTAGTGGAAACTGCGTGTAAAATAGGCGGAGTGCCTGTCTCTTTGGGAGACGCTGCAGTCTCTGTTGAAGTGTTTCCTAAAGTTCCCATCACTTTAGTCCTATGGGAAGGGGATGAAGAGTTCCCGGCCTCAGGTAATATTCTCTTTGATCGATCAGCCGGATCGATTCTGCCTACTGAAGATTATGCTGTTCTAGCAAGCGCGTTAGTTTTTGCCTTGCGAAACTTAGCCACGGTTTAGCTTTGGTGACTCCTTAATGCGTTGATGAACAAATCTAACAACTTTGGAAAATCATGTCGAAGAATGAGAGCATTTTAATATTTTTATCGAAAAATAGTGTTGACTCAGAGGAATACAGTCTTTATAATGCAAAATGTAAGAAGACAGATCGTCCTTACGACGTACTTGCGAGGGCACACAATTATGCCAGGCAAGCCGTTTTTTGGCTGAATACTTGTCGATGACAATTGTTGCATATGCAATAATTGGATCATGCAAACTGATCAAGTAATAATGAGTTTTTTCACGGGTCAAAGCAGTTAAGCTTGTTCAATAGTCAAGTTTTAGCTATTAAGCTAAAAAATATAAATCTGTCCACAAGTATAGGGAGGAAAAGTAATGAAAAAAGTTTTGGGTGTTGTACTTTCTTTAGGTTTATTAGTCGGACTCGCAGGTTGTTCCAGCCAAACTCCGGCAACTGGCTCTACTAACCCTCCAGCCGCTGTTGAGCCTATTAAAATGGGCCGCGTAGATGCTGCTGCTCATGGTACTAATGCTGTAACTATTGCTGTTGTTGCTGTTCAAGGTGATAAAATCGTAGGGGTTTCCCTTGACGAATACCAATTCATGCCTGCTGATAAGGCTACAGGTCTTGCTAATAGCGAAGGTCTTGCCGCTAAGAACTACAAAGATCCTGCTCAAGTACTGGCTTCCAAAATGGTCAACAGTGAGTACTACAGTAACAACATGAAAGAAAAAGCTGGATCTACAGTTGCTTATGCTGATAACTTTAATGCCATAGTAGAGTTCTGCGAAGGAAAAACCATCGCTGAATTAGAAGGTGTTCTCACCTCTACTCCTGCAGAGAAAATGCCTGTTGACACAGTAAGTGGTTCTACCTTAGCTGATACTGCTGGTTATGTTAAAGCTATTGTTGACGCTGCTAAAGCTGCGAAATAATTTTGATACACTAACTTAAGAATTCGCAGACAACAAACGAGTGCCGCACGATCTAAAGAGATGGTGCGGCACTCGTTTGTTGTGAGTTTATATTACATATTTTTGGGAAATGAATAATTGATTAGGAGATTTCCGTGAAGCTACGCAGGAAAATTCCTCCAATGTCGCGAAATGATGGACGACGAGGAGGAATGCTTTGGTGAAGAATATTGAGAAAGATAGAGATAATGGCCTTTCCCAAAATGCTCTTGCTGAGGAAAAGCAGATTCGCGCAATGATCCACTCAATACAAGGCATTGGTAGCGGTAAACTGCGTCGACTTATTGCTCGGTTCGGTAATGCTTGCACTGCTTGGCATCATTTAGTAGAAGAGCCGGGATCTACTGAAGACCCCTGGCTACTACAGATTAGCCAAAAACTTAAGGAGTTGGATTCTAGTGAAGTTGAAGAGCGACTTCATGCTCAAGGAATTAATATAGTCATTCCGGAAGAGGATGGTTATCCAGAATTATTACGCCAGCTAGCGGATGCCCCACCACTTCTTTATTATAAAGGTCAACTCTCTCCCAGCAAGGAATCTCTAGCAATTGTCGGAGCACGCAAGGCTACACCCTACGGAAGAGCTGCAGCTGAGGCTCTTGCCAAAGAAATTGCCGAGGAAAGGATTGTCGTGGTTAGCGGTCTAGCTAGAGGTATTGATACAGCTGCTCATCGCGGAGCATTGGCTGGGCAGGGAATAACTTGGGCGGTTATGGGATGTGGTCTTAGTTTCATGTATCCGCCAGAAAATCAAAAGCTCTCCGAAGAGATCATGGCAAATCAGGGTTTGCTTTGGAGTGAGTTTGCTCCGGAGACTCCTCCTGAGCCCCAGTTTTTCCCTGCACGTAATCGATTGATTAGTGGCATGTCACGTGGAGTTGTCGTCGTTGAAGCAGCACTGAAAAGCGGAGCATTAATTACAGTAGATTTTGCTTTGGAGCAGGGTCGCGAAGTATTCGCAGTACCTGGACCTATATTTAGTCAGATGAGCAGAGGACCCAACCATCTTATCCGACAAGGCGCCAAGTTGATCGAAGGCTTTCAAGATATTTGCTCGGAAATTCCCGCCTTTACCGAGGGGAGAGGCTCTAGTACCCCTAAAGAAACAAATAGTATCATGTCGACAAATAATGGGCAAGACAAGAAAAAACCACAATTAAGCAGTGAGCAAGAAAAAGTTCTAGAAATGCTGAGCGACCTACCGTGTCATATCGATCAAATCACGTTGAATGCAAAGATTGCTCCGGAACTAATTCCTTTAGTGCTGCTTGAACTCCAACTAGCGGGGAGAATAGAGCAACTCCCTGGCCAGCTTTATGTATTAGCTTATAAGAGCTAGACATACTAAGAAAAAGAAGATAATATTAGGCTAGTTTGAGGGTGTGACAGCTACACACCAAGAGCATTTCAGTTGATTTAAAGCTGTGCTTGTGATATGAATTGTATAATTCGTTATATCTGTGATTATATCTTGAGGTGATGTATGGCTAAAACACTTGTAATCGTGGAATCTCCGGCTAAGGCCAAATCTATTAGTAAATTTTTGAGCAGTAACTATACAGTTAAAGCATCCATGGGACATTTGCGGGATTTGCCGAAAAGCCAAATGGGGGTTGATGTCGATAATGACTTTGAACCCAAATATATTGCTATCCGTGGTCGAGGAGATCTCATTAAGGAGCTTCGGGCAGCCGCCAAAAATGCTAGTAGGGTCCTTTTGGCCTCTGACCCTGACCGTGAGGGAGAGGCGATTGCTTGGCATTTGGGACATCTACTCGGCCTAGATCTGACAGAGAAGTGCCGTATTGAGTTCCATGAGATTACAAAACCGGCAATTACAGCAGCAATTAAGCAACCTCGGCAAATCGATTCCAGCAGGGTGGATGCCCAACAAGCACGTCGTGTTTTGGATCGTTTGGTGGGGTATCAATTGAGCCCTCTACTTTGGAGAAAAGTGAAAAAGGGGCTTAGTGCCGGACGGGTTCAATCGGTGGCTGTTCGACTTGTCTGCGATCGCGAGGAAGAAATCACGAACTTTATTCCCGAGGAGTATTGGAGCCTGACAGCTTCCTTGGCTAGTGCGGGAGGGGTATTCTCCGCAAAGCTGGTCAAAAAGCAGAATCAGAAGATAACCATTGCCTCGGAAGAAGAAATGAAGAAAGTTCTCGAAGATTTAGAGAGTCAATCCTTCCAAGTGCAAGAAGTGCGGACGAAGGAAAAGAAAAAACAGCCCTCACCCCCCTTTATAACGAGTAGCTTACAGCAGGAAGCTCATCGTAAGCTCAATATGTCGCCTAAGCGGACCATGATGCTTGCCCAACAACTATACGAGGGGATTGAGTTAGGCAAGTCTGGGAGTATTGGTTTGATTACCTATATGCGTACTGACTCTGTTAGAATCTCCGAGATAGCTCAAGAGGAAGCGAAGGAGTTTATTCTCGATCAGTATAGTGCAGATTATTATCCACCGGAACCTCGACAGTTTAAAAGTAAGGGCCGAGCTCAAGAAGCTCATGAGGCTATTCGCCCCACTTCTGTATTGAGAACTCCAGATTCCTTGAAGGAATTTTTGTCAAGAGATCAGCTTCGTCTTTATCGTTTGGTATGGGAGCGTTTCCTAGCAAGTCAAATGAGTGCTGCGCTAGTCGATACCCTCACTGTTGAAGTAGAGGCAGGAGGATATCTATTTCGTGCGAATGCTTCCACGGTACGTTTTCAGGGATATCTCGCCGTGTATGAAGAAGCGCAAGATGAGAATGAAGAACAGCAGGAAGGAGCTCTCTCAGCCAATATTCAAGCAAACGAAATGCTTAGTGTTGTTAACTTACAGGAGAAGCAACATTTCACTGAACCGCCACCGAAATATACGGAGGCCTCACTGGTGCGCAAGATGGAGGAAGAGGGAATTGGTCGTCCCAGTACCTATGCTCCAACTATTGAAACTATACTATCTAGAGGCTACGTGGCCAAGGAAGGGAAGCAGCTTTCTCCTACTGAATTAGGGGACATTATCGTTACTATTTTAAAAGAGTATTTTCCGGAAATCGTTGATCTAGAATTCACTGCGAATCTGGAAATGAAGCTGGATGATATTGAGGAAGGGACTTTGCCTTGGAAAAATGTTATTCGGGACTTTTACGGCCCCTTCGCGGTGTCCTTAGAAGAAGCCGAACAGCGCATGGATAAAGTGCAGATCGAAGACAAGGTTTCTGATGAAATATGTGAAAATTGCGGCCGCAATATGGTCATTAAAATGGGCCGCTATGGCAAGTTTCTGGCTTGCCCTGGCTTTCCGGAATGTCGGAATACGAAGCCGCTTTTGGAAGAGGTCGGAACAAAATGTCCTAACTGCGGCAATCCTTTAGTGATTAGGCGCAGCAAAAAAGGTAGAAAGTTCTACGGATGTAGTTCCTACCCTGAGTGTGAGTTTGTTTCTTGGGAATTACCGGCTTCTGAACCCTGCCCCAAATGTGGAGGTTTAATGGTTGTTAAGACATCCAAGCAAGGAAAAAGATACGCCTGCACGAATACGGAATGCCGCTATGACAGGCAAGTAGAGGAGCAAGCAGAATAATATGCCATCTATTAAAGTAATCGGAGCGGGTCTGGCCGGTGCGGAAGCAGCTTGGCAGATCGCACGCCAGGGAATAGAAGTAGAACTTTATGAGATGAGGCCGGTGAAGATGACGCCGGCCCATCATACGGATAGTTTCGCTGAATTGGTCTGCAGCAACTCCCTTAAAGGTGCAGGATTAGAGAATGCCGCCGGACTGCTCAAAGAAGAAATGCGCCGCTTGGATTCTTTGCTGATGCGAGTGGCAGACCAGGTCGCAGTACCGGCCGGAGGCGCTTTGGCCGTCGATCGCGAGAAGTTTTCCGTATCGATAACAAAGCTTCTTGAAGAGCATCCCTTGATTCATGTTCGCAGAGAAGAGGTTAAAGAGCTTCCCCAATCAGAGGTTGCCATAGTCGCAACGGGACCCTTGACCTCTGATGAGTTAGCGCTAGAAATTCAGAAGGTGACCGGCGAAGATGCGCTGAGTTTTTATGACGCCGCTGCGCCTATCGTCACTTTAGAGTCAATCAATATGGACAAAGCTTTCTGGGCCTCCCGCTATGACAAAGGGGACCCAGATTATTTAAATTGTCCCATGACCGAAGAAGAGTATAAAAACTTCTACAATGAGCTGATTGAAGCTGAGACCGCGGAAGTTAAAGGTTTTGAAAAAAGTAAGATTTTTGAAGGCTGTATGCCCGTCGAAGTCATGGCCTCCCGTGGGGAGCAGACCTTAACCTTTGGCCCTCTAAAGCCCGTAGGCCTTATTGATGCCCGCACTGGAAAGCGTTCCTATGCTGTCGTTCAGCTTCGCAAGGAAAACAGAGAAGGCACCCTCTTTAATCTTGTAGGATTTCAAACTCATCTCAAATGGGGTGAGCAACAGCGAGTATTTCGTCTTATCCCGGGACTGGAACAGGCCGAATTCGTACGCTACGGCGTCATGCATCGCAATACGTTCTTAAACGCCCCCAAGATATTAAAAGCAGACTACAGCCTCCGACAATCACCCAACTTATTCTTTGCCGGTCAAATCACCGGTGTCGAAGGTTACGTAGAATCCATAGCCAGCGGCTTAGTTGCAGGCCTCAACGCCGTACGTCGCCTCAACAATCAACCCACCCTTCTTTTCCCCGAAGAAACTGCCCTCGGCTCTCTCGCCCGCCACTTAGAAGGCTCCCCCAGCGTGAACTTCCAACCCATGAGTATCAACTACGGACTCATCCCTCCCCTCGAAAAACGCATCAAAGCCAAAAAAGAAAAGAACGCCAAAATCTCCGAACGAGCCCTTGCGAAGCTCGAAGAGTTCAAAGCCGCCGAGGGACTGAGTTAAGCAGATTGATCCTAGATTTATTTATTCTATGACTAAGGCTACTTTAGATTAGGCTGTCTACTCTTATTTAGCGGAGAGTAATGTAAATACCGGAATTGCGGTAATAATAGTAGTCGGGGCAATCACGAGAACTGGGATATCTGAAATGCTAAGGCAAACACTCGAACACTCCACCATAAGCATAGCAAAAACTCTTACCGTTCTGATAAGATTACTCGCTAGGATACTCTTAAGGTTACTCACTCTTAAAGATACTCTTAAGGTTACTCATAGGGTACTCATAAGAAATACCCAAGGATTTTGATTTACAGCAGAGAACGGCTTCAAAGCGAGCAGCTACCCGTTCTTCGCGAAAAGCTCGCCCGCTTTTCGGGATGGCGATTTAGACGGGACGAAAGCCGGATGAGGCTTTCGCCCAAGCCGCGACGCCACAGACGGAAACTTAGCGGCGCAGGTACCGACGGAGCGAAGTGCTCGAGCGTTAGAACGGGTGCGCGCAGCTTTCAGAGTGAACGCGTAAAGCAAAAGCCTGGAGACCAACTGACTTTTTAGGAATACCATTCCATAGTTCGCAAGAGATAGCCAGAACAAATCATGGGAGGGAATGCCAAGTGCAAGCCGACCACGCCCTCAGCCTTTTCGACGGCCAACTAAAAGCCCAAAATCGCTCTGAACACACTCTCATCGCCTACCACAACGACCTCGTTCAGTTTTTTGATTTCGCTGCCCTTGAGTTAAGCGTAGAACCAGAGCAACTCACTGTGGATCAAGTGGACATTTATATCGTCCGTAGCTTTCTCGGCCAAATGACAGACCGAGGCCTGGAAAGAAAAAGTATGGCTCGTAAACTTTCTGCCCTCAGAGCTTTTTTTAAATTCCTTTGCAGGGAAGGTATCCTGCAGAAGAATCCAGTCCAAAGGATTGCCACACCCAAATTAGGTAGAAAACTCCCGCACTTTCTTTCTATAGAAGAGCTAAATCGCCTTACCCAAGCACCCGATTGCACAACACTACTTGGGGCACGGGACCAAGTGATCTTAGAGCTTCTCTATGGATCCGGCTTAAGGGTCAGCGAGCTAGCCGGACTTAATCGCCAAGATATTGAAGCAGAGAGTTTCCTTCTACGGGTGCGGGGAAAAGGCAACAAAGAGAGAATTATTCCACTTACACGCTATGCTATAGAGGCCACACGGAATTACTTGGGGATGAGGGAAGATAGCCAGGAGGCACTGCTCCTCAATTACCAAGGCACACGGCTTTCTGTTCGCTCCATTCGCCGCATACTTGATCACTTGGCTTTAGAGTCCGGATTGTCTCAGCATCTACATCCTCATATGCTACGCCATTCCTTTGCCACCCACTTGCTCGACGGCGGTGCAGATTTGCGCAGTGTTCAAGAACTACTAGGTCATGCTAAGCTTTCCTCTACCCAAATTTATACCCATTTAACCAAGGAGCGATTGCAGGAAGTATATGAGCAAAGTCACCCCCGAGCCAAGAAAATATAAACATCTTATTAAATTTTCTCAATAAGACAGCAATTGTAGACAATTCTATTGACACTAAAGTAATTATTCTGTAAACTGCCGATATAAGGAGGTTTTCCGATGTTCCATGCAACCACTATAGTTGCCATAAAAAAGGGCGAGCAAGTAGCAATGGCTGGAGATGGCCAAGTTACCATGGGTCAAGCAACCATCATGAAGCATAGCGCAAGGAAAGTTCGCCGGTTGTTCCACGGTAAAGTCCTTGCAGGGTTTGCTGGTTCTGTTGCGGATGCTTTCACTCTCTTTGAAAAGTTTGAACACAAGCTTGAGGAATATCAAGGAAACCTGCAAAGGGCAGCCGTAGAGCTTGCCAAGGATTGGCGGATGGATAGGGCGCTTCGCAACCTCGAAGCCCTGCTCATTGTAGCCGATCAACAAAGTATGCTTTTGATTTCTGGTTCAGGTGAGGTTATCGAACCGGATGATGGAATAGCAGCGATAGGCTCCGGTGGAAATTACGCATTAGCAGCAGCAAGGGCCTTGGCTAAGAACACAGATCTTCAACCGGGTCAACTTGTCCGCGAAGCTATGGCGGTCGCTTCCTCTATTTGTGTTTTTACCAATGACCAAATTATCGTGGAAGAATTGTAAGGAGGATACCCATGGAACAACTTACACCACGGGAAATTGTCCGTGAATTGGATCGTTATATCGTTGGTCAGAATCAAGCGAAACGGGCTGTTGCCATCGCCCTGCGCAATCGGTACAGAAGGGTTTTGTTGCCGGAAGCCATGCAAGAGGAAGTTCTACCTAAGAATATTCTAATGATTGGTCCTACGGGTGTTGGTAAGACGGAGATTGCCAGGCGACTCGCCAAGTTAGTACGTGCCCCTTTCCTTAAAGTAGAAGCCACCAAGTTTACTGAAGTAGGCTATGTTGGAAGGGACGTTGAGTCCATCATTCGTGATTTAGTCGAAATTGCTTTGCGAATGGTTAAAACAGAAAAGATGGGAGAAGTTGAGGTTCAAGCAGCAAAGTCTGCCGAGATACGCCTGGAACATTTGCTTGTTCCGGGGAAACGGTCGGAAACCAATACCTCAAATCCCTTTCAATTTTTATTTAATCAGAATCAAGAAAAAGAAGAGACAGTGACTCCTGAGATTGAGCGGGATCGCAGCTTTGTGAGAGAACGCTTGCGCCGTGGTGAACTAGAGGACCAGGTTATCGAGGTCGAGGTCGAAGACAATCAGCCTCTGTTTCCTGATTTTTCGGGCACGGGGATGGAGATGAACTCCAATCTGCAAGATATGATGGCTGGAATGCTCCCCAAAAAACGCCATAAACGAAAAGTTACGGTCAGAGAAGCTCGTCGCATCTTAACTACAGAAGAAGCGCAAAAGCTCATCGACCAAGACGAAGCTGTGCAAGAAGCTATTCGTCGTACGGAGCAAGAAGGAATGGTTTTCCTTGATGAAATCGATAAAATTGCTGGAAGAGACGGAGCTTCAGGCCCGGATGTTTCCAGAGGCGGTGTACAAAGAGATATCCTACCGATCGTGGAGGGCTCGACCATTAATACTAAGTACGGCCCTGTTAAGACGGATCATATCCTCTTTATTGCCGCTGGTGCCTTTCATGTGGCAAAGCCCTCGGATCTTATTCCGGAGCTCCAAGGACGGTTTCCTATCCGTGTAGAACTAGAGTCCCTAAGTGTCGAGGATTTTAAGCGAATTCTCACCGAGCCTCAATCCTCACTCATCAAGCAATACAGCGCACTACTGGAAACAGAGGGAATAAAGGTCGAATTTACCGAGAATGCTATCGACGAATTGGCAAAAGTTGCTTACGAAGTAAACTCAAATACGGAGAACATCGGGGCGAGGAGACTTCATACCATTATGGAGCGAGTTCTTGAAGAATTATCCTTTGAGGCCTCAGAGCTCCCTGATGATTATACAGTCACGATCAATCGTGAATATGTTCAGCATCGTTTAGGAAATATCGTAAGAAATCAAGATCTCTCACGATATATCCTTTAAAGCTAGAGAAACGGAATTAAGTAAAAACAAAACAGAGTGTTCCAAAATAAAGGAGGTTTTTTTGTGAAAAACTTATTAGAAAAAACTAGAGCGATTAGTAAACTTATCCAAAAGGCTGCTGGCCATGATGTGGATTTTGACGAAATGGCCAAAGTACTGAGCGAGTCTATTCAGTCCAATTGCTATATTGTCGGTCGACGTGGTAAGATTCTTAGTTATCATTTTATGGAAGCCTTCGGCTGTGACACAATGCAAGAAATCGTCGTTCAGAGCGAGCGTTTCCCAGAAAGCTATAATGAAGGTTTGTTAAAGGTAACTGAAACACGCACCAACACAGCTCAAGTTGCCAATGGTTGCGTATTTAATGATAAGGAACGCTGTCATTTCAACAATAAGATCACGACGATTGTGCCTATTCTCGGTGGCGGTGAGCGAGTTGGCACTTTGGTGCTAGCTAAGTTTGATCAAGATTTTGGCGAAGGGGATTTAATCCTTGCTGAATATGGCGCAACTGTTGTTGGGATGGAAATTCTTCGTAATAAAGCAGAACGTGCAGAAGAAGAAGCGCGGAAGAAAGCTGCTGTACAGATTGCCGTGGGGACTTTATCCTATTCCGAATTAGAAGCGGTTGAACATATCTTTGCTGAACTAGGTGGTGGCGATGGCTTATTGGTTGCTAGCAAGATCGCTGATCGTGTGGGAATCACCCGTTCAGTGATAGTCAACGCTCTTCGTAAATTTGAATCAGCTGGTGTTATAGAATCTAAATCCTTAGGAATGAAAGGTACCTATATTCGGGTCCTGAATGATCATCTCCTCGAGGAATTAGACAAGATTAGTCATAATAAGTAAATAAGTGCGGACGTAAGGGTGGAGTGATTGCTATGGAAGATCAAGTGTATTCCTACCAATTGAAACCTTTAGTGATTCCGGGTGTGCTCTATCTCGCGATGGCTCCGATTCTATTTGCTATGTTATATTATGGTCTCAAGATATCTGCTTTGGAGACTGATATCCTGCGCTGGGTCTATATTATTACTGCCGTAGGGATTGTCGCGATATGGATCTATGGTCGGAGCAAGAAATTTCACGTCGCTGGTAGTCAGTTAGTTTTTAGCTCGCTGAGAGGAGAGCGCCGTCTCTCTTCAACAGAGATTCGAAGAATTGCGCTTTTTACGAACAAACTAGGGAAGGAAATTGTCCAGATCAAAACTAAGAACCAGGATTATTATCTAACCGACCTCTACTTTCCCTTTCCGGAGTTAATGATGGATTTGGAACAGTATATTAGAAAGAACGAAATCCGGACAAACTTCTCCTTATCGTAAGCTTTTTGTTGCAATGAAGTTCTAATTGTGATATTCTATTCGCAGTGTGAAATTATAACACACGCAGAGGGATTGAGGCTTATGTTCCCGAGAGATCGGGTAAGCGGAGAGATGAACCTGCGGAGGAAAAAACAAGAAAGGAGGTGCAACACTATGGCTGTAATTTCTATGAAGCAATTACTAGAAGCCGGTGTTCACTTCGGTCATCAAACTCGTCGTTGGAATCCTAAAATGGCTCGTTACATTTTTACGGAGCGCAATGGTATTTATATCATTGACCTGCAAAAAACCGTAAGAAAGGTAGAGGAAGCCTACAATTACGTTCGGAACTTGGCTGCTGATGGTGGCACGATTCTGTTCGTAGGCACCAAGAAGCAAGCTCAAGAATCAGTGAAGGAAGAAGCTGAACGTTGTGGCATGTATTATGTCAATGAGCGTTGGCTCGGCGGCATGATGACCAACTTCCAAACCATTCAGAAGCGCGTTAGTCGTCTTCGTGAATTGGAGAAGATGGAAGCTGAAGGGGTTTTTGATGTTCTTCCCAAGAAAGAAGTTGCTGCTCTTCGTCATGAGATGGAGAAACTTGAGCGTTTCTTAGGCGGAATCAAGAACATGAAGAAGCTTCCTGATGCCTTATTTATTGTGGATCCTCGCAAAGAGCGGATTGCAGTAGCAGAAGCTCATCGCCTGAATATCCCCATCGTGGGTATTGTCGATACGAACTGCGATCCTGACGAAATCGACGTAGTCATTCCTGCGAATGATGATGCCATTCGTGCAGTGAAGCTTTTAACCGGTCGCATGGCTGATGCAATCATTGAGGGACAACAAGGAAGCATGGATGAAGCGGCAGAAGCTGAAGCGGCTGCTGAGGAAGTCGTTGCTGAATAATTATCCCCCATACGGGCAAAGGTAGATTAGTAGAGGGGCAGGGTGAAGAAGGGGTGGTTAAAGCTTCCCGGATGCTCATCCTGTCCCTTTTGTATGATGCTTAATAGCGTGAATTCTATTTATTAGAGGAATACATATATTTGTTTGGAGGGTTATATTCATGGCAGAAATCAGTGCAGCTCAAGTAAAGGAGCTCCGTGAACGGACCGGAGCCGGAATGATGGATTGTAAGAAGGCGCTTAATGAAGTCGGTGGCGATATGGACAAGGCGATTGATTACCTTCGTGAAAAAGGTCTCGCCGCAGCAGCGAAAAAAGAAGGTCGTATTGCAGCTGAAGGTGTTGTTGAAGCCTATATTCATGGTGGCGGAAGAATTGGTGTCTTGCTTGAAGTCAACTGTGAAACAGACTTTGTTGCTAATACCGATGATTTTAAACAGTTTACCAGAGATATTGCTTTGCATATTGCCGCAGCAAAACCTCTTTACCTTACTAAAGAAGAGGTACCTGCCGATGTTTTAGAGCATGAAAAAAATATTCTCAAAGCCCAAGCTTTGAATGAAGGCAAGCCAGAGAAGATTGTTGAAAAAATGGTTGAAGGAAGAATCTCCAAATACTACAAAGAAGTATGTTTATTGGAGCAAGAATTTGTCAAAGATCCAGATAAGACCATTAATGATCTTGTTCTTGAGAAAACTTCTAAAATTGGCGAGCGTATTGTCATTCGCCGCTTTACCCGTTATGAAATGGGCGAAGGCATCGAAAAGCGTCAAGAGGATTTTGCAGCAGAAGTTATGAAAGAAATGAACCGCTAAGGTAAGCAAAAAGAGGACACTTAGGTGTTCTCTTTTTAGGATAATGAAGAGGATTATTTTTTATCATGTAGAAATATATAGTTGGAGGTTCATCAATGGAAACACCACGATATCGCCGGGTTATCTTGAAACTTAGTGGGGAAGCGCTGGCTGGAAATCAAGGCTATGGAATCTCCCACGACATGCTTGTTAACGTTGCAGAACAAGTTGCTGAAATTCAAAAGCTTGGGATTGAAGTGGCTTTAGTGGTCGGTGGTGGAAATATTTGGAGGGGAATAGCAGGAAGCAAGCAAGGCATGGATCGAGCAAATGCCGACTACATGGGGATGCTCGCCACAGTTATGAATGCTTTAGCCTTGCAAGATTCCTTGGAAAAGACCGGTGTTGCTACACGGGTTCTATCGGCGATTGAGATGAGACAAGTTGCTGAACCCTACATTCGCAGACGCGCAATCCGTCACCTGGAAAAGGGTCGCATTGTCATTTTTGCGGCAGGTACCGGTAATCCATATTTTTCAACAGATACCACTGCAGCCTTACGTGCAGCTGAGATCGAAGCCGAAGCGATACTTATGGCCAAACGTGTGGATGGAGTATATGATTGTGATCCAGAGAAGAACCCGGATGCCAAGAAGTACGATAAGCTCACGTTCTTAGATGTTCTTAATCAAGGCTTGGGAGTGATGGATTCTACAGCAGCTTCGTTGTGTATGGATAATAACATTCCCCTTATTGTATTTGACTTAAATAAACAGGGTAATATTTTAAAAGCTATCATGGGTGAATCCGTTGGGACATATGTAGGGAGGGACAAATAATGATTTCTGACGTTTTAAAGGAAGCCGAGGATCGGATGGTAAAAGCCGGTGAGGCGCTTAAGCGAGAATATGCTACCATACGTGCAGGGCGAGCTAATCCGAATATGTTAGACAAAATCACTGTAGAGTACTATGGTACTCAGACTCCCGTAAATCAACTAGCCAACATTTCTGTACCGGAGCCTCGTATTTTGGCCATTCAACCCTGGGATAAGACCAGCCTTCCCATGATTGAGAAAGCCATCCTAAAATCTGATCTAGGCTTAAACCCATCCAGCGATGGAACAGTCATTCGTTTAATCATTCCCCAATTAACCGCTGAGCGCAGAACGGAAATTGTTAAAACCGTTAAGAAGAAAGCCGAAGAAGCTCGAGTTGCCGTACGTAATATTCGTCGTGATTGCAATGACAGTCTGAAAAAAGTCGAGAAGGACCACGCAGCTTCTGAAGATGAGGTTAAAAGGGCTCAAGATGACGTTCAAAAAATGACGGATAAACACATCAAAGAAATTGATCGTATCATGGACACCAAGGAAAAGGAAATCATGGAAGTTTAACTTCAGAAGATGTTTTGACCCCCTTGAAACTGAAGGGGGTCTTTAGCCTCTTTACAGGCTGCCCATTGGAGGTGTGATAATGTGGCGTAGATTTTGGGAAAAAAATGAACCTGCCAAAAACATAGTTGAGCAAATTGATAAAAACAGGTTGCCACGACATATCGCCATCATCATGGACGGTAATGGAAGATGGGCTCAAAAACGTGCCTTGCCCCGTTCCCTAGGCCATAAAGCGGGTGTTGAAGCACTGCGTGATATCGTAAAGGCCTGCTCTAATTTAGGTGTTGGAGTCTTGACTGTTTATGCGTTTTCCACTGAGAATTGGAGCAGACCCAGAGAAGAAGTGAATATTCTTATGAGCCTTCTGACCGATTATTTACGGCGTGAACTGGATGAACTGCATGAAAATAAGGTGCGCGTGCAAATGATTGGCAATCGGGAGCAGCTCCCGTTAGAAGCTCAGAAGGAATTAGAGCACTCCATGGAAAAGACGAAGCAGAATGAGGGGCTTATCCTGAATTTAGCCTTGAATTATGGTGGCCGGGCTGAAATAGCCAGTGCGGTACAACGGCTCTGTGAAAAAGTCGTCCAAGGGCAGATCAAGCCCGAGGAGATTTCAGAGGCTATCATAGCCGACCATTTATTTACTTCCGACTTGCCTGATCCGGATTTGCTTATTCGTACCTCCGGAGAACTTCGTATCAGTAATTTTTTGCTCTGGCAAATTGCCTATACCGAGATAGTTGTTACAGATTGCTTGTGGCCTGATTTTAATCCAGAGCGCCTGGCTGAAGCCATTATCGATTTTCAAAAAAGGGATCGTCGCTTCGGCGGGTTGAACAAGCAGTAAGGAGAAGCATATGCTAATTAGAACACTAAGCGCATTAGTTTTGGTCCCAATTCTGTTGGGATTAACGTATTTGGGAGGGCCATATATTGCGTTGCTAGTGATGAGTATATCCCTCTTAGCACTTAAGGAAACTTTAGCCATAGGGCAAAAAATGGGATTCAAAGCATGGTATATTAGCACGGGAGTGTTTTCTATTGTCTGGCTATTGCTGATTTTTCGAGGTGGGACCCAGTGGTTGTTGCCTTTATTGTTGGCATGGTTGCTTTTTGCGATGGGAAAGATGGCGTTGTATTACCCGAAGGTGAATCTTGGCGAAGCAGGATATAATTGTTTCTCACCTCTTTACACGGTGGTTTTATTATCTCACCTTTATCTCATCCGTGGTTTGACGGAAGGAATGGCTTGGGCTTTATTCACGTTTATTTTGGTATGGGCAACAGATACCTTTGCATACCTTATAGGGAGAGTCCTAGGGAAACATTTGTTAGCTCCGCAAGTAAGCCCCAAAAAGACTATCGAAGGATCTCTGGGCGGACTTTTCTTTTGTATAGTAAGTGGTATTGTTGGGTATAAAATCATCGGTGGGGCCCCTTGGAGCGCGTATTTTGTATTAAGTATCATCGTCGGTATCAGTGCTCAGATTGGTGATTTGTTCGAATCTGCTTTGAAACGCAGTGTAAGCATCAAAGATTCGGGGAAACTTATTCCGGGACATGGAGGAATTCTTGACCGCTTTGACAGTCTCATCTTCGTGATTCCGATCATGTATTATTGGGCATTGATTGTGGGGTGATTGCGTGGACCTTCAGGGAGAACAGAGGCTAAAACAAAATATCAACCGCCTAGCAGTGATTACTTTTGTGTTGGTGTTGCTTAAAGTCGTTACCTTCTTCTTTAAGGAGTTTATGCCGGTCTTTAGTCAACTCATGAGCAATCTTTTATCGGCGTTTTTGCCATTTTTCATTGCTTTCTTTATAGCACTTTTGCTGGAACCTTTGGTCTTAAGATTTATGATCAGCATGAAGGTTCGCAGACCCATTGCAACGCTATTCGCCCTGCTGATTGCCATATTGGGCATAGGCAGTATTCTCTTTTTAATCGTTGCTCGTCTTTATACAGAGCTTTCGGAATTAGCTGTTTCACTGCCGAGCTATGGACATATGGTCACTATCTTTAATAATATTCTTGATACGGTTGAGAACTTTATCCAGCTCAACCCTCAAGTCCAAATTACGCTAAATAATACAACGCAGGGACTCATGGATAACTTGCAGGGTTGGGCGCTTTCAGGCAGCCTACTTCTGCTAAATTTCATTTCTGCTTTGCCTGGGGTTTTTATCGTCTTAGTGATCTCCATTGTGGCCACTTTCTTTATGAGTGCAAGTTATCCGGGAGTTAAGAGCTTTTTTAGCAGCTTGTTTCCCGGTCGTTGGAAGCCCGGCGCCCAATCCGTAAGTCGTGATCTGGGTGCAGCGATTGTGGGATTTGTACGTGCCGAAACCATTCTTATATCGGTGACAGGTATTATTCTAACCTTGGGCTTAGTGTGGATGGGTAATCCCTATGCCTTTACCATTGGCTTCATTTCAGCCTTCTTAGATTTGCTTCCCATTGTCGGAACGGGCATGATTTTTATACCTTGGATTGTCGGTTTATTAATTTTAGGGTCTGTATCAGAGGGTATTAAGCTCTTAGTACTCTATCTGATCGCCATGGTAATCCGCCAAATCTTGGAGCCCAAAGTTATGTCTCAAAATATTGGCATCCATCCTTTGGCCACCCTCATTTCCATGTATGTGGGCTTAAAGTTATTGGGTGGTTTTGGCTTGATCCTAGGGCCGGGATTAGTGATTATTTATGAGGCCATCAGAAAAGCTGGATTTTTTAAGAAATAAAGGCATTAATCGAGATTTATTTATTAATAATTAGGAATGACTCCCAAGGAGTGATCGTGTGAAGAGATTGACAATTTTAGGCTCTACGGGGTCTATCGGAACGCAAACACTGGATATTGTCCGTCTAAATCCAGATAAATTTGAGATCTACGCTTTGGCAGCGGGCAGGAATGCCGAGGAAGTTGAACGCCAGGCCCGGGAGTTTAAACCCCGAGTAATAGGCTTAATGGATCATAAAGCTGCTCGGGAACTAAAACAAAGGGTAGCAGATTTAGATGTTGAAGTCGTTCAAGGAATGGAGGGACTTCTGAGTTCGGTTACCGATGAGGCACCAGATACGATTGTCACCGCTATCAGTGGCCGCATTGGTTTAGAACCTACTTTAGCGGCACTCCAGGCGGGAAAAGATATTGCCTTAGCCAATAAAGAAACCTTAGTTGCCGGCGGTGACTTGGTCATGGAGACGGCGAAGAAGTTTAAACGACGTATTCTTCCCGTGGATAGTGAGCATTCTGCTATTTTTCAATGTTTAGAAGAAGATGAACGCACTCTAGAAAAGATTATTCTGACGGCTTCCGGCGGCCCTTTTCGTGGTTGGTCTGCCGAAAAAATAAAGGAAGTAACTCCTGAAACAGCTTTAAAACACCCTAACTGGGCCATGGGAGCAAAGATTACTATTGACTCAGCGACGATGATGAATAAGGGTCTGGAGGTTATAGAGGCTCACCATCTTTTTAACATGACCTACGATCAGATTGAGGTGCTCATCCATCCCCAAAGTGTGATTCATTCTATGGTACAATATTGCGATGGGAGTGTTTTAGCTCAACTAGGTAGACCCGATATGCGCCTGCCTATTCAATATGCTTTGAGTTACCCCACCCGCTGGCCGAATCCTTTAGAACGACTTGATCTAAAGGGAAAAACCCTAACCTTTTTCGACCCGGCTGAATATGATTTTCCAGCTTTAAAGCTTGCTTATGCATGTGGACGCCGTGGCGGGACCTTGCCCGCAGTCATGAATGCGGCCAATGAAGTTGCGGTTCATGCCTTCTTGGCTCGCCGCATACCCTATCCTGAGATCATACGCTTAGTAGAGCGAGTGAGCACAGAGCATGATGTGTTAGATGCCACGGATTTGGAAACCATACTTAATGCTGATCATTGGGCCCGGATGCGTACGGAAGAGCTTATCGGGTAAAACATAGAAACTGAATGCCGTATGATTAGGATGGAGGAGGGTTAAGTTTGCTAAGTGCGTTATCGGTCGTGTTCGCCTTCGGGCTTTTGGTTATTATCCACGAGTTGGGCCATTTTATTGTGGCTCGCCTGAATGGCATCAAGGTACTGGAGTTTGCCTTTGGCTTCGGGCCAAAGATTATCGGCTTTAAAGGAAAAGAGACCAACTACTCTCTGCGTCTTATTCCCTTAGGTGGCTTTGTAAAACTGTACGGCATGGACGCTGAGTTCGACGAGAATGGGAATCAAAGCATTGCTCCCACTAATGATCCACGTAGCTTTAATAATAAAAAAGTATGGCAACGGATGTCGGTAATTGCTGCCGGTCCGATCATGAACTTAGTTTTAGCCATTTTTCTTTTTATCATTGTCTTTGCCTTTTTCGGAATTGCCACAGCTAATGATACAAATGTTGTAGGCACCTTGATTGAAGGGATGCCGGCTCAAGCGGCGGGGATTCAACCGGGGGATAAAGTCGTGTCGGTCAATGGGGTAGAGACCACTACTTGGACTGATCTGACCCAAGCCATACATAAGATGCCGGAAAAAGATATAACTCTTGTGATTGAACATGAAGGACAGCAAAGAGCCTTAACCATAAAAACCGAGTTAGATGCGGCGTCGGGGCATGGCTTAGTTGGCATTGGCCCCGAGGTCACCTATCAGAAAACCTCCCTTCCTGAAGCGGCTCAATACGGATTTAAGCAAACCGTCAGCTTCACACGCTTGGTCCTTGTCACTTTAGCTCAGATGGTTACCGGTGAAACAAAAGCAGAACTGGGAGGACCAGTAGCTATTGTGCAGGCCATCGATCAAAGTGCTGAGTCAGGCTGGGAGAATTATCTAGGCTTTATCGGGATATTGAGTATCCAGCTGGGGTTGCTCAACCTTTTCCCGATACCGGCTCTGGATGGTAGTCACCTGGTCTTTCTGCTCATCGAAGGCCTACGGGGCAAACCCATGAATCCTGAACGTCAAAACTTTATTCATTTCTTGGGATTCATTTTCTTAATGGCTTTAATGCTCGCCGTGACCTATCAAGATATTTTAAAACTCTTTGCTGGCAAAGGCTAAGGAGGCCTAGATGTGGATCGAAAAATGACAAAAGCAGTGAAAATTGGTGACGTCACTATCGGGGGCGGAGCTCCTGTCGTCGTCCAATCTATGACCAATACGGATACCCGAGATATTCCTAGTACCTTGGCTCAAATTCACGCCTTAGCCAAAGCTGGGTGTGAGGTTGTACGACTTGCCGTCCTGGATCGTGATGCAGGATATGCTCTCCGAAAAATTGCCTTGCAGAGCGAACTGCCTGTGATCGCTGATATCCATTTTGATTATCAGCTGGCGTTACTGGCTATCGAACAAGGGGTCCATGGCTTAAGGTTAAACCCCGGCAATATCGGTGCTCGTTGGAAGGTTCAGGAAGTCGTCCGGGCCTGTAAGGAAAGAGAAATACCCATCCGGATTGGGGTTAATGCAGGCTCACTGGAGAAAGAAATCTTAGCAAAGTATCAAGGTGTAACACCTGAGGGCATGGTCGAAAGCGCCTTAGGACATATTCGCTTGCTCGAAGAAGAAGGATACGACAAAATCAAGGTATCGTTAAAGGCTTCCCATGTACCCCTAATGTTGGGGGCTTATCGGAAGATGGCGGAGTGTGTTGATTATCCCCTTCATGTGGGAGTCACCGAAGCCGGAACCGTACGCTCAGGGGTATTGAAGTCGGCCGTAGGAATCGGCAGCCTTCTGTCTGAAGGCATTGGCGATACACTCCGCGTTTCCCTGACGGGAGATCCGGTTCAAGAAATCCCTGTGGCCTTAGAGATTCTTAGAGTCCTTGGCTTAAGAAATAGGGGAGTGGACCTGATCAGCTGCCCTACCTGTGGTCGGACCCAGGTTAACCTCGCAGAATTGGCTGAGAAGGTGGAGGACAAGCTTTCCAATTTGCCTCCCTTGGATCGACCTTTGAAAGTCGCGGTCATGGGATGTGCGGTGAATGGACCCGGAGAAGCCCGGGAAGCAGATTTTGGCATAGCCGGCGGCAAAGGGATGGGACTACTCTTTAAAAAAGGGGAGATTGTCGCCCGTTTATCTGAAGAAGAGCTGTTGCCCGCTTTGCTCCAAGAAATAGAGAATTATGTGAAACAGTATGGAAAGGATGAACATTAATGCGTGTAAGCCAAATCCTTAATCCGACCCTGCGGGAGGTTCCTGCCGAGGCGGAAGTTGTTAGTCATCAGATGCTGGTTAGGGCAGGGTTAATTCGTAAAGCCGCTGCCGGTATCTATACCTACTTGCCCTTAGGCTTACGTGTATTGCGTAAAATTGAGCAAATCGTCAGAGAAGAAATGGACGCCAAGGGAGGACAAGAAGTCTTACTCCCGATTATTCAGCCTGCTGAGCTATGGAAGGAGAGCGGTCGCTGGGATATTTACGGACAGGAGCTGATGCGCCTCAATGACCGCCACAATCGAGAGTTTTGCCTAGGACCAACTCATGAAGAAATCATTACCGATTTGGTGCGGGGAGAAGTCCGTTCCTATAAGCAATTGCCCTTGCTTCTGTATCAGATACAAAACAAATACCGGGATGAGCGACGTCCTCGCTTCGGCTTAATGCGTGGCCGGGAATTTATCATGAAGGATCTCTATTCGTTTGACCGGGATGAAGCGGGTTTGGCTGAGAGCTATAAAAAAATGTATGATGCTTATACTCGTGTCTTTACCCGTTGCGGCTTAACCTTCCGTCCTGTTGAGGCAGATGCGGGAGCTATCGGAGGCACAGGCGGCACCCACGAATTCATGGTTTTAGCTGAATCAGGTGAAGCTGCCGTCGTCTACTGCCCGGATTGCGATTATGCTGCTAATGTGGAGAAGGCTGAATGTAAGCCTACGACTGTGGCTAGTACAGCGCCTACCGGTGCTTGCCGTAGCGTCGATACACCAGGAACAAAGACCATCGAGCAGGTAGCAGAATTCCTGGGCGTGCAAAAGAGCGATCTAGTTAAATCGCTTCTTTATCAAGGTGATGATAAGCTCTTCCTTGTCCTCGTTCGCGGCGACCGGGAAATCAATGAAATCAAAGTGAACAACGCCCTTGGCCCCTTTATCAACTTGCAGCTGGCCAGCCCCGAGGCTGTGCTTGAAACACTGGGTTGTGAACCTGGTTTTGTAGGCCCTGTAGGTGCACCCAAGGATTTAAAGGTAGTCGCTGATCTAGAAGTACCGTTGATGGTTAAGGCTGTTTGTGGCGCTAATGCAGAGGACAAGCATTATGTAGATGCTGTGCCAGAGAAGGATTTCCGCATAGATCAGATTCTAGATCTGCGCATGGTGGAAGCTGGAGAGCCCTGTCCCCAATGCGGCAGCCCGCTCAAAGAAGCACGAGGCATCGAAGTCGGTCAGGTCTTCAAACTGGGAACCAAGTACTCCAAAGCCCTCAACGCGGTATTCCTTGATGAGAATGGTGCTGAGCACCCCTGTGTCATGGGTTGCTACGGTATCGGAGTCAGCCGTACCATGGCTGCAGCCATTGAGCAAAACAATGATAAGGACGGAATCATTTGGCCCATTCCCATCGCTCCTTATCATGTGATTGTAGTTCCTGTGAGCATGAAAGATGATCAAGTTCGTGAAACAGGCGAAAAACTATACCAAGAGCTTCAAAAACTTGGGGTAGAGGCTGTCCTAGATGATCGGGATGAGCGTCCAGGTGTGAAATTCAAGGATGCAGACCTTGTGGGCTATCCCTTGCGGGTCACGGTGGGAAGCAAAACTCTCGCCAATGGGGAAGTTGAGCTTCGTGATCGCAAGACCGGGGAAATGCAGCTCGTCAAGGTCGAAGAGCTGGCGAGTCGCGTGCAGGGGATGATTCGGGAAGCAGTAAGTAATATATAAGTTCTTATAGAATATCTGATCCCAAAAAAGTAGCTCCAACATCTTAGATGTTGGAGCTACTTTTTTCCTTGTGTATACCGATTTGTAAATGTATTATGCAATGAATTCGCCATGATACTGTTCCGGTAAAGCTAAAGGAAAAGCATGGGTATAAGTCAAATTTGGCACTGGTGCAAAATTTGACAACACCGATCCGTCCAGGAAGTTTGCCTTTACTTATGAAGATTCTCATCAGTCTCCTGACTTTGCTTGTTCTTCAATAAACATTGCAAGAACAAGCAATCCCTCTTGCGCGAATGTATGTTCTGGTATATTCTTATCCTAATGGAGGGGATGGACATGGACATATTTGATAAACTGACCATACTGGCAGATTCAGCAAAATATGATGTGGCTTGTACCTCAAGCGGAGTGGAGCGGAAGGGCAGCTCTGGAAGCATTGGCAGTGCCGCCGCCGCTGGGATCTGCCATAGCTTTGCGGCCGATGGACGGTGTATCTCCCTACTCAAGGTTTTGCTGACCAATATCTGCGCCTATGACTGTAAATATTGTATTAATCGCAGCTCCAATGATATTCCCCGAGCAGCCTTTACACCCCGCGAGCTTGCGGAGCTTACGATCAACTTTTACCGTCGCAACTATATTGAGGGGTTATTCTTAAGCTCAGCGGTCATTAAAAATCCGAACTATACTTCTGAGCTTTTGATTCGGACCTTAGAACTGTTGCGCGAGGAATACCGATTTGCCGGATATATTCATGCCAAGGCAATTCCTGGTACCGATAATGAGATTCTGACCCGGCTGGGATATTTGGCAGACCGGGTGAGCATTAATATTGAGCTTCCCTCCCAGGAAAGCTTGAGACTTTTGGCTCCCGATAAGAGCAAGGAATCTATTCTTCGGCCGATGGGTCTTATTAAAGGAACAATTGCGGAGAATTCTACGGATTTGGTGAAATATCGCCATGCTCAGAAATTCGTTCCAGCCGGTCAAAGTACTCAGCTCATCGTCGGTGCTACCCCTGATACGGACTATAAGATTTTGACCCTAGCGGAAGGGCTATACAATAAATATAAACTGAAAAGGGTATTTTTCTCGGCCTACATTCCGGTTGCCGAACACAGTCTATTGCCAGCCGTTTCAGCCAAACCGCCGTTGATGAGAGAGCATCGTCTTTATCAGGCGGATTGGCTCTTGCGGTTCTATGGTTTCCAAGCACAAGAATTATTAGATGAAGGCCATCCGAATTTTAATCTTCAGGTCGATCCTAAGTGCAACTGGGCCCTTAATCATATGGACCAGTTTCCGGTCGAAATCAACCAAGCTCCTTATGAAATACTTCTGCGCGTACCGGGCATCGGCGTCACCAGTGCCCGCCGGATTTTGCGGGCGCGGAAAATATCCCCCCTAGATTTCATGGGATTAAAGAAATTGGGTGTTGTGCTCAAGCGTGCCCAGTATTTTATTCTCTGCAAAGGAAAAACCCTTGAGGGACTTAAATTATCTCCCCATAATGTGATGCAAGCCCTGATGTCTGAGCGCGTCATCGCCCGTCTGCCTTCTCAAGCTCCCCAGCAGCTATCCTTGTTTGAAGAGCCGCCCATTTCTCGAGAGGATGTGGTTCAGTGTTTGACGGGTCAACTTTAGTCTACAAATATGATGGAAGCTTTGAGGGACTCCTATGCTGTGTATTCGAAAGCTATGAGCGAAAGGAAATTCCTCTCGATATTCTCCCACCCGAAGGCCAACCCGGCCTTTTTGATATCACCAAATACATCGAGACGGATGATCATAAGGCCCAGCGGGTCTATGATTCCATCCCCATTAAGATTTCCCTGGAAGCTCAAGAACTGGTGAAGCTTGCTTTCCTTACCTGTGCTTTACATAAGGAACGTTTGATTTTCTATTTTCTAAGGCTGGGATACAAGGTGGGCGGGAAGGTCATGGGGATGCTGACAGATGATTATGTGAACGCCTTACAAAAAGCAGTGCAGAACTTAACATTTGAAAGCCATCGCCTCAAAGGGTTTGTCCGTTTTTCTGTTTACAGCGAAGCTTTAGTTGCCATAATCGAACCTCGAAATTTTGTTTTGCCACTTTTAGCGACGCACTTCTCCAACCGTTTTGGCAACGAAGTCTTTATGATTTTTGACAAGACACACAAAGCAGCGCTCATCCATCAAGCAGGCCGAGTGGAAATCGTCGATGTTGAGGATTGGGAATTGCCGGAGCCGGAGGAAAAGGAAGCAGAATACCGCCGGCTATGGCAGCAGTTCTATAAGACGATTGCCATTGAAAGCAGAAATAATCCCCGTTGCCGTATGAACTTCATGCCCAAACGCTTTTGGAAGCATCTGACGGAGTTTTATCCTGAACAGAAAAATAAGGCAGGAAAGGCAGGAGAAGCGAAAGAAGATAGGGTCCAAGGAGAGAAAACCATAGCGAAGCGACGGTTAGGCTCACTGGCCATCGAGCAAGAATAGAATATTTAGGTTATACCAAAGCAATGCTCGCTAAGAAATAATTAAATAGCTTGCACATCCTAAGGCTATATGCTATAGTTTAATGAAGAGAAATTTATATGCAGAAGAGGAGTGGGTCTTGAACCCACTCTTTCCTTTGTTTTGTATAACTCATCGTAACCTTCGCAACACTAGAGATAGTGGTTATAAAATAATAGGAGGATGGCTATGGGAAAATCCATTATAGAACAGGTTGAGGCGATTATTACTCCGGTTATAACCGAACAAGGGCTTGAACTGGTTGACATCGAATATGTCAAGGAAGGTGCCCATTGGTATCTCCGTATTTACATCGATAAAGAAAACGGTGTCGATATTGATGATTGTACGAATGTAAGTCATTTAGTAAGTGAAGTTTTAGATAAAAATGATCCCATTACCCAAGCTTATATGCTTGAGGTGTCTTCACCGGGATTGGAACGACCACTGAAGAAGGATGAAGACTTTGAACGTTTTAAAGGGAAACTGGTACACGTGCTGACCAAGGAACCTTTTCAAGGATATCAAGAATTTACCGGGTATCTCGTAGGTTTGATTGAAGATGACATCGTGCTTGAGTATAAAAAGGAAAAAGTAGTCATTCCTAGAACCATAGTAGAGAAGGCAAATTTAACCTTTGAATTCTAAGCATAGCCTGAGACTTTGTAGGGTAATGTTTTTAAAACTTAATATAAGGGGGAAGAATAAAAAATGAATATGGAGTTCATTGAGGCCCTCCATGAATTGGAGAAAGAACGGGGGATCTCAGCGGATATTTTGTTTGAAGCTATTGAAGCAGCTCTAATATCTGCCTACAAGAAAAATTTTGCTTCATTACAGAATGTTCGAGTACATATCGACCGAGCTACCGGTGAGTTTAAGGTATTTGCTCGCAAAAATGTCGTTGAAGAGGTTGAAGACGCAAGGACTCAGGTGAGTTTAGAAGATGCCCGGAATATTGAACCTAATTATACGATCGATGATGTTGTAGAATATGAAGTTACTCCTCGTGAGTTTGGGCGCATTGCCGCACAAACAGCTAAACAAGTCGTTGTCCAAAGAATCCGTGAAGCCGAACGTGGTATGATTTATGATGAATACATCAACAGAGAAGGAGATATCGTCACTGGGATTGTTCAACGCTATGACCAGAAAAATGTGATCGTGGACTTAGGCAAAGTAGAAGCAATCTTAACAGCCCAAGAACAAATACCTGGCGAGACGTATCAACCTTATGAGCGGATTAAAACTTACGTGGTTGAAGTAAAGAAAACCACCAAAGGACCGCAAGTGATGTTATCTCGTACTCATCCTGGCCTAATTAAGCGTTTATTCGAATTAGAAGTGCCAGAAATCCATGATGGCTTAGTAGAGATCAAGGGAGTGTCCCGTGAAGCTGGTGCTCGTTCCAAGATCGCAGTATATTCTAGAGATCCTAACGTAGATCCTGTAGGGGCTTGTGTTGGGCCTAAGGGTAGTCGCGTTCAAACCATCGTCACAGAATTGAAGGGCGAAAAGATCGATATTGTAAATTACTCAACCTATCCTGAGGAATTCGTAGCCAATGCCCTCTCTCCGGCTAAAGTAGTCGGCGTTTATCCAAAACCCAATGAAAAAGTCGCCTTAGTGGTTGTTCCTGACTATCAACTATCCTTAGCAATTGGTAAAGAAGGGCAAAATGCCCGCTTAGCCGCAAAATTAACCAATTGGAAGATCGATATCAAGAGCGAATCCCAAGCTTATGCTCAGAATCTTATTCCTGAGACGAATGAAGATCTAGGTGAATACGAGGAATATGACGAATTCGCCGAATATGAGTACGAGGATTACGAAGAATATGATGACTACGATGAATATAATGAGAATGCCGAATACGTGGAAAACCCAGAGTACTCCGAGGACTATGAGGATGAATTAGCATACGATGAGAAAGCTGTGTATACAGAGCCTAATGAATCCGTTGATGGGAGTCTTCCTTACAATGAAAACGAGGGCTATGATCCCAAAGCAGGATATGAAGGCTATGAAGAGCCGGCAATAGCAGAAGTGACTAATTCTGGTGAGGATGTTACTTACACTGAGGCAAGTACTAAGGAAGAAAAGCTGACAGAACGAGACCGGTCGATGCAGAAATACTTTGAGGTCGATGAGAAAAACAGCCGCAAGGAGAATAAGAAAAAAAGCAAAGGAAAAAGGTAGGTGAATGCTATGAAGGCACGCAAAATTCCGCAGAGAATGTGTTTGGGCTGTCAAGAAATGAAACCAAAGAAGGAACTTATCCGTGTAGTTCGTACACCAGAAGGAACGATAGAGCTTGACCCCACTGGCAAACGGAATGGACGTGGCGCATACATTTGCCCGCAAGTAGATTGCTTCAAAGCGGCAGTTAAAGGGAAACGCTTCCAGAAAGCCCTGGAACTTGAGCTATCTCCCCAAGTGATTGAGGAATTAGAAAGGAAGTTGGGCGGTTCGTGATAGATCGAATCTACTCACTCTTAGGTCTGGCCAGAAGAGCGGGAAAAATCACCTCTGGTGAATCACAGGTTGAGGCTATGCTGAAAAAAAGGAAGGGACATCTTCTTATTTTGGCAGAGGATGCTCAAGGAACACATAAAAAGTATCAACAATGGGCGGAAGACCTGCGCTTGCCTGTTATGATTATAGGAACTAAACTAGACTTAGGAGTGGCCATTGGGCTTTCCCCGAGATCTACGGTTTTGGTAATGGATGATGGCTTTGCTAAGGCCATCTTAAAGATAAGGAGTTGACGCCTGGAAAGTTTATACGTGCTGAATATGTGGGGGTGGTATTTTGAGTATACGTGTTCATGAATTAGCCAAGGAATTAAATCTAAGCAGTAAAGAAGTGATGAGTCGCCTGAAAACCATAGGTGTAGATGTAAAAAACCATTTGAGTGCCGTAGAAAATGCAGATGCCAATCAGCTGCGGACTCAAAAGCCGCACAGTAAAGAGCAAGTTTCGGATTCTGGGAAATCTGCACCAACACAGGAGAAGAGTAGCCCGGCTCAAGGTTCAGGAGAAGGAGATCGTGGCAATTCTCAAGGTTCACAGGTAGCAAGGACTGAAGGCCGTCCGCAGGGACAACGTCCGGTAGGGCCGGAAGGCCGTCCGCAAGGACAACGCCCAGTAGGACCAGAGGGCCGTCCGCAAGGACAACGTCCGGTAGGACCAGAGGGCCGTCCGCAAGGACAACGTCCGGTAGGACCAGAGGGCCGTCCTCAAGGACAACGTCCGGTAGGACCGGAAGGTCGCCCTCAAGGACAACGTCCAGTAGGGCCAGGAGGCCGTCCGCAAGGACAACGTCCATCAGGAATGGAAGGTCGTCCGCAAGGACAACGCCCACCGGGAATGGAAGGTCGCCCTCAAGGACAACGTCCACCAGGAATGGAAGGTCGCCCGCAAGGACAACGTCCACCAGGAATGGAAGGCCGTCCGCAAGGACAACGTCCACCAGGAATGGAAGGTCGTCCGCAAGGACAACGCCCACCGGGAATGGAAGGTCGCCCGCAAGGACAACGCCCACCAGGAATGGAAGGTCGTCCGCAAGGACAACGCCCACCGGGAATGGAAGGTCGTCCGCAAGGACAACGCCCACCAGGAATGGAAGGTCGTCCGCAAGGACAACGCCCACCGGGAATGGAAGGTCGTCCGCAAGGACAACGCCCACCGGGAATGGAGGGCCGTCCGCAAGGACAACGTCCACCAGGAATGGAAGGTCGTCCGCAAGGACAACGTCCACCAGGAATGCAGGGTCGTCCCCAGGGACAGCGCCCAGCAGGAATGGAAGGCCGTCCGCAAGGGCAACGTCCGGCAGGAATGGATGGTCGTCCCCAGGGACAACGTCCAGGAATGGATGGCAGACCTCAGGGACAAAGACCACCTCAAAGACCACCTCAAAGACCACCCGCAACCCCCAGCGCACCAGCCGTAGAACAACCGCCGAAACGTCAAATTGGCGATAAAAAGAAGCCACAAGATCGTAGTTTTGAACGCAAAAAAGAGATGGAAAAGGAAATGCGTTCACCGCGAAATAATAAACGTCATATGAAACAGGCACCACGAGAAGTTCGCGATACGGCTCCTAAGCATATCGTCATTCCGGAGAGTATTACAGTTCAAGAGTTGGCCTCGAGAATGAGCCGTAAATCTGGGGAAGTCATTAAGAAGCTAATGGACTTGGGAGTTATGGTAACCATCAATCAAGAGATCGATTCAGAAACAGCAACTATTATCGCCGGAGAAATGGGAGTAACAGTTGAAGTAAAGGTAGAGAAGCCAATCTCGGTAATTGAAGAGATTGTGGATAATGAGGAAGATTTGCGCCCTCGTCCGCCTGTCGTTACAGTTATGGGGCATGTAGACCATGGTAAGACTTCACTTCTCGATGCCATTCGCGCAGCCAACGTCACAGCGTCCGAGGCGGGTGGAATTACTCAGCATATTGGTGCTTATCAGGTTGAGATCAAAGGACAAAAGATTACCTTCCTTGACACCCCAGGACACGAAGCTTTCACAGCTATGCGCGCACGTGGGGCTCAAGTAACCGATATCGCTGTCCTAGTTGTAGCAGCGGATGATGGGGTTATGCCTCAAACCATCGAGGCCATCAATCATGCTAAAGCAGCTGATGTTCCGATTATTGTAGCAATCAATAAGATGGATAAGGAAGACGCTAATCCGGACCGAGTGAAGCAAGAAATGACGGAGCATGGGCTAGTGGTCGAAGAATGGGGCGGCGACACCATTACTGTTCCAGTTTCGGCAAAGGCTCGCATGAATATTGAACAGCTCTTAGAAATGATCCTTCTTGTAGCTGAAGTCAAAGAGCTCAAGGCAAACCCTAATCGAATCGCTACAGGAACAGTGATTGAAGCGGAGCTCGATAAAGGTAAGGGACCTGTTGCCACTATGCTCGTTTCTAAAGGGACATTGAATGTTGGGGATATCATTCTGGCAGGCGCTACCTTCGGTCGAATTCGAGCGATGGTGGATGACAAGGGACGCCGTGTGAAGAAGGCTGGACCATCGACACCGGTGGAGGTTCAAGGACTTAACGAAGTTCCCATTGCCGGTCAAGTCTTTCATGTTGTGGAAGACGAAAAACATGCTCGCCAGATTGCTGAAGCACGCGCCAATGAGCGTAAAGCTGAGGAAGTACGGCAGATTTCCAAGGTAAGCTTGGAAGACCTCTTTGATCGAATCAAAGAGGGAGAAGTCAAAGAATTGAATGTCATCATTAAAGCTGACGTTCAGGGTTCAATTGAAGCCTTGAAGCAATCCCTTCTTCGGTTGTCGACCAGTGAAGTGCGCGTTAACCCGATCCATGGCGGAGTAGGAGCCATTACTGAAACCGATATTATGCTGGCTGCGGCTTCTAATGCCATTATTATTGGGTTTAATGTCCGTCCCGATGCCAATACGAAAGCTACAGCAGAACTGCAAGGAGTTGATATGCGCCTTTATCGCGTCATCTATGATGCTATTGAAGACGTTAAGGCTGCCATGACAGGAATGCTGGACCCCGACTTCAAAGAGGTAGTCCAAGGCAGGGCGGAAGTTCGCCAAGTCTTCAAGGTGCCTAAAGTGGGAGCAGTGGCAGGATCCTATGTCCTCAACGGGAAGATTACACGACACTCTAAGATTCGTGTGATTCGCGATAGTATCGTTATTCATGAAGGCGAATTGGAATCTCTAAGACGCTTTAAAGATGATGCTAAAGAAGTTGTGGAAGGTTATGAATGTGGTATTGGGGTTGCAAACTTCAATGACATAAAAGAGGGAGATATAATCGAAGCCTTTATCATGGAAGAAGTTAAACGACAACTATAATCACTCCTATGGAGGGAGATCACATGGCTAAACATCGTTCGAGTAGACTCGCAGAGACCTTGAAACATGAAATATCTCAGTTAATTCGGGAAGATCTTAAGGACCCTCGAATCGGCTTTGTCACTGTAACTAGTGTCGACGTTGCCGATGATCTTGGCAGTGCTAAAGTCTATGTTAGCGTTTTGGGTGATTCTCATGCAGCCAAAGACTCTATGGATGCCTTGAAGAGTGCGGCGGGCTTTGTCCGCAGTGAGATTGGCAAAAGGGTCCGGTTGCGCTACGCACCGGAAATTGTGTTCAAATATGATACCTCCATTGAGCATGGAGCTCATATTGCACAACTACTCCGAGGGGTTAAGCACGAGGAACCCGCTAATGAGGGCGAATCCAATGACGAATAGAATAGCTTATCAAATGGCTGAGGAGTTAAGAAAAGCGTCAAAAGTGGCGCTTTTCTCCCATGTATCCCCTGATGGAGATTGCATCGGTTCGATGCTGGGACTGGGCTTAGCGTTAGAAGCTTTAGGAAAAGAAGTTTATATGTACAACTCCGACCCGATTCCTCGGAACCTGAGTTTTTTACCAGGGGTGGAAAAGATTCAAACGGAGCTGCCTGCTCCTTTTCCCGAAATCTTGCTTTTTGTGGATTGTACGGACTTACAGCGAGTTAAACTAGAAAATGAAGTTTTTCCGGCAGACTCCCTAATTCTGAACTTAGATCATCATATTTCTAATCAGAATTTTGGCCATATCAATTGGATTGATAGCCAGGCTAGTGCTACCGGTGAAATTGTTTATGCATTGATACGCTTGCTTGACGTAAATCTAACCCAAGATATTGCAACAAATCTGTATACCGCGATTCTGACGGATACCGGATCGTTTAAGTATTCAAATACCACATCGAAGACTCATCAGATCGCCGGAGAATTGATGGATTCAGGAATTAATTTTGCGGATATCCACCATCATGTGTTTGACAGAACTCCTCAGGCGAAACTAGAACTGCTTCGTCGTGGTCTGAATCAGTTACAAATTTTGGCGCAAGGACAGTTTGCCATGATGACTTTGCACAAGTTTGATTTTGAAGAAATTGGTGCGGAGGAAAGCTTGGGCGAAGGCCTTATCGATCATGCACGGACCCTTGAAGGGGTTGAAGTAGCCGCACTAATGAAGGAAGTCAATTCCTCTGTTATTCGGGTGAGCCTCCGCTCAAATCGATGGTTTGATGTGAATAAGATTGCCAGTCACTTTGGTGGCGGAGGGCATAAGCGGGCTGCTGGATGTACCCTTGATATGCCTTTAGAGGAGGCTCAGAAGCTACTTGTGCAGAAGGTTGAGGAGGAACTGGCCCTTGGACGGAGTTGCTAATGTTCTTAAACCGGTGGGTATGACATCCTCCGATGTCGTCGTTCGCTTACGGAGAATACTAAGCACCCGTAGGATTGGGCACACGGGTACCCTTGACCCCGATGTAATGGGTGTATTGCCTATCTGCGTGGGGAAAGCAACTCGTTTGGCTGAATATCTTACGAATCAAGGAAAGTCCTACCGTTGTGAGATAACCTTTGGGATCACAACGGATACCCAGGATGCTTCAGGTGAAATATTAAGTATAAAACCGGCCCAAGTTAGCGAAATGGATTTTCGAAGTATCATCCCGGCCTTTAGTGGTTCGATTCAACAGATTCCTCCTATGTTCTCCGCAGTCAAGCATCAGGGGAAACGTCTTTATGAATTGGCTCGTCAAGGGGTAGAAGTAGAGAGAAAATCTCGAGAAATTTGCATCAGTCGGATTGATCTTAAGGAATGGACGACGGAAGAGTTTCCCAAAGCTGTTTTTGAGGTGGATTGTTCGAAAGGGACATATATACGAACACTTTGTCATGATATAGGAATAGCTCTTGGGTGTGGAGCCCATATGTCAGGCCTTGTCCGACTCCGCTCGGGACCCTTTCAGATTGAAGACAGCATATCCCTGGAGGCAATCCAAGAGTGTATGGAAAGAGAAGATTATTCTTTTTTAATTCCTTTGCCGAAGGTTTTGGAATTACCACGTGTGAGTTTACCTCCCCAACGAGCTGCAGCTTTCCGCAATGGACTTTCTACAGCGAAGAATCAAGTTGAGGAAAAGACCCAAGGTGTTGAGGGGATGGAAGTCCAGGTGTTTAGTGAAGGGAACTTTTTGGGGATAGGTATTTGGAGAGAGCAGCAACTATGTCCCCACAAAGTTTTTTGATGGATTCGATGCATCTTTTTGATCATCCTCTATAAATAATGTATCGACTAAGGTAAAGTTAGGTTGGGATATATGCAAATCATACGAGAATTTCCATCAAGCCTTGAAAACCAGTGTGTGCTGGCCTTGGGGAATTTTGATGGAGTGCATTTAGGACATCAACGCTTACTACAAAGCGGTTTATATCAAGCGACTCAAAAAGGGGTGGAGCTTGCGGTTTTACTTTTTGAACCTCACCCCTTGAAGTTGCTATTTCCGGAGCGTGTCATGGGTTTTTTGACGACGCAAAAGGAACAATTACGCTTATTTTCAGAAATAGGTGTGGACCGAGTGTATCTAATGCCTTTCACAAGGGAGATGGCAGAAACCTCTCCTGAGGGGTTTGTCAAGGATATCCTCGTCAAGCTCAATGTAGTTCATCTTGTCGTGGGTTTTAACTACTCATTTGGAGCCTTTGGGAAGGGAACACCCGAGGATTTGCAGCGTTATGGTCAAGAATACGGGTTTGAGGTCAGTGTGCTGCAACCCCAGACTCTTAACGGCAAAGTAATTTCGTCTACAGCTATCCGTAAGGCCTTACTAAGTGGAGATATGTCAGCAGCAAAGAAGCTCTTAGGAAGGGCTCATAGCCTATGTGGAATTGTGGTGGAAGGCGAAAAACGCGGTCGCCAATTAGGCTATCCCACGGCAAATCTAAAGGTGTTTGATGATTTGCTGATACCCAAACGCGGGGTCTATGCAGTTTGGGCTGAGATAGAGGGGCGGATTGTACAAGGCATGATGAATATTGGAATGAAGCCTACTTTTCATGAGGATTATGCCCTTACGGTAGAAGTTCATTTTTTTGATTTCTGCGGAGATCTTTATGGTCTGGAGCTTGCCTTGTTCTGTGAAGAGAAGATTCGCGACGAGCGGAAATTTTCCGGCATTGAAGAATTAAAGGTGCAGCTCGAGCGGGACGCCCAAAACGTAAAAAGAACGCTACACGGCATTACAAGCGAGCATCATCAGTCTCTTAGTGCCACTTAAGGTCGCAGCTAAAGAGTTTCTTAGGTTTATTTTCGCTACAACTTTACAAATTACAATTTTTCTTGTAAAATACATGAGAACATGTGAACCGCTCGCTCGGGATCGCGTTCTCCGTCGCAACCCTGGGCAGCAGGCGATTAAATTATTGGAGGTAGATTACTCATGATGACACCAGAAAAGAAACAAGAACTTATTGCGAAGTTCCAACAACACGAAGGTGATACTGGTTCACCGGAAGTCCAAATTGCGTTACTTTCCGAACGTATTGCGTATTTAACAGAGCACTTCAAGACTCATAAAAAGGACCATCATTCCCGTCGTGGTCTCTTTAAGATGATCGGAAAACGTCGTGCCCTGCTTAACTATCTTAAGGACACAGATTTCAATCGCTATCGTCAAATTATTTCTGACCTTGGCTTACGCCGTTAATCCCGGTGAATTTAACCCGAAAAATGGAGAGAAGAGAGAGGCAGTTTTCTGCTTCTCTTTTTTATATATATAACACTAGTTTTTTTAATCAAAATGCAGGAAATAATAAGAAAATGTCGAAGATGGTTCAAGTTAAGAATGAAAAAGAGTATGAGTGAATTAAGGAGGTTCCACAGTGCAACAGGAAGTATTTGAACGTTCGATTCAGGTCGGAGGCCGAACCATGACCTTTCAAACAGGGAAAATCGGCAAACAAGCAGGTGGCGCTATTTTCTGTCGGTATGGAGATACAGTTGTTTCAGCATTTGCGACCGGAAGTTCTCAACCAAGAGAAGGGATTGATTTTTTTCCTTTGACCGTTGAGTTTGAGGAAAGACTCTATGCTGCCGGGAAGATTCCCGGAGGATTTATTAAACGCGAAGGACGTCCCAGTGAAAAGGCTATTCTTTCCGCACGCCTCATCGACCGTCCGATTCGCCCTCTTTTCCCTGAAGGTTACCGCAATGATGTTCAGGTTGTGGCTCAAGTAATGTCTGTAGACCAAGACTGTGCATCGGATATTACGGGAATTAATGCGGCTTCAGCAGCATTAACGATTTCAAATGTTCCCTTTGAGGGGCCGGTAGCTGCCGTGACGGTGGGACTGATCGGGGAAGAATTGATTATTAACCCCACAGTAGAGCAATCCGAAAAGAGTGTGATGCACCTCACTGTTGCAGGAACCAAAGATGCAGTCATGATGGTCGAAGCTGGAGCTCAAGAGGTATCCGAAGCTCTTATGCTGGAAGCCATTATGTTTGGCCATCGAGAAATCCAGCGCATCGCTGAGTTTTTAGAGGATTATCGCCGGGAAGCACTCGAAAAGAATTTGGCTAAGCCCAAGCAAGAGGTTGTAGCCCCACAGCTTCCGGAAGACATTGTCATAGCCGTCAGAGAATTCGCTTATGATAAAATGGATCAGGCAGTTCGTACGGAAGAAAAGAAAGCAAGAGAGGAAGCCATTCGACAAGTTAAGGAAGAGGCCTTAGAACACTTTGCCGAGCAATTTCCAGAGGATACGAAAACTATCAATAAGATATTAGAAGACTTTGTACATAAAATTGTCCGCCGCTTAATTACCGTTGAACATATTCGGCCTGATGGGCGGGCTTTAGATGAGATTCGCCCTATCAGTGTAGATGTTGGTATCTTGCCGAGAACCCATGGCACTGGTCTGTTTACACGGGGGCAAACCCAAGTACTCACGGTAGCTACTTTAGGAGCTGTGGGTGATGAACAAATCTTAGACGGATTGGGCCTAGAAGAATCGAAACGTTATATGCATCATTATAATTTCCCTCCCTATAGCGTTGGCGAAACTCGCCCCATGCGTGGACCCGGCCGTCGGGAAATTGGCCACGGTGCCTTAGCAGAACGTGCTCTCGTACCGGTGATTCCCGATGAGAACGAATTTCCTTATACCATTCGTTTAGTATCGGAGGTTCTGGAGTCGAATGGCTCCAGTTCCATGGCTTCGGTCTGCGGAAGCACCTTGTCTCTGATGGATGCAGGAGTTCCGATTAAGGCCCCAGTAGCAGGTATTGCCATGGGCTTGATTAATGAAGAGAATCATATCGCAATTCTGTCTGATATCCAAGGCATGGAAGACCATGATGGAGATATGGACTTTAAGGTAGCGGGAACCAGTCAAGGTGTCACAGCCTTACAAATGGATATAAAAATCAAAGGTGTATCCCGCGAGATTTTGGAGAGAGCTCTTACTCAAGCAAAAGCGGGTCGACTCTTTATCTTGGATAAAATGTTATCCGTAATCGAAAACCCTCGTGCCGAACTTTCTCCTTATGCACCCAGAATCATCTCCTCATCGATTCATCCTGATAAGATTCGTGAGGTTATTGGACCTGGAGGCAAAACCATCAAGAAAATCATTGACGAAACCGGTGTTAAGATTGATATCGAAGATGATGGCCGTGTCTTTATTTCGGCAGTTGATGGCGAAGCCGGTGAGAAAGCCCTTAAGATCATCCAAGCCCTTACGCAAGAAGTGGAAGTTGGGCGAATCTATAATGGTCGCGTAACTCGCGTTATGGACTTTGGAGCTTTCGTAGAGGTCATCCCTGGGGTACTGGGCCTTAACGGTAAGGAAGGACTCGTTCATATTTCTCAACTAGCCCATAACCGCGTTGAGAAGGTAGAAGATGTCGTTAAAGAAGGAGACGAAATCCTCGTAAAGGCTACAGGTATTGATAAACAGGGTCGCTTGAATCTATCACGCAAAGAAGCACTACCCAAACCTAATGGGAATGCCCCCACATAAGAAGGAATAGTTAAAGAAGTCCTTCGGAAATATTCTGCATTCGTCTCCCCTCGCATAACCTTAAAGGAAGGGGGTAGACGAATGCATGTTTTTAGGGTTTCTTTTAAGAATTTAAAGATTTTCGGCCTTGTGCTGATCTTGGCGGTTAGCTTGCTGATTCATCAGCGAGTGATAGGGATAGTGGCGAGCCTTCCGCTACCCATCGAGCAAGTGAAGACTGAGCAAAAAGTCATTGCCCTTACCATCAATGTAGACTGGGGTGGAGAGTATCTACCGGGTATACTGGAAGCCTTAGAGCAACATCATGCCAAAGCCAGCTTTTTCCTTACCGGTCGCTGGGCTAAAAATAATCCCGAACTGGTCAAAGAGATTCAGGCTCGAGGACATGCTATTGAGAATCATGGTTATTCCCATCCTCATCCTGACCAGCTATCGATTCAGGCCAATCAAGAAGAGATCCTCAAGACTGAAAGCATTATTCAAGAGATTACTGGGCAGAAGACCAAGTATTATGCTCCGCCCTATGGTGAAAGAGGAGCCTCAGGTCTCAAAGCAGCTGGAAACCTTGGTTATACCACCATCCTATGGACATTAGATACAGTCGATTGGCGCCCAGAAAGCACCCCGGAGGTTATTACCCAACGGATCGTTGATCCAGCTGTACGATTTGGGATCAAGCCGACCCATTTGGGTGCAATTGTATTAATGCACCCAAAAGAAAATACGGTGAAAGCTTTGCCGAATATTTTAGGACAACTCGCCGATCAAGGATTCCAGTTCATTACAATAAATGAACTGATAACATTGACAGGAGTCGGAAATACTACCTCATAGACTTAAAAGTGAGGTGGTAGAATGGTGAGGCAGAAATGGGCGCAAGCCTTGCTTTGCGTTTTTATTTCGATACTCGGGTTAGGAATCAATGGTGGACCTGTGTTCGCTCAAACTGAAGAAGTCAATCATGGATTAATTGAGGCCCATTCGATGAGTATTAGTGCAGACGCAGCTATATTGATGGATGCAACTAATGGCGAGACTCTTTATAATAAAAATGCTCATAAACAACGACCACCAGCCAGTACGACAAAAATATTAACAGCTATTCTAGGACTCGAATTAGGAAGACCTGATGAATTAGTTGTTGTGAGCGAAAAGGCGGCCGCGGTTGGTGAATCCACCATTCATTTGGACCCTGGGGAGAAGATACTCCTCTATGAACTGATTACTGGAGCCATGGTGAAATCAGGAAATGATGCCTGTGTGGCAATTGGGGAGCAGATTGCCGGAACTGAAAAAGATTTTGTACGGCTTATGAATCAAAAGGCGTTTCTGATCGGGGCTAAAAACACCCATTTTGTCAATACCAATGGCTTGCCTAACAAGAATCACTATTCAACAGCCTATGATTTGGCGCTTATGGCACGTTATGGGCTACAAATCCCCGCCTTTACCTCGATTACACGACTAAAAGAGACGGAGATTCATTTTATTGAGCCTGATTTTTTTATGAATTTAAGAAATACCAATAAATTATTATGGAATTACCCCTATACTGACGGAGTGAAGACAGGGACCACCACTGCGGCAGGCAAGTGTCTAGTAGCAGCCGCGACCAAGGATGGCCGTCAGCTGATTGCTGTGGTTCTAAATGCCCCGAATCGCTTTGGAGACGCCCAAAAGTTATTGGAATGGGGCTTTTCAAATACAGAAACGATTACGATCGCTCAAGCAGGAGATGTTGTCGATGTCTCTCGGGAGGGCTCTGAGCCCTTAATGGCATTTGTGCAGCAGCCCTTGCAGGTAAGTGTCCTTAAGAAAGATGAGGAGAAGCTAGAAAAGAAAATTCAATGGACAAGGGATTCTCATCTCCCCATTGACGGTGGCGAAGAAATCGGCGTTTACGAGGTGTGGTTAAACGAGAAAAAGTTAGGTAGCACACCATTGTATGCGGAATGTCGAGCGGAGATATTTGACGGCTGGGATCTAAAAGGGAGACTGACGAATCTCATAGAGGGGAAGTGAAGAGAGTGTATCAAAAAACGGAATTGCCTAATGGAGTTCGCATCATCACAGAGGAAATCGATTATGTACGTTCAGTCGCAGTGGGAATATGGGTAGGAGCAGGCTCTCGTGACGAGAGAGCAGGATATGAGGGAATATCTCATTTCATTGAGCATATGTTCTTCAAAGGAACGAAGAATCGCACGGCTAGAGATATTGCTGAATCCTTGGAAGCCGTGGGGGGACAACTTAATGCCTTCACAACCAAGGAGTATACCTGCTACTATGCCAAGGTTCTCGATGATGATATAGATTTAGCTATGGATGTCCTCAATGATATGTTTTTCGAATCCTTATTCGATGAAAGCGAAATCGAGAAAGAAAAACGAGTCGTTATTGAAGAAATAAAGATGTATGAGGATTCTCCTGATGAAATTATCCATGACTTGTTTTCCGATTATGTGTGGAATGACCATCCTTTGGGAAGGCCGATTCTAGGAACCGAGGAAAGCATCAAGGAGCTAAGTCGGGAAAAAATCCTAACATACATGGACCAACATTATGCGCCAGATAATCTGGTCATTGCTGTTGCCGGGAAAATAAAGCATGATGAAGTCTTAAAGAAACTTGTTCCCCTATACGGAGAGTTTAAACGGGGAGGAAGAAGAGTATTAGAGGGTACACCTAAGGGTAAACAGGTTCAAAAAATGATTACCAAGGATACAGAGCAAATGCATCTGATCCTAGGTGTTCCGGGATTAGGTCAAGAGGACGAGGATCTTTATCCCATGCATATCATCAACAACATCTTAGGGGGTGGGTTAAGTTCTCGATTGTTTCAGGAGATCAGAGAACAGCGGGGAATGGCTTATACTGTTTTCTCCTACCACTCCACTTATGTGGACACAGGATTGTTTGCCATTTACGCTGGGACAACCCCTTCTAATTCTCAGGAAGTGGTGGAATGCGTGCTAGCAGAGATTTTAGATATGAAGAGGAATGGCATCACTCAGTCTGAGCTTGATCGAACAAAGTCGCAAATCAAAGGTGGATTATATTTAGGCCTAGAATCTGCGAACAGTCGGATGAGTCGTTTGGGTAAGACTGAATTAACCTACAACCGAATCATCTCACCGGAAGAAGTCGTCGAGAGACTGGAACGAGTAACCTTGGAGGATGCCCAAAGGATTGTGAATCGCTTGTGGAAGAAGGACAGCATCAGCCTCCTTATGTTGGGACCGGAAGGCCATGAAGTTAGTTTGGAAGATATCTATAAAAAAATCGGCTGGACAGAAGATTGAAACAAAAGTTCAGGTAGGAGAATACCCTGCCTGAACTTTTAATCTAGAATGTTGAAGTGTGCAGTTTAGAGACACGGAGGTAAGGATATTGGGTACAATTACTGTGAAAATCACCAGCGTGAGAAAGAATAAGTCAATGAATGTCCCCAAATACGCAACACCGGGAGCAGCGGGAGTCGACCTTCGGGCCGCACTAGACGAGGAACTGGTTGTTGAGCATGGACAGATTGTAACGATACCGACCGGGATAGCGATTGAGCTTCCCCATGAGGGAGTCGGAGCCTTTGTTTTTGCTCGCAGCGGCCTTGCCTTAAAATACGGCTTAGCCTTAGCCAATGGCGTAGGTGTTATTGATTCAGACTATCGGGGTGAAATTCAGGTCGCCGTGATTAATCACGGCAAAGATTCCTTTACCGTGAAAGATGGGGATCGTATTGCCCAAATGGTTTTTCTACCTGTGTTTATCGGAAACTTTGAGGTTGTAGAGCAGTTAGATGAATCCTTGCGGGGAAGCGGAGGGTTTGGGTCGACTGGTGTTTCTGGTTAACGCCGGACATAAGAAAATTATTGATCGAAAGATTAAAGTTCTAGTGAGCTTGAACTTGTCATACAAATCCCATAGAGGGGGTATGGCTATGCAAGTCCTAGGACTTTTTTTACTTAGTGTAGGTATCTTCGCCTCGCTTCGTTCTAGGCGGTATCTACTGATGTGGCGTTCAGAGAACAGATCGAGCTTACTATCGGCTTCAATAACCCAGTTAGTAGGCACAGCAGGGGGTATTTATCTTTCCCTTGAACTCTTATTTTCCTTTTTAAGAATTCCGGAAGATTGGTGGAATCCATCCACCTTTGTTGTAGAGCCCCTCGCCGTTTTTTCTCTCGTCCTAGCCATTCTGCAACCCTTTGTCATACAGTTGTGGCTAAAAGTAAGGAAATAGGAGGAGATAAAATGCTATTGAGTGATTTGGCAGGAAAAGAAATTATCAATCTGCATGATGGTTCAAAACTTGGTTTAGTGGGAGATGCAGATTTGGCTATAGCAGCAAGTGGGTCCATTGAAGCCATCATCCTTACCTCCCGCTCAGGGTTTGCAGGTTTTTGGGGAAACCCCAATGATCGGGATCGAGATCTGCTCGTTATTCCTTGGGATTCCATTAAAAAAGTAGGTGCAGAGGTTATTATTGTGGATATGAGTAGTAGAACAGAGCGAATAAACAAATATTCTGTTTGACATGAATACGTTAATTAACTAAAATAGTAAAAAAGGTTGAACAACCCCGAATCGCCATAGGCAGCGGGGTTGTTGACTATAGGTATGGCTCTTAGGGGGGGTTAGCATTGAAGAAAATCCGGGTTTTTGTTTCTGGAGCCGGTGGAAAAATGGGAAAAGAGGTTATGCGTACGATCCTAAATCAAGGAGATATGCTCCTTGTAGGCGCATCCGATGCGCGTCAACAAGGGAAGGATATTGGCGAGGTTCTTGGCGTTGCTCCCCTAGGGATTGAAATATCTGGTCCTCTAGAAGTGGCCCATCTTCGCGAAGCTCAAGCAGATGTGATGGTGGATTTTACAAATCCGCAATCAGTTTTAAAAAATGCCAAATGCGCATTATCTGCTGGAGTGATTCCTGTTTTGGGCACGACGGGGTTAGATGAAGCCGACATTGTCGAAATTCGTGATCTTGTGGATCAAACGAAAGTCGGAGCCTTTATCGCTCCGAATTTTGCTATTGGTGCTATTCTCATGATGCGCTTTGCTCAAGAAGCGGCAAGATATTTTCCTAATGTTGAAATCATCGAATTACATCATGATCAAAAATTAGACGCGCCTTCAGGAACTGCTCTAAAAACTGTAGAGTGGATATCAGAAGTCAGAAAACCTTTAGTGCAGGGACATCCAAACGAGTATGAAAAAATTAAGGGTTCTCGGGGTGGCGATGTGGAAGGCATCCATATCCATTCGGTGCGGCTGCCTGGTTTTATAGCTCACCAAGAAGTTATTTTTGGCGGCCTTGGACAAGCCTTGACCATTCGCCATGATGCATTTTCGCGTGAAACCTATATGCCTGGTGTTATGGTGGCTATTCGCAAAGCAACCCAGATTACAAAATTGGTCATAGGACTTGAGAATTTTCTTGAATAGGAATTGATATCGGGAACCGCACTTAACTTTCCCTCATATACTGGATAGTAGTCATGGGACACAGTCTCAAAGGGGGCTTAAAGATGAGTGCGGGTTTAACAGGAATTCGAGTAGCTGTAATTGGAGGGGATGACAGAGAAATTTATATGATCCCAGAGCTGCAAAAGCTTGGTGCCTACATAGTCGGGGTCGGATTTGAAAAGGCAGCTCCGTTGGAAGGAGTAACTTTACTTTCTTCACCTATTGAAGCGGTGGCGAAGGCGGATGTTTTACTTTTTCCTATGTATGGCACTGATGAACGTGGCGGGGTCAAAGCCAAGTATTCGGATTCACCTATTGTGCTGAACAAGGAATTTTTGAAAGAGGTTCCACCCCATGTGACCCTTTTTATTGGCTGGGCTCGGCCCGCTTTGAAGTCTGCAGCAGAGTTGTTGGGGATTCAGGTAGTGGAGACTGCGAATCTCGACCAACTTGCAATTCTTAATTCCATTCCATCGGCAGAAGGGGCCATTCAAATGGCTATGGAAGCATCACCTCTAACAATCCACGGTAGCGAGTGCTTTGTGCTCGGCTTGGGAAGATGTGGATGGACGTTAGCCCGGACGTTAAAGGGGATGGGAGCTCATGTCACAGGGGTCGCCCGTAAACCTGCGGATTTAGCAAGGGCGATAGAAATGGGGCTCGAAGCAGTTCATTTTTCTGACTTGGAGGATAGGGTTGGGAAAGCAGATATGATTTTCAACACCGCCCCCCATCTGATCCTTGACAAAGCACTGCTAGAACAATTGAATAAAGAAGCGGTTATTATTGACATTGCTTCAATTCCTGGAGGCACGGATTTCGAATACGCGAAGGTTTTAGGCATCAAAGCCTTGCTTGCGCCTGGTTTACCTGGTAAGGTTGCTCCCAAAGCAGCAGGAAAAATATTAGCTCAAGTTTACCCGCAACTTATTCTTCGCCACCTGACCACAAGTATGAATACTTCTTTAAAGTTAAGAAGTGGAGGTGACGAAGTATGAAATTAGACGGGTTGAAGATTGGTTTTGCAGTCACAGGCTCCCATTGCACCTTACATGAAATCACTGAGGTCATGCGTAAGATGGTCGAAGAAGGAGCGGATTTGACTCCCATCATCTCCTTCGCTGTAGATACAATGGATACACGGTTCGGCAAGGCTGAAGATTGGAAGAGCAAATTTGAAGAAATAACGCAAAAGAAAATAATCCAAACCATTCCGGATGCGGAGCCGATCGGGCCCCAGAAAAAATTTGACTGTCTGCTCATTGCACCATGTACTGGAAATACATTGGCGAAACTAAGCAATGGAATCACAGATACACCGGTGCTTATGGCAGCGAAAGCTCATCTTCGTAACCAAAGGCCCTTAGTGATTGCCATCTCAACTAATGATGGACTTGGCTTAAACGCAAGGAACATTGGAACACTTTTATGTACAAAAAATTTATTTCTCGTCCCATTTGGGCAGGATAGCCCAGCTACAAAAGCGAATTCATTAGTGGCGCATATGGATATGATTCCAGATACAATCCTTATGGCCTGTGAAGGAAAACAAATTCAACCTATTTTAGTTGATTATCACTAAAACTCAGACGGATCGCCTTGATTATGGTGCTGTGCTTTTAGGACAGCACCATTTTCATACATCCGCCGAAGAGATCTAAGGAGGATCATTTATGCCGAATGTTGCGATTGTTGGTGCTACAGGTGCAGTTGGACAAGAGTTCTTGAAGATTCTTGCCGAGAGGAACTTTCCGGTGGGAGAATTACGCTTGTTAGCGACGAAGCGTTCCGCAGGTAAGACTATGGTTTGGCAAGGAAGAGAGATCGAAGTTCAAGAAACAACTCATGATAGCTTCAAGGGGATTGACATCGCCTTATTTGCCGGAGGTTCATCCAGTACGGAATATGCTCCCTCGGCAGTGAAGAGCGGAGCTGTGGTCATTGACAACAGTAGTGCCTATCGCCTTGACCCTGATGTTCCACTGGTTGTGCCTGAGGTCAATCCGGAGGATGTAAAATGGCATAAAGGGATTATTGCAAATCCAAATTGCTCGACAATTATTATGGTCGTAGCCATGAAACCGATATTTGATCTAGCAGGAATTAAGAGAGTGGTCGTATCTACTTATCAAGCAGTTTCTGGAGCAGGTCGCGAGGGGATCGAGGAATTGGAAGATCAGGTCCGCAGTTGGGCAAACGGAGATGAATTAAAGAATCACACCTTCCCCTATCAAATCGCGTTTAACGTCATTCCACGGATTGATGTGTTCCAGGAGGGAGACTATACAAAAGAAGAGTGGAAGATGGTCAAGGAGACCCAAAAGATATTCCATGTAGATGATATGGCTATTACAGCAACCACAGTTCGTGTGCCTGTTCTAAGAAGTCATTCTGAGTCCATTAACATAGAAACAGATAGAAAAGTTGCTATTGAGGAAGTTAAGACGGCCTTGCAGAATGCCCAGGGGGTGATCGTAGTCGATAATCCGGCTGAAGATCAATATCCCATGCCTTGGTTTTCCTCTGATAGTGATGAAGTCTATGTAGGGCGTATTCGCCAGGACTTTTCAATTGAGAAGGGAATCAACCTCTGGGTTGTCGGTGACCAGATTCGCAAAGGTGCGGCAACCAATGCCGTACAGATTGCAGAACTTTTATTATAAAAAATCAAATAAAAATTTAATAGATAGCTTTTGGCGTCAGGAGGAGTTCAGGTGCGTGTTTTAGTCCAAAAGTTTGGGGGAACATCGGTATCTAGTGCTGAACGTCGTGCTCAAGTTGCTGCAAAAGTCTCTGAAGCAGTGCAAGAAGGGTATTCACCAGTGGTTGTGGTGTCTGCCATTGGACGCAGTGGTGATCCATATGCAACGGATACCTTTATCAATCTGGTGAAAGGGATTGCGGTTGACTCTCCTAAGCGAGAAATGGATTTACTCATGAGCTGTGGAGAAATAATATCTGGAGTTGTTTTGACCAGTACTCTAAAGAATTTAGGTCTCGATGCCGTGTTATTAACCGGAGGGCAAGCGGGGATCATTACTAACAATTGTTTTGGCGATGCTCGTATTATTCGTGTAGAGCCTAAGAACATTCTCAATCAGTTAGAGGCAGGACGCATTGTCGTTGTCACGGGATTCCAAGGAGTTACGGAAGATGGTCAGATTACTACATTAGGCCGCGGGGGAAGTGATACCACAGCCGCTGCCTTGGGGGTAGCGTTAAATGCTGAGAATATTGACATCTATACCGATGTGGAAGGGATTATGACCGCCGATCCACGCATTGTTGAGGATGCCCGTATCCTAGATGTGGTAACCTATAACGAAATCTGCCATCTCGCCCATCAGGGAGCAAAGGTGATCCACCCCCGTGCCGTCGAAATTGCTATGCAGCGTAATATACCCATTAGAATTAAATGTACCTTTTCAGATGCACCCGGTACCTTAGTAACCTGTATGCAACCGGACATGGGTGTCGGAACAGATATAACAGGGGATCGAACGACTACAGGAATTGCTCATACACCAAACGTAACCCAAATTAAGGTGCCTACCCTAGATACTCCCGATCAATTGCAAGCCAATAAACAGATATTTAAGGGTATGGCATTGGCAGACATCAGCGTAGATTTTATCAGTGTTCAACCAGAGGGTGTGTTGTTCACAGTGCCTGATGATTTAGCTGAAAAAGCTGTAAAGATTCTAGAAAACTTAGGATTCAAGCCTTCAAGTGTACCAGGATGTGCCAAAGTATCTGTGGTTGGGGCTGGTATTGCAGGCGTACCAGGTGTCATGGCTGACCTAGTGCACGCATTATCGGATGCGGGAGTTCGTATTCTCCAATCTGCAGACTCCCATACTACAATTTGGGTATTAGTGAATAAAGAGGATATGATTTCGGCTGTGCAAGCACTCCATAATAAATTTCTATTAGGCACATGACGAAAACAAGTAAATGAGGAGCTGAAAAGTATGGCCTTAAATAGAATTATGACGGCAATGGTCACTCCCTTTGATGAGAAATTGGAAGTTAATTATGCTGAGGCAGAGAGATTGGCTCTTTATCTCATAGAACATGGCTCTGATGGGATTGTCGTTTGCGGTACTACGGGTGAATCGCCAACAGTTACGGCTGATGAGAAGCTTGAACTTTTTAGAGTGGTAAAAAAAGCAGTGGGCAATCAGGCTACAGTTATTGCCGGAATTGGTTCGAATACTACAGAAGGTAGCATCAGTCTGGCTCGTAAAGCCGAAGCCACGGGGGTTGATGGACTTATGGCTGTAGTACCTTACTATAACAAGCCTTCGCAAGAGGGTATGTACCAGCATTTTCGTGCTATTGCCGAGGCCACAAGCCTGCCCCTGATGATGTACAACATTCCTGGGAGAACCTCTGTTAATCTATTTCCGGAAACAGTGCGCAGACTCAGTGAAATTCCCAATATCACATCCATAAAGGAAGCTGCCGGTTCCATGGACCAAGTCAGCGAACTTAAACGGGTTTTACCGGATGACTTTATTATTTATAGTGGGGATGATTCCTTAACCTTACCCATGCTGGCTTTAGGTTGTAACGGAATCATTAGTGTTGCAGCACATGTAGTCGGCGATGAAATGAGAAAAATGGTCGAGGCTTGGTTTGCTGGTGACCTCCAAACTGCGCTTCAGTGGCATTTGAAACTTATGCCCATGTTTAAGGGGGTATTTGTCACTACGAATCCTGTTCCTGTAAAATATCTATTAAGGAAAGTTGGTATTAACGCCGGTGGAGTTAAACTTCCACTCGTTTGTGCATCTCCTAAGGAAGAAGCTTTCTTAGATAACCTTTATCTAGAAATTAAAGGATAATGTCAGCAGTTAGACAACTTATTATTAATGTGAGATATGAGCAGAAATTTACCGTTTTTTCGGTTAAATTTCTGCTTTTTCATACTCTTGTTATTCCTTAATATATTAGCTATAATAAGACGAATGTATTGTGCGGTGAGTTTAATATTATTTCACGGAATACTGGCGAGTACCAAGGGCGTTGTATTCGTTACGGCATTTCGAATCTTTTTGTTCCATTTTTGTGGAATAAAAGATTAGTTCATTAATTGGCACAATAAAGCTATCATAAGGTAAAATATGGCGGAGGTGTAAAGGTTTGCCAAAGGAACATAAAGTTCAGATTATCCCTTTAGGCGGTTTAGGCGAGATCGGCAAAAATATGACCGTGATTCGCTACGATAATCAAATGATCGTCATTGACGCGGGTTTAGCTTTTCCTGAAGAGGAAATGTTGGGAATTGACGTTGTCATACCTGATTACTCCTATTTATTAGAACATAAAGAAATGGTTCAAGGAATTTTAGTAACGCATGGTCATGAAGACCATATTGGTGCTTTACCTTATCTTTTAAGGGATTTGGATGTCCCTCTTTATGCCACTCGATTAACTTTGGGCATCATTCAATCAAAATTGAAAGAAAAACATTTGAACGACATAAATGCAACAGTCGTTCAACCCAGAGACACAGTTAAAATAGGTGTTTTTAAAGTGGAGTTCTTAAGTGTCAATCATAGTATTCCAGACGCGGTAGCCATAGCAATTCATACTCCTCTAGGAACTATAGTCCATACCGGCGATTTTAAAGTGGATCATACGCCGGTCACAGGAGAAAAGATTGATATTCATAAATTCTCTGAGTTGGGAGACAAAGGAGTCCTTTGTCTAATGTCCGATAGCACGAACGTGGAGCGACCTGGTTTTACTAAGTCTGAGCGAAGCGTTGGCCACATGCTTGAGGAAGCATTCAAAGGAGCCATGGACCGAATCATCATTGCCAGCTTTGCTACCAATGTGCACAGACTACAGCAGGTGATTACAGCGGCCTATAATACCAACCGTAAAGTAGCAGTCGTGGGACGAAGTATGATCAACATCGTGACGATAGCCTCTGAGTTAGGCTATCTAAAAGTTCCCGAGGGTACATTAGTCGATGTGGACGAAATTGTCAACTTACCAGGTAACCAAGCCTGCATACTAACCACTGGCAGTCAAGGCGAACCGATGTCGGCATTGACACGTATGGCCATGAGTGACCATCGGCGCATTGAGATACAACCAGGGGACACAGTCATCATTTCCGCTAACCCGATTCCGGGCAACGAAAAATCCGTATCAAAAACAATCGATCTCTTGTTTAAATTAGGGGCTAATGTAATCTATGAATCTTATCAAGGGATGCATGTTTCCGGGCACGCTAGCCAAGAAGAATTAAAGCTTATGCTCAATATGATTCGCCCCCAATATTTTATCCCTGTTCATGGCGAATATCGCATGCTTATTAAGCATGCGGAGCTAGCTGAACAATTGGGAATTGCTAGAGAGGGTACTTTCGTTGCCGATAATGGCACGATTATCGAATTCACTCGCCATGGAGCAAGCATTGCCGGAAAGGTACAAGCAGGTAAAGTGCTCATCGATGGGCTTGGGGTTGGTGATGTCGGCAATATTGTGCTGCGCGATCGTAAGCAGCTTTCTCAAGATGGGATATTGATTGTGGTGATGACTATTAGCCGTGCTTCAGGTGCAGTGGTCGCTGGTCCGGATATAGTGACCCGTGGTTTTGTCTATGTGCGTGAATCAGAATTAATGCTTGACGAGGCAAAAGAAAAGGTAAGGCAGACCATGTCGCGCTTAAGAGATAATCATGTAACGGAATGGGCGATTCTAAAAGGCCAAGTCCGTGAAACTTTGAGTAAACATTTTTATGAGAAAACTCGCCGCCGTCCCATGGTCCTACCCATTATCCAAGAAGTCGAGTAGTATATCTCTGTATGTAGATGAGAGAGCTGATAAGGCTCTCTTTTACTTATCTATAGAATAAGTATGGTAATGAATATTCTGGTATCTAGGTGTGAATAATAATGGAGGTTCGGATTCGGATGATAGTTAGAAGCTAGAGAGACAAACAAACAGTATCACGAGCTTAAAAACCTTATCTAAAAAATAGTTGACAAGAGATGCACTCCAGTGGTACTATAACAAAGTTGCCGCTGGGGAAACCCCAACCGGTAAAGCAAGAAAAAATAGATTCTAAAAAAGATATTGACTTTCAAGTCAAACTCTGATAGAATCTATAAATGTCGCCACTGAGTGCGGCGGCGCCGAAAAGCGCCACCAAGAGTGACGAAAAGAAACCAAAGATGGTCTTTGAAAACTAAACAACAAGGAACAGCCAATGACTCGTCAAATGAGTAA